>CAYNLU010000031.1:0-1808 GCA_964398205.1 uncultured Candidatus Saccharibacteria bacterium | reverse complement strand
ATAGCTAAAATAGCCGAGAAATACGTAGATTACTTTTTTGTAAATAATTTACTCGAACTTAAAGCTTTACGTAAATTAACTAAAAAACCAACTTTTCTTTTCGGGTATGTAAAAATCAGTGACCTCAAAGAAGCTACAAAATATAATGCGATTATATCAATCTTTAATAAAGAACAACTTATAGAGCTTATAAAAATATCAGAAAAGAATAAAAAAACTATTGAAGTGCATTTGCCTGTCGATGCATTACTTGGGCGGGAAGGTTTAAGTCTCAAGCAGTTTATTGAAATTTTAGAAATCTTAAAAAGTGCAAAATATATTAAATTAGGAGGTATATATGGACACTTTGCGAATATTGAAGACGTGAATAATTTTACTCATGCAAAAAAGCAAATCAAAGAGTACGATAAATTTCTAAAAATTTTAGTAAAATATAATTTTAAAAATGTAGCTACTCATTTATCGGCGACTTCAGGAATTTTAGTCTATGAGAAAGGTAAAGGGATTAATAATATCGTTCGGATTGGTATCGGAGGGTACGGACTTTGGCCGAGTGAGCATATCAAATACCTTTATAAAAATAAATTAGAATTAAAACCGGTTTTAGCTCTCAAAACTACTTTAGCTCAGATTAAAACTTTGCCTCCGAATAGAACTATCGGTTACGGATTAACTTATACGACTTATGAAGAAACTAAAATCGGAATTATTCCGCTCGGTTACGCTGACGGATTAGATCGCAGACTTTCGAATATTGGCAAAGTTTTAATTCACGGTGAGAAATGCAAAATCTTAGGTAGAGTTTCTATGAATATGATAGTAGTTGATCTTAGTAAATTAAAAGAAGTCAAAATAGAAGACGAAGTCGTATTAATAGGGGAACAAAAAGATAATACTATCACCGCAGACGAAATAGCTAACAAAGTAGGTTCTATAAATTATGAAGTAGTAACTAGGCTTTCTTCAATTTTACCGAGGGTTATAAAATAACTTTTTACTTGACTTTTTAGTTAATTTGTTATATAAATATAAGTGATAAATTGTTTTTTCACATTTTCAATCTTACTAAGATGAAAAATATAATATTTTTAAGCTTGATTTTCTTTTTGCCAATTTTTCTTTCTGCTCAAGATGAAGAGCAGGATGAAAAAACAACCTGCGAAACTTTGATTCAAGAGCACATGAACCAATGCGAAAAATGTCGCTTTGGAGAAAAATGCTACACCCGTAAAGACTTACTCGAATTTTGCGGAGGCAAACAAGAGCAACAGGTTAGAGTAATCGACCCTGGACCGATTGGTTGTGGATGCCCGACATACGGGTATGATTATTCAGATTATCCTTATGGTGAATATCATTATGGGCCTCGTTATAAAGTTGGTTTTGGTTTCTCGTTAGGAATAGGAGCTTCTTATAATTTAAGAGGTTCGTATCATCAGAGAGGATCTTATAAGGATTATGGAAATTATCATAATCAAGGCAGTCATTATGATAAAGGTGGTTATTACTATAATGGTAAGTATTATAAATCCTTAGATTTTAATCCTAAAAATCATAGCAGTTATAACTCTGAAGGGTATTATAAAGAAAAATCTACCAATAAAGTAGATTATAATAACGATAGTACCAGTAAAAATCTTGAACTTTACGGATCCAGACCTCAATCTCGACGAGGAGGTTGATAAGTCCCCAGCGCGAAAAACGCTGGGGCTTTTTATTTGCATTTTTTTGGAATTTATACTATTATAAACCTATGTCACAAGATAGATTAATTAAAATTCAAAATAAGGAAACTAAAGAGATTTACT
>CAYNLU010000030.1:0-1809 GCA_964398205.1 uncultured Candidatus Saccharibacteria bacterium | reverse complement strand
CTAATTACGGCGAGAATCTTGCAAATTCGATTTTAGAATTAAAGCAAAATATTTCACGTTGCAATTCTTGTTTTAGGTTTTTCTTGAATAAAAATTCAAACGCTATTTGCTCTATTTGCTCTTCATCTACAAGAGACAATGAAACTCTGCTAATTTTAGAAAAAGATTCTGACCTAGAAAGTTTAGAAAAAAGTCGAGTTTATAATGGGAAATATTTTGTCTTGGGTGGACTCGTCCCTATCGTAGAGAAAAATACTTTGAGCTTTGTACGTATTAAAGAATTAAAACAAAAAATAAAAGAAACTAAACCTAAAGAAGTTATCCTTGCTTTTAGTTTATCTCGTGAAGGTGATCATACAGATTTCTATTTGCGTAATGAACTTAAAAATTTAGAAGAAGAAATTAATTTCACTATTTCGTCTCTCGGTCGCGGACTTTCAACTGGTACGGAACTCGAATATTCGGACAACGAAACCCTCAAAAACGCATTAAGAAATAGAAAATAAAAACCCTCTTTCGAGGGCTTTTATTATTTTATAGAAGTTATTTTAACTTTAAAGTAAGGTTGACGGTGACCGTTTCTCTTTAGATAACGAGATTTTTGCTTGTACTTCATAACTAAAAGCTTCTTAGCTCTACCGATAACTGAGATTTCGCCTTCTACTTTTGCTCCCTCAATAAAAGGAGTTCCTAAAGTAGTATCTTTACCGTTATCAACAAGTAAAACCTTATCAAAAACGATTTTATCGCCTTTTTTATATTCACCCTTTATTTTCTCAATAGTAACAACAGAGTCTTTAGAGACCTTGTATTGTTTACCACCTGTTTTTATTACTGCAAATTCCATAAATACTATCTTACACTATATTATCAAAAAATGCAACTTGATAAGTCTTTATGACTTTTAGCTTTCTACTTTATAACTAAATTATGCTATAATTAACCAATGCAAACAAAAATATTCGAAAGATACTTTTTCTTTACTTTATTATTAGGAACTTTAATCTTTACTTTTCTAATTTTCAAGCCCTTTTTGCCTCTTTTGGTAATAAGTGCCTCTTTTGCGGTAGTCTTATTCCCTATTTACAAATATTTACAAACAAAAAAGCTTCCTGATGCTTTATCAGCTTTTATAACTGTACTTTTATTTATACTACTTATTTGCGGTCCAGTTTTAGGTATAGGTATCTTGGTTTTCAATCAATCTAGAGACGTTTATGAAAATATTGCAGCTTCTGGAGGTCCGGATTTATATTTTAACAATATAGAAAACGTAGTAAACCAATACATACCTGCAGATTTCAATTTCAATATCAATGACAAGGTTGGAGAATTAGCAACTTTCGTATCTCGCAACGTAGCTAAAATTTTCACTTCAACTTTAACTACACTTTTCTCTTTCTTCCTTATAATTATCTCTCTTTTCTTCTTCCTTAAAGACGGAAAACGTTGGAGAAAAGCTCTCGTTATGCTTAGTCCTCTACGCAACGAAGATGATGAAAAAATCCTAAATAAACTTTCTCTTTCTATTAACGGAATCATCAAAGGATATTTGTTGATCGCTATCATTCAAGGAGTTTTGATGGCTTCCGGAATGGCATTTTTCGGAGTACCGAATTCTGCGCTTTGGGGAGTTATTGCAGCTATCGGTTCCTTGATCCCTACCGTTGGTACAGCTTTAGTTTCCGTACCTGCAACTATTTTCCTTTTTGCAACAGGCAATACTCCAGGAGGAATCGGTATGGCTATTTGGGCTTTTATGATAGTAGGCTGGGTAGATAATTTACTTAATCCAATAATTATTTCTTC
>CAYNLU010000029.1:0-2432 GCA_964398205.1 uncultured Candidatus Saccharibacteria bacterium | reverse complement strand
GAGTATTTATGAATTTTATTTTAGCTTGGGTTTTATTCTCTATTGGATTTATGAGCGGGCTTCCGACTTCTCAAGGAGCTGAACCTAAAGGTTATCAAGTTTCAGATTCTAATCTCGTAGTTGTTTCCGTAGTTCCAGAATCTCCAGCTTTTCTCGGAGGTTTAGAATCTGGAGATAAAATCAAAGAAGTTTCAAATACTGACGATAAAAATAATGTAAGAATATTAGAAGATATTACTCCTGAATCTTTCCGCAATTTTGTACTTTCTTCAAAAGATAAAACTTTAAATATTTCTTATACTCGAGGCAAAGATGAAACCCTAATCGAAACCCAAATAACTCCGAAAGCAAACGAAGAAGGCAATGTCGCTATCGGTATCGCTATGGATACTATTGGAACTTTAAAACTTCCTTTTTTCACAGCTTTATATGAAGGTATGAAACTTACTATTTTCCAAACTAAAAATACTGCTGTTGGTTTATATAATCTACTAGCAAATAGTATAGTAGGGAAAGCGGATTTGTCTGCTGTTTCGGGGCCTGTTGGTATGACTAAGATTATTGGCGACGCTTATAGTTTCGGATTTATTTATCTATTATCTTTTACCGCTTTGATCTCAGTAAACCTCGCTATTATTAACCTCGTACCTTTCCCAGCCTTAGACGGAGGAAGACTACTCTTCTTGTTGATTGAAAAAATAAAAGGTTCTAGGATGAATCGTAATTTTGCAAACACTGCGAATATGGTAGGATTTTTCTTGTTAATTCTATTTATGTTAATTATCACTTATCACGATATTGTAAAGTTGTTTTAAAAAATTAAATTTTAAAAAAACTCAAGTATCTAACTTGAGTTTTTTTAATTCTTATTTATTTTATATCCGTCGTTAGTATCTTTGATTTCGTAACCGAGGGAATTTATTTTTGCTCGGATTTCGTCAGAGAGGGAATAGTTTTTATCTAATTTTGCTTTTTGTCTAGCTTCGGCTAATTCGATAATTTCGCTAGGGATTTCGTCGGCTACTACGCTCTCAAAATCCAATCCTAAAACTTTATCAAAATCTAAAACTGTAGCCTTTTTGTCTTTATTGCTAATATTTATATCTTTCATTAAATCCCAAAGTAAAGATAAAGCCATAGGGGTATTTAAATCGTCAGAAATGCGTTCCTTGAAGGCTTTTTGATAATTTGGGTCTATTGAGCCAATCTCGTCTCCAAGCTCCAAATAAAGGTTATATAGGCGTTTTAAGGCTATTTGAGAGGCTTCTAGGGCTTCCCAGACGAAGTTTACCCGAGTTCGATAGCTTGCCATAAGTAGCCAAAATCGGTAAGCGATAGGATCTATGCCTTTATTTGCTAAATCTGAAAGTACATAAAAATTACCTTCGCTTTTAGACATCTTTTTGTTATCAACCAAAACCCATTCGTTATGCATCCAATATTTTACAAATTGCTCTCCAGTATAGCATTCGGATTGAGCTATTTCGTTTTCATGATGAGGAAAAATATTATCTACTCCACCGGTATGAATGTCGAGTGAGTTTCCGAGGTTCGCGATACTCATAGCCGAGCATTCTATGTGCCAACCTGGACGACCCTTACCTAAACTTGTTTCCCAGTAAACTTCTCCGTCGCTCTCATCGTAAGCTTTCCAAAGAGCGAAATCTTGAACGTTTTCTTTATCGTATTCATCAGTCTTAATACGTCCGCTCGCATTTTCTTTTTGATCTTCTAAAACTAAATTTGAAAGTTTTCCATAATTTGGAAATTTTTTAATATCAAAATAAGTAGAGCCATCGTTGCTTTTATAAGCATAACCTTTCTCTAATAAAGTCTCGATAATTTCTACCATCTTGTCGACGTAATTCGTAGCCTTAGTGAAAGAAGTCGGAGGTAAGATATTTAATTTAGCTAAATCTTTAGTAAATTCTAAAGTATAAAATTCAGTAAATTCTTTTAGACTTTTACCAGATTTTTGAGAATCACGAATAGTTTTATCGTCGATATCGGTTATATTCATAATATGCTTCACTTCATACCCGAGATAGGTGAGAGTGCGTTTTAAAGTATCGGCAAAAATATAAGAACGATAGTTCCCAATATGCGGATAATTATATACGGTAGGTCCACAAGAATAAAAAGAAACCTTACCTTCTATTTTAGGTATAAAATCTTCTTTTTCTTTTGAAAGAGTGTTGTAAAACTTAAGCATTTTTATTTATCGTCTAAAGTAGGTTTAAATTCGTGATTATATATAGAGATTAAAGAGTAAAGCAAACTCACAGTTAAAGGTCCAATAAGGAAACCTATCGGTCCTAATAATACTAATCCACCTAACACAGAAAATAGTACCATTATTTGAGGTATGTTAATTTTCGAAGAAATAATTATTGGATTAAGTAAATTATCTACCCAGCCTACTATCATAAAAG
>CAYNLU010000028.1:0-2451 GCA_964398205.1 uncultured Candidatus Saccharibacteria bacterium | reverse complement strand
AGTAATTCATTAATCTTAGGCCCTACACCTTCGATCGCTATAAAGTCATCGTATTTACTAGGATCAACTTCGATAGTTTTTGCGTTTGCTATATTGTTTAGTCTATTTATTAATTCTAATTCAGTTTCTTTTTTATCTTTATCAATAATAGGATCAGGATTTGATGTAATTATATTTGATTCAAATTTTTTATAATGTTTAGCTAAAGTCCATAATACAAAACTACAAATAATAGTTACAGCTAATACATTTATATCTTCAGTTGAAATCAAACTATACATTTTCTTTTTCTAAAAATTTATTTATATCTTTTAAATCTCTTTTAGCCCAAGCGATATTTAATTCTATTCTTTCTTTGACTTGCTCTAGGCTTCGTTCTGCGCCAGGGGCTTTATTAGTTTTAAAGAAATTTTGATAAAAAGTCAAATGTTTTTTCTCGGGACTAGAACTCAAAGCTTTTACTAAACGAGCGAGGAAGTGACCTCCGTCTCCGTAACGATTAAGTAAAGTTTGCCAATTTGATTTGATAGCTGTAATCCAAACATCGCGTCCATAAGGGTTAGCTCCCACAGAAGATAAAATACTTATAGTATCTTGAATACGAACTACGGGAGACAAAGCAAAGTTTACGGTTTTGCAAAGTATTTCTTTATCCTTAAAATCGCCCAGTGCATTACCTATACGATTACGCTCTTCGTGCAAGGTTTCATTTTTATATTGTTTAATAAAAGCATTATATTCTGAAATATTTCCGTTATTTGCGACTATTGTATATAAAGCTCCGCGAATATCCGGATCAACTTGATTTCCTGTTTGAATTTGTTTTACTAAATATTTTGCTTTTTTAATAACTTCTTTGTCACCGCTTCTGCCTAGTCTAGATATAGCAAGTGAGCGGAGTAGGGTATCAGTATGAGCTTCGTTATTTAATTTTTGCCAAGTTAATTTTTCTAAAATAGGGGAGAAGAGTTCTCTTATAAATCGATCAAGATTTTCTTCTGCTTTAGTTTTAGCTACTAATTGCTCAATATAAGCGAGTCCTGAAGCAATTTCAACCCAAACGGTATAGTTATCTTCGTTTTTATATGCTTTTAAAAATTCTAAAGCAGTTCTTGTTGGTATTTCTCCTGAGCTAGATAGAGTAAATAAATCTCTCACAATGCCTAATCTATCTACTGTCGGTAATTCTTTATTTAAAACTTTAACGTATAACTTATCTAATAAGTCTTTTTGGTATTTAGTGCGGAAGAATCCTGTTTCATTTGAATTTAATTTAATATAGCTTTCAGGTAAGGGTAAAGAGTTTATTTTTTTGTTTAAAAGTACTTTTTCTTCACCTTTTTCAGTTTTTATACTTAAAGGTAAATACCATAGAGTATTTACACGATTTTGCTTTTTAGAAAATGGACTCATAAAAAATCTTTCTTGTGAAATAAATAATTTATTCTTTTCTTGTTTTACTTCTAGTAACGGGTATCCGCTTTTACTTGTCCAATTTTGCATAATCTTACGAACTGGTTTATGAGAGACTTTCTCTAAAGCATCCCAAAGATCTTCTGTTTCAGTATTTTTATAACTGTGTTTCTTTAAATAATATCTAAGTCCATTTCTAAAATCTTTTTCACCTAAATAGTCTGCAAGCATTCGAATAATGGAAGCACCTTTTGAATAGGAAACCTCATCAAAAATTTCTCCAATTTCATTTGGATGATGAACTTCGATTTCTATAGGGTGAGTATGTTTTAATGAATCTAGTCTTAAAGCAACCCCTAAATCGTGAGTTGTAAACTGAGTCCAAATATCCCAATATGGGAAAATTTTATCAACTGCTAAATATTCTATATATGAAGCGAAGCCTTCGTTGAGCCACAAATGTGTCCACCAACGCATGGTCACTAAATTCCCGAACCATTGATGTGCAAGTTCGTGAGCGATAACTAAAGCAACCCATTGCTTGTTAGTTAAAGAAGATTTTTCTTCGTCTACTAGTAAAGCACTTTCGCGGTAAGTAATAGCTCCCCAGTTTTCCATAGCTCCAGAAGCAAAATCAGGTACAGCTATCATGTCTAAAGTGGGGAGGGGATATTTAATATCAAAATATTCCTCATAAAATTCTAGACTTTTTATAGCACAATCAAGGGCAAAACGTCCTTGTTCTTTCTTGCCCCCTGTTGTATAAATCTTGACGTGAACTTTGTTCTTAGTATAGCCTTCAATATATTCTAAATCTCCAACAATAAAAGCAAGCAAATAAGTAGACATTTTTGGAGTAGGGGAAAATTTAAAAATATCGTAACCATTTTCGTGCTCTTTAACTTCTATTGGTAAGGTATTAGAAATTGCGCTTTGACCTTTTTTAACAATCAAAGAAACGTTAAAAATTGCTTTATGCTCTGGCTCATCAAAGCAAGGGAAAGCTCTGCGAGCGTCTGTTGCTTCGAATTGAGTAGT
>CAYNLU010000027.1:0-2759 GCA_964398205.1 uncultured Candidatus Saccharibacteria bacterium | reverse complement strand
AAGGCAACTGTAGCTGAGGATGCCTTATACTGCGTAGCTAAAGGTACAGGTATAGCACTTACTCATTTAGATGTATATAAAAAAGCAATTATCAGTAAAAAGTAATTATGCTAAGTCATATTAATAAAAATAATCTCCACCATGCTTATCTACTCGAAGGAGGGGATCAGGTTTTAAATTCGCTTTTGGAATACTTGGAAAAAGAACTAAATATAGATACAAAATCCAATCCAGATTTATATTTTAAATCTTTCGATACTTTCAAGATTGATGATGCTCGTGAATTAAATAAAATCAAAGATGAAAAAGCTTTAGGTAAAGGCAAGAGAATAATAATACTAAAAGTTAATTCATTCTTAAGAGAAGCACAAAATGCGATGCTCAAGATGTATGAAGAACCTATTTCAAATACGTTCTTTTTTATCGTGATTAAAGATAAAAATACTTTAATTCCAACTTTTATTTCTCGTTTTTATTTTATTGCGAGTGATGAAAAATTTTTAGATTTTAATAAAGAGGTTAATGCCTTTATTAAAATGAATTTAAAAGAAAGAATTGATTTTATAAAAGACTTTACAGCCAAAGAGGATGAAGACGAAGAGAATTACGTAGCCCCAAGGCATAAAGCTTTAAGTTTTTTAAATACTTTAGAATCTATTATTAATAATAAAAATAAAAAGACTAATGCGGATTTTGAAAATTTAACTAAAATTTTCAAAATCCGCTCCGCTTTACGCGACCACTCAAGCTCGGCTAAAACCTTACTCGAAGCCTTAGCATTGAATATATAAAATATATGTCTTATCAATCAGAAAATAAAATATGTCAAAATTGTAAAAATGATTTCGTAATTGAGCCAGACGATTTTTCTTTTTATGAAAAGATGAAAGTTCCTTCACCGACTTTTTGCCCTGAATGTAGAATGGTGCGACGCCTTATCTTTAGAAATGAAAGGAATTTATTTCGTCGAAAAGATTATCTAACAGGCAATGATTCTTTTTCAGGTTTTCCTCCTGAAGCAAATGTAAAAAGTTACGAAAACGATTATTGGCATGGAGATGATTGGGATCCTATGAGTTATGAGAAAGATTATAATTTTTCAAAATCATTCTTTGAACAATTTTATGATTTGTTATCAAAAGTACCATTACCGGCAAAATCATCCGCTGGTTTTATGATTAACTCAGATTATTGTAATGAGGCTGGAAGACTAAAAAATGCTTATTTATGTTTTGATTCAGATTTCGTAGAAGATTCTGCTTATTTGGTAAAAGCTACACATATAAAGAATTCATTTGATTCTCACGAAGTTATTGAAGATGAACTTTGTTATGAAGACGTTATGGTTTATAAATCTTACAAAACTTTTTATTCAGTTGATTGCGAAAGTTGTGTAGACGTTTGGTTTAGTAAAGGCTTACGAGGTTGTACTAATTGTTTTGGTTCTGTAAACTTAAGAAATAAATCTTATTATTTTTTTAATGAACCATTATCTAAAGAAGAATATGAAAAGAGAGTATCTGAATTAAATTTGTATTCTTATAGCTCGATATCTAAAATTTTTTCTGAAGTATTAGAATTTTGGCAAAAATTTCCAGTTAAATATTATCACGGTTCACGAAACCTTAATTGCACAGGAGAAAGAATTAGTAATTCAAAGAATGTTAAAGATTCTGTTTCTATAGAAGACGGGGAAAATATGCGTTACTGTCAAATTAGTGTTTTAAAAGCTGCTAATTCTTATGATTGCGTACAGCTTTTTATGGGAGTAGAGAATGCTTATGAATGTGTTACTTGTGGGGAAAGTTCTTATAACCTTAAATACTGTTTTAATTGTTGGGGAGGATCTAAAGATTTAGAATATTCTACTTATTGTATAGGTTCATCTGATTGTTTTGGTTGTGTTGGATTAAAAAAGAAACAATATTGTATTTTAAACAAGCAATATGATAAAGTTGAATATTTTGAAATGGTTGAAAAAATAAAGAAGCATATGAATGACATGCCTTATATTGATGAAAAAGGTAACATATATAAATATGGAGAATTCTTCCCAAGTTCTTTTTCTCCTCTCGCTTACAATGAAAGCTTAGCTCAAGATTATGCTCCAATAAATAAAGAACAAGCTCAACAAAACAATTTTTTATGGAGAGATTCAAATCCTAAAGAATTTCAGGTTACAGTTTCGAGTATTGATTTACCTGATTCGATTCATGATGTTTCTGAAGAAATAACAAAAGAAATTATCTCTTGTTCAGATTGTAAAAAAGCTTATAGGATTATAAATAGCGAATTACAATTTTATAAAAGAATAGGTTTACCTTTGCCTCGAAAATGCCATAATTGTAGATTTTTAGACCGTTTTAAATTTATTAACCCTGTAAAACTTTATCACCGCAAATGTATGAAAGAAGGATGTAGTAACGAATTTGAAACTTCGTATTCCCCAGAACGCCCAGAGATTGTTTATTGCGAAAAATGTTATCAAGCAGAAGTTTATTAACTCTATTTTTATGTTATAATACAGTATATGTCATACAATTTTTCAAATTTTAAATTAGAAGTTAAAAAGGCCGAAGATTTTCTAAGTAAGGTTTATCGTGAGCTGAATATTGGACGAGCGAGCCCTATGGTGCTCGATAGTATCGTAGTTGAAGCTTATGGAGATATGCAACCTCTTAAAAATGTTGCATCTATTAACGTTGAAGATCCGAAAACTCTTCGTATTGCACCTTGGGATAAAACTCATATTAAAGCTA
>CAYNLU010000026.1:0-2860 GCA_964398205.1 uncultured Candidatus Saccharibacteria bacterium | reverse complement strand
AAAAAGGCAAAAATTAAGAGAATAGAAGATATTATTTTGTAATATCGCTTGGTGCGGGATAGGGGAATCGAACTCCTAACCACAGTTTGGAAAACTGTTATTTTACCATTAAACTAATCCCGCTTTCACTAAACTTTCGGCGGGCGAGCCCGCTTACTTATTTATATAATATCAAATATTAAAAAATATTCAATAATGTCGGGCTGCCGCGAATCGAACGCGGTCTAAACGCTCCCAAAGCGCTTGTACTACCGGTATACTACAGCCCGAATAAGAATTATTATAGCACTTTAAATTTAAATATCAATAAAAAAGAAAAATTTACTTGCAAATAATTTGCATTTATTATAGTATGAATAAATGACTCAAGTTTATTTATATTCTTTTTTAAGCGTTTTAATAGTAAGTTTAGTATCAGTTTTAGGGGCTTTTGCTTTATCTATTAGAACAAAAATCTTGAAAAAGTATTTAACGCTATTTATAAGTCTCGCGATAGGAGCATTGCTCGGAGACGTATTTATTCATATAATTCCAGAAGCTTTTGAAAATTCACATTCTCATAATACTGGATTACTCTTTGTTATTGGTATATTTGGGTTTTTCTTATTAGAAAAATATTTGCACTGGCATCATCACGAAGACGATAGTAACGAAGAAAATCATATTCATCCGGTAGGGAAGTTAGTCTTATTCTCAGACGGTATGCATAATCTACTAGATGGAATAATAATCGGAGCAAGTTTTTTAGTAAGTATTCCTCTCGGTATAGCGACAACTATCGCCGTAATCCTTCACGAAATACCTCAAGAAATAGGGGACTTTGCGGTTCTTATTCATTCAGGATACAGTAAAGCAAAAGCTCTTTGGCTTAATTTTGCTTCAGCTATAATGGCTTTCTTGGGATTAATTTTAGTATTTATCTTAGGAGAAGTTAGTGAACACCTTATCGAATATATAGTACCAATAGCTGGCGGAGGATTTATTTATATCGCACTCGCAGACTTGATTCCAGAACTTCATAAAAGTAAAAAAACGAAAAATATAATTTTGCAATCCTTGTTCTTGATCATCGGAGTATTATTAATGCTCGCTTTGACTGTTTTAGAGTAAACCCCTGAAACTAAAATAAATATACTTTTATAAAGGCTTGCGAGGTTGTCGAACCGAGCACTAATTTAATTAAAAAAACATAGATATTTTTTGACTTGCGCAGGCTGACGAGCCGAGCACAGTAATTTTCTAGCAAGAAAATATACGTGTCTAAAAATATCTATATTTTTTTAATTTTTATTTTTCTATTTAGCCCAAGAGTTATCGAAACCTGGGTTTTTAGCACCACGAACTTCGAAGTGTAAATGAGGCCCAGTCGAACGTCCAGTATTACCAACGTAACCGATAACTTCACCTTGCTTGACTTGATCACCTACAGATACAGCGATCTTAGATTGGTGAGCGTAGAAAGTTTGAGTACCATTAGGGTGAGAAATAATCACGAGGTTACCAAAAGCTCCGTTCCAACCATATTTCGCAAAAATAACTTTTCCAGATTGAGAAGCAACTATCGGAGTACCAGATTTACCACAACTCATATCAACAGCATAACGATCGTGCTTGCCTTGAGTTAGGCGACAAGGTATAGGTTTAATAAATCCACCAGTATTATTAGAATTATCAGCTGTATAATAGTTGTTTGGGAAAGAACCACCACTTTTAATATTAGTAGGCTTCTTAGCAATCACCGGCTTCTTCTCAACTTCTTTGATTTCAGCACCTGGAATAATTATTTCATCCCCAATTTTCAAAATAGAATCTTGATCTAAATCATTAAAAGAGTAAATATCTCCAACTTCAACATTATATAATTTAGCTATATTTTTAATCGTATCTCCCTTTTTAACAGTATGCTTTACTCCATCAACAGGAAGAATGATCAAAGTATCACCGACAGTTAATTTCTCACCTTTTTTAAGATCATTAGTCCAAAGAATAGTATTAGTAGATACTTTGAAAAGTTTAGCGACGCTTTGCACAGTATCGCCCGGACGAACTACATAAATACTAATTTGCTCATAAGATACATCGGAGTCTTCAGCATCCCCAGACAAAATAGCTGGTCCAGAAGAAGCAGAAAGAGCGTCCCCAGATATAGTTATAGGTACGCTCTCGTCTAGATTGTCTTTTTTAGAATCTACTAAGATAGAAGAAACATTAGCTTCAAGAAGATTCATATTTTGAGAATTTTCTGTAATTTCAGGGCTGTTTTTAGCAAAAGCTTCTCCGTTTATAAGGTTAGTAATAAAATTAGCATTACTAGTATTTGGTATAGCTAAAAAGCCCACAAGTAGGGTAGAAGTAGTCAAAAATCGGGATATTTTAGAAATTTCTTTTATAAAATAAGGCTTTTATCGCACAAATTGTCTTCTATTCGCAAGTTTTCAAAGCCAAAAAGGCTTTAAAATATAGATTTTACAATAGACCCCTTGTAATTAAAACAAATTTATACGATGGTTACTGTCGTTTCGGTATTCCTATCGATAAGGTACTTTCTTCCGTTTCCGTATATATTAAGGGTAGCAAATGAGCCGGTTTAGTCAACCCTTTTAGGGGTAGTTTGTGGAAAACTAAAAATGAATCATTTTATAACCTTTTAAAACAAAGTCAATATAAAATATTGACATTACAATACGAATATGCTATAATTTATATTATGAGGTGTGCTATAAGTTCAATTCTTATTCACGACCGATTCCTTAGCGTGGCGGGAAGTCCATGTATAATTTTGTACCTTTAAAACTTAATAAGTTGAAAAGAGTATTTTTTTTAGTGCTTTACGTAATGCTAGGCATTATTTGCACACAAA
>CAYNLU010000025.1:0-3312 GCA_964398205.1 uncultured Candidatus Saccharibacteria bacterium | reverse complement strand
CGAGTAAATTATTTACAAAAAAGTAATCTACGTATTTCTCGGCTATTTTAGCTATCTCATTTTGCCCGTGACCGTAAGCGTTGCCTTTGATAGCGAAAGCGATTTTAGTATTTTTATGAATTAATTTACGAAAATTCAAAAAATTAGAAATTAGATTTTCACTAGAAAGTTCAATATAAGAAATTGGTAAATTCTTTTTTGGCATTTTATTTAAAACTTGTTTTTAACTTTTTCTCTCTTTGATAGCGGGAAAAAGCAAACTCGATAAGCATATCTAATAATTTCTCTTTTTTAATACCGCTATATTCAAAAAGTTTCGGATACATGCTGATATCCGTAAATCCGGGCATAGTATTTATTTCATTCACGTAAATTTTACCGTCTTTAGTTAAGAATACGTCAACTCGAGATAAACCTTCACAAGATAGCGTTTTAAAAACTTCTATCGCAATATCTTGAATTCTTTTTATATCTTTTTTATTTAAACCTAAAGCTGGTATATCCACGCGAGCTTTAGTTTCGCTTATATATTTCGCATCATAAGAATAAAAATCATTAGAAGTTAAAACTATTTCACCTACTGTAGACGCTATCGGTTTCTCATTTCCTAAAACTGCACATTCGAGCTCGCGACCTATTATAGCCTCTTCGGCTAATACTTTAGTATCGTAAAGAAAAGCTTCTTCTAAGGCTTCGCTCCATTCTTTCTTATTAGTAACTCTCGAAACTCCAACCGAAGATCCCGCATTCGCAGGTTTTACAAAAATAGTTTTGCCTAGATATTTAGTTGCTTTTTCATAAGAAAATTTATCTCCTTTATATAAAGTGATGAATTTCGCATTTAAAATTCCTTTTTGATTAAGTAATCTTTTCGCAACTTCTTTATCCATACCGAGCGCTGATCCTAAAACTGAAGGTCCCACAAAAGGTAAATCAAGGATTTTAAGTAAACCTTGCATAGTGCCGTCTTCTCCGAAAGTTCCGTGCAAAACTGGGAAAATCAAATCTTGCTTACGCAGACTTTCAATATCGAATTTACCATTTTTAGGAATTAAGATTGGGGTAACTATATACTTTTTCTTGTCGAGAGCATTTATAATATTAGTCGCGGATTTAATAGAAACCTCATGCTCTGCGCTACGCCCTCCGTATAAAACTCCGATTTTAATTTTCTTCATACTATAAATCTAAACTTTTAAAATTATACTTTTAAGATCTTTGGGGAAATTAGTAAGATTCTCTCCGCCTTTATCTGTAATCCTAATCATATCTTCGATACGAACTCCTCCGAGCCCTCGAATATAAATTCCCGGCTCGATAGTCATAACGCAATTTGAAGGTAGAGTATCAGTAGTATTCGGTTTAAAATTTGGCCATTCGTGAATAACGGTTCCCACTCCGTGACCTAAGCCATGCTTAAAATTGTTCTTATATTTTTTAGTTAAAAAATTCCGAGCGATATCGTCTATCTTTTTAGCGTTTTTCTCTCCACGCATAATTTTCGCAATTGCGAGATTGTTTGCCTTAAGTACGTCTTTATAAATTGCTATTAATTTCTTTTGCTTTATTATTCCTTTCTTATCTTTCGGAATTCCGTAGAAAAAAGTCCGAGTCATATCCGAGCAATAATGATTCACCGTAGTTCCAAAATCAAGCATTATGATATCTCCTAATTTAAGTTTAGTATCAGTCGGAGCATGATGAATATTTGCGGAATTTTTACCGAAAGCTACTATAGGTGAGAAAGAAAGTATTGGGGCTTTGTATTTGATAAAACTTTGCTTGATAAAACTTTCTACTTCTATTTCAGTAATACCGATTTTTAAAATTGCTAAAGTATCTTTTAAAACTTGCTCACTTATTCTTTGAGCTTTGACTATATTTGCTAATTCTTTCTGATTTTTAGGGGCTCTTACTTCGTGCAATAATTGCGTATTCATAGGTTTGATTATATCACTTTATTTTCAAAGTATAAAATGCTAAGATTTTTATATGAAAACTAAAGAAATAAAATCAATCATCAATGAAAAAAAGTGGGAAAATGCGGACGTCGTAATGCTTTCGGCTCCTTACGATAAAACTGCTTCGAGTCATAAAGGGACCGTTAACGGACCTAAAGCTGTAATTAAAAACCTCGCTACTCAAATAGAGTTCTATGACAGGAAACTTAAAGTCGAAGTTATTGACTTTGTAAAAACTTCTCATATTGATTTAGGAAATTTAAATAAATTTAAACCGAGTGAAGTTCTAAAGAAAATCAACAAGCAAACTGATAAATTATTAGAAAAAGATAAGTTTGTATTCGTTTTAGGTGGAGAGCATTCTGTACCGCTCGGACTTTATCAATCTTTAGCAAAGAAATATAATCCGAAAGACGTAACTATACTGCAAATCGACGCTCACCTCGATATGCGTAACGACGACTCTGATTATAGTAAAAACCCAACCCACCTCGCTCATTCGACTATTATGCGTCGCGCTCACGAGCTTGGTTATAGTATTCTAAACGTAGGAGCTAGAAGTTTTTCTACTGATGAAATCGGATACGTAAATCAAAATCAAAATATTACAATCTTTGAATCAGGGTATCCTAAAAAATTACCAAACATAGAAGAAATATTAAAAAGTATAAAAACTAAATATTTATATATCACTATCGACGTTGACGGTTTTGATCCTAGCGTTATGCCTGGAACTGGGACTCCGGTACCAGGAGGTTTAAGTTGGGATTACGGTATGGAATTACTTAATAAAGCTATTTCAAAATTTGAACTTATCGGCGCTGATATTGTCGAAGTAAGTCCTCAAAAAGAAACTGTAATAACCGAATACGCTTCCGCTCAACTTGCATATTCAATAATCACTAAAAAATTTCAAAATAAATTAAAATAAAAAAGCCTTGCAAACTAAATAGTCCACTCGGCTTTTACTCTTATTTTTTTAAGAGCCCGTTTACCAGAAAAACTGGGGAATAAAAAATTAAATTCACAATTGCCATTACTGTCAAAATGCCAGCGAAAATAGCATTAAAAAATTTTTGTGTTCCTCCATCTATGGAGAAACACATGTTTTCAAAATTATCAATAGGATTTAGATCCCATACTAAATCTTGAAAAAAACTTTCAAAAAATAGACTTTTTTTCACCTTATTAAGATTGAAAAAGTTAAAAAAATTTATGTTCCTTTTTGAATTACTCAAATACAAAGAACATTATCAATATTATTATATCATAAAAAGTATTAAAGTCAAGTATTACAATCCTTCTTCTTTGAGTTTCTCTAAGAGTTCTCGAGCTTTTGACGAGATTTTAT
>CAYNLU010000024.1:0-4471 GCA_964398205.1 uncultured Candidatus Saccharibacteria bacterium | reverse complement strand
AACCTATCTTTTCACCCGCTTTGATTTTCAAATTAAAATTAGTAAAAACTTGATTGTCTTCAACATATTCAAAATTTACATTCTTGAATTCTATTTCTCCCCTACCTTCGCGTAATTCTTCAGGGTTTTCGGGATCTAAGATATCAAGAGGTTTATCTAATATGTCTACTGCTTCTTTGGCATCAGTCATGGATTTCATAAAACGAATTAAAATATGAGACAATTCCCACATTTTATCAAACAAACCTAAAACATATACATAAGTCATAACAAAAGTTCCTATAGTAATTAAACCTTGATTCCATAAATTAATCATAGTATATAAAATAAAAATATGAAAAATAACCATAAAACCAGCTTGCACTGATGCTCTAATTACATAGTACTTGTAAGACTTTTGATAATTTGTAATATAATCATTTACAAAAAAATAAAAAGAATTATTTTCTTTTTTAAATGCAGAAAATATTTTTACATTAAAAACATTAGATATAGAATCTGACAAAAAACCTGTAACCCTAGAATCTGATGCTGCCCATTCTAAATCTATTTTGACTTTAGTTTTAATAAAAAATAAAACCATAATTATATAAATAACACACCAAATCAAAAGATAAATACCTAATATTTTTGATTGAAAATAAAGCGCAAAAAAAGAAAAAAGAACAGACAGTATAAGATCCCATACATTTTTAAAAATAGCATCAGAAGCAGTTTCAAAAGATAATGTAAATCTTTTTATTTTATTTACCAAACTCCCTGTAAAATTATTAGTGAAAAAATTATAAGAATGATTTATAAACTTAGCAAAACTTACTTTATAAATATTTTTTATTGATTTTAATAAGAAACGATAATAAACATAATCCAACCATCTAGAGGAAGCTAAAGAGATAAGAAAACAAATTCCCATTGCTATCAAAAAAAATATAGAAATATCGTATCTTTCTTGTAAGGAAAAATTAACACTACTAAGGGTATCAATAATATTCTTATAAATAAACCCAGCTGCAATCATAGAAAACAATATGCGGGCAGAGCCTAAAATTAAAATAGTAAAAATAGCAATTTTATATTGCTTTGCTGCTTGCCAATAATAATGAAAAATTCTTTTTATGTTCATAAATATATTTCACTTGGCATTTTAGTACCAAGTATTAATCTTCGTCTTCGTCTCCAGTTTCCCCTGAAAGCAAAGATTCAAAAATCGGATCCCAATCTCCGAGCATTATTTTCGACAAATTATGCCAAGATTTTTTAATACGATGATCAGTAATTCTATCTTGAGGGAAATTATAAGTTCGTATTTTCTCACTTCTGTCCCCTGTACCGATTTGATTTTTTCTTTCTCCAGAATACTTTTTTGCCTCCTCTTCTTCTTTAAGGGCTTGTAATTTAGAAAGTAAAATCTGCATAGCTTTTTCGCGGTTTGCGACTTGAGAACGTTGATTTGTAGAACGCACATCTATTCCAGTAGGCTTATGCACCAGTCGCACTGCTGTTTCAACTTTGTTAACGTTTTGACCTCCTTTACCTCCAGCACGAGAATATTCCATCTCAATATCAGCAAGATTAACTTCAAAAGTTACCTTTTTACGAATTGGTAAAATCGCTACTGAACAAGTCGAAGTATGCACACGTCCGTTCTTCTCAGTTGCAGGCACGCGTTGCACTCTATGCACTCCGGTTTCATAACGCATTAATTTATAAACGTCTTCTCCCCTGATTTCAAAACTTGCTTCTTTATATCCTCCGACGTCGTTTTTAGATTCATAGTTTACCTTCCAATCCCAACCTTTGATTTCAGAATACTTTTCATAGGCATTTGCTAATTCCCAAGCAAAAAGTGCGGCTTCGTCACCTCCTGCTCCAGCTCTAACTTCAAGTACTATTTCATTAGGAAATTCATCTTCTTCACGTTCTTTTGCTAAAATATCTTCTACTTGCTTTAAGGTTAATTCTCTTTCATTTTGAATTCTAGTTAATTCTTCTTTTGCTAATTCATGCAAAGTATCATCAGAATCTAACATCTCGCGAACTTCTCTTTCTTCTCTTTCTAAACGCTCTAAAACGCTAGCAAGATAGCTAGTATTGTGATTCTTTTTTAATTCTTCTATATCGTAACTCATAAAAATTATAAAAATAAAAAACAAAAAACTGAACTATATTTATGAAAGGCTTGCGAGTAGTACAGAGACTGCACGAGGAATTTTTCAGTAGAAAAATATCCGTACTTTCAGAAGTATAGTTCAGTTGGTTATTTAGCTTTTGCAGCAGCGCGGCGCTTGTTGAATTTATCAACACGTCCAGCAGTATCCATTAATTTTTCATTACCTGTATAAAAAGGGTGACATTTACTACAAATTTCCATATTGATTGCTTCCATAGTTGAACCAACGGTAAAAGTAGCTCCACAAGCACAACTTGCTTTTGTTTGTCCATTGTATGTTGGGTGTATATCTTTTTTCATAAAGTCTATAATATCACAAAATTAATTAGAAAGCAAATCGATATTCGCCTGAATTTCAGCCTTATATTTCATAACACTTTTAGAATATGAACAAGTACTACCTCCTGTACCATAGTATTTACAAGCTGCTTTATGCTGAGAGGCCGTACTAGTACCAGTAGCCCCTAAATCAGTCAAATACATAGCGGAAGCCATAAATGCATCTTTAGGTTCCCAAGGATTAGCTTCATAACCTAACAAAGCCTTTAATCTCTTTTCAAATATTTTCCAAGTTGAAGGTATGAATTGCGCAGGACCCATAGCTCCTCCGTACCCAGCAATACCAGCCACAGGACAAGATACAGTAGTTTCAAGAGGATTAATCCCTAATCTATCAGTAATAGCCAAGAAAGGCTCTATATCTCGAGTAGGCTTCATTAAATTAGGCCAAACTTTACCAGTCGAACGATTAATACCGTAACCAGCCTTAGGTCCAGAAATATCAGTCAAATAACAACGTCCTACGTTAGACCCTAGATTACTTTCTTGACGCAAAATAGCGAGCAAGAACGCCGGTTCGATATTAGTTAATTTACTAGCTTCATTCGCGTATTTGAGAGCTGTACCGAAATCAATCTTTTGACTAGTACCTGCTAGTTGGAATAGAGCTCTACGAATTTTATCAGCTTTAGCTTTTTTCTCAGCTGCTAACTTTTGATATTCTGTTTCTTTTGCTTTTGAAAGTGAAAGTAATTTCTTCTTCTCTGCTTCAGCTTGAGCAGTTTTCTTTTGAGCACTTTCGAGTTCAGCTTTCGCGTCGGTCTCGGCATCTTGCTTTTCTTCTAATTCTTTCTTTTCTTCTTCGACGTTAGTCTTCACTCCTTTTATCTCGTCTACAGAAACCTTTATAGCTTCTTTGAGAGATGAATAAGATTCGACATCACTATAAAAATCAGAAATATTTTCATTAGATAATAACAAATGAATCAGATTTCCATTATCGAGATCATTAGTATTTCGAATAAGTTGAGCTAAACTTTCGTATTGATTTTCAATCTTGTCTGATAAATCTTCTATCTTAGAATTCTTTTCTTTAATAGAAACTTTGAGTTGAGCAATAGCCAAAGCACGTCCTTTAATCTTAGTTTTAAGGGCGTTAATCTGACTATTTAAATAATTCACGTCTCCAGTTAAAGTTCCAGTATTTTTCTTTTGAGCTTCTTGTTTTTTTAATAATTCTTGAAGTTCAGCTTCAATATTAGCGAGCTCGTTACGACAAATATCTTTATCGCTTTGAGGAGATGCATAATTTATAGTCAAACAATCAACAGCTATAGCTTTATGATTATTGATAAAAAGGGTCGATATTAATATAAAAATAAAAACTATGACGAATTTCTTCTTCATAGTTTTTATTATAGCATATTTTGAGATTTTCCGAAGGAATTATTCCACAGTTTCTTCTTCTTTCTTACCTTTCTTCTCTACTTCAATCTTAGATAAATCTACTGGTTCTGCTTCTTTTTCTTCTTTATGAGGAGCAACAGCAGCTAAGATTTCAGTTTCTTTAGTGATTAGAGATACTCCAGAAGGAAGCTTAATATCACTTGCTTTTAGACTACTATCTAGGTCAACTAAAGGAGCAATATCTACTTCTAGTTTTTGAGGTAAGTCTTTTGGTAATGCTTCTACTTCTACTTCATATAAAACTTTTACCAAAACTCCTAATCCTCCCTTAACTGCAGGAGATACGCCGATAAATTCAAGAGGTACAGCCACAGAAATCTTTTTATTCATATCAACTACCAAGAAATCTACGTGAGTTGGAGTATTTTTAATAGGGTCTAATTGCACATCATTGATCAAAACGTCTACGTTACTACCATCAACTGATAATTTTACAGTTGAAGTTTCTCCTGCTTCTCTCCAAACCTTTTTAAATTCATTTACTGAAATTTCGATAGGTGTACTAGGAGTCTTTGCGCCGTAAAAAACAGCTGGGATTTGATCCTTTTCTAATTT
>CAYNLU010000023.1:2071-5213 GCA_964398205.1 uncultured Candidatus Saccharibacteria bacterium | reverse complement strand
CTTTTCATATACTCAATTATATTATTGAGTGTCCTAATTCAAAGGTTAACTTAGGTTTACAAAAAAATATAAATCAATAAAAATGAAAAAGTTTATAACTATAATTTTTATTTTCTATTCTATATTTGTTTATAGCCAAGGCACTATATATTTTTCACAAAATTCTGAACATTTTTTAGTAAAAACAATAATAAAACAAAAGCTTTTAAATTCTACTTTATTACCATATAAAAGTAAAAGAATTTATGAAAAAGTAGTTTTTACAGAAATTGTAACGAAAATTCCTAAAGAGCTTTGGAACGTTCAGGATTCAGTTTTGAATAATATGGTAAAAAATAAAGTTTATTATATTAAATATAATGATAAACTTTCTTTTTGGGTAGGATTATTAGAATCTAAAACCATTTACTTTAAATACACATCAAATGGATTTGAGAAAAAAGAAGAAGATTTTCTAAAAACCAAAAGTTGGTTCAATCCGTTTGTCTTGAATATAATTATACAAACTTTAATATTTATTTTTGCTTTAATTTTAACAAAAGAATTTATTGAAATTACATCAAAAGTTTTATTATTGTTTTGTGTGTTTATTTTATCGGTGTATTTTTTATGGCATTTTTCTGAATTAGTAAATTATATCTATGTATTTGTAAATATAGTTAATATAACAACTTTCTTTTTATATCTTTTGTTATTTTCAGAAAAAACAATGAATTTTATTCTAAGACAAAAGCCCGGATAATCCGGGCTTTTTTAATTGCTATTTATTTTAATGCTTCTAAGAATTGGAAGATTTTTTCGTTGGTTAAGATATTGATTGCATAAATACGGACTTGGTCTTTGTCGGCGTCTTTATAGTGTTCCATAATATGATTTACTTCTTTTTCTACTTCAAGTTCATCAGCAACTATATTTTCTTCTTTCGCAATTTTATTTAAGATTAATCCTAGTTTTGCTTTTTTCTCACCATCAGCTGTAAACTCAGTCTTCAAGTCTTCTATAGTTTTATTGAGATGTTTCAAGTAATCTTCGAATTTCATACCCATACTTGCAATATCAGATTCCATACGAGCAAGAATTTTCTCAACTTCCATATTGGTTAAGATTTCAGGAACCTCTACTTCTGTTTCTTCTAGAATTTTTTCAACTATTTTTAGCCTCTTTTTCTCACGAGCTTGATTTGTTTTTTCTAACTTTAGATTTTCTTTTAGTTTTTCTTTGAAGTCTTCTGTATTTTCGAAGGGCCCTAAAGCTTGTACGAATTCGTCATTAAACTCTGGCAAATTGGAATCTTTATTCTCTTCAATCTTTTTAATATCCTCTTCGGTCATTTTAGTCATATCGACTTTTGGAGCACGAGAACGACGAATATCTAAGATAGTATTTTCCATCTCTTCATCAGTAACAACGATTTCTTCTTCTTTTTCATTGTTGATTGAGCTTGAAGTTTTTTTGTAATCTCCTAATTTTACTTCAGGCAATACTGTGGTAGTGATTTTAAATCCTAAAGGGTTTTTACGAGCTAATTTAGTTATATTTAGATTTGGTTGACTGATTACATCTAATTCTATTTCTTTTATGATTTTTGGATATTCACTACTAATAGCTAATTGAGCCATTTCTTCTAAGATGGTAATTTCAGGGATTTTAGATAAAAGGATGTTTTCTGGAACTTTACCCTTACGAAAACCGTCTAATTCTATGTGTTCAGCTATATTTTTAAAGGCTTTATCGTAAAAGCTTTCAAATACCTCGGCATCAATTTCTCCTTCGATTTCAACTATGCTTTTTGGTAATTTATTTATCTTTAAGTTTGTATTTTTTGTCATATTTTTTAGTTTATATATCTTTTAGGTTTTTGTCAAAATCCCGCATTATTTTATAAAAAATAATGCGGGATTTTTTAAATAGATATAGATTTATTTTTATTGAATATTATCTATATTTACATCTACATTAGTATCAGTATTTACCAATTCTTGATCGAAAGCCTCAAGTTCATTGTAAGCATTAATGACCGCACTGCTTTGATCATCGTTCTCAGTACCGATTTCGTTGTTTGGAAGATTGATTTGTGTATCTTTGTTTTTCCAAACATATAAACCTCCTAAAACAAGAATGATAATTACAATAATTGCTCCGATTGTAGCCCCATTTGATTTTTTATCTACGTTTGGTTCCATATTTTTTTAAAAATTAGTTAATAATTATTGCGCACTTGTATTAGTATCACTAGAAGACGAGGAAGATGAACTACTACTGTCTTCTGCCTTTTCTGTTTTTTCTACTTCTTTTAATTTAGGTTTAATGCCTTTAGCTTTAATAGCGTCTTTTAAATTTTTAACTGCACTTTTGATAGCTTCATGAGCTTCTTTAATTAAAGATTGAGTTTCTTTAGTTAAAGTTCTTAATTTATCTTTTTGATCTTTTGTTAATTCATTAGTTGAAGTAGCAAGAATTGTGTTCATTTCAGCGATTTTTGTTTTAGCACTTGCTAATTTTTCATCTACAGTTTTTAAGTTACCTTCAGCTACAGTAGTATCTACCCCTAAAGCTTTAACTTTAGTTATTTGAGCGTTTACTTTATCTTTGTTTTTAACAATATTTTCGATTAGATTATCAAATCTTTTCAAAGCTTGTTCGCGACCATTCAAACGCTCTTCTTTGATTTTCGCTTTTAATTTATCTTTTTCGTTTTTAACTGATTCTCGAAGAGCTTCCATCTTTGCTTTAGCTTCTTCGCGAATAGTTTCAAACTTTTCTTTATATTCTTCTTTCTCTTCTTTAGCTAATTCTCTTTTTTCTTTTAATTCATTCTTTTTAGTTTCAAAATCTTTTACTCTTTCTTCCTTAGTTCTATTATCAGGGAAAGGATTTGAAGTTTCTTCTGCAAATACTACACCTGTAGATAAAACTAAAAGAAAGATTAATGTTAATATTTTATATTTATTCATAATGTTAATTCTTAAAGTCTAATAATTCGACTTATATTAAGTATAGCACAAACTAAAAAAGCCCCAAAGGGCCTTTTTTTAGTTTTCGAATTTTGGTAAATACAATTCCTCGTATCTTTTTTCACAATCCTTTATAACTTTCATAGCTTCATCTACATCGTGAAAAGTTTCTACTACTCCGGTACCTG
>CAYNLU010000023.1:0-1971 GCA_964398205.1 uncultured Candidatus Saccharibacteria bacterium | reverse complement strand
ATAACTTTCATAGCTTCATCTACATCGTGAAAAGTTTCTACTACTCCGGTACCTGGTTTTTTCATAGCTTTATAGTTTTCCCAGTAATATTTAGTTTCTTTTTCCCAGTATTCACCTAAATCTTTATAAGATTTAATATGATCAGAACGTTTATCGTCGTTTAGGACTGCGATGATTTTATCATCAACTTCGCCTCCGTCGATAAATTTCATAACTCCAATAATACGAGCTTCAACTAAAGATCCAGGAACTAAAGGCTCAGTGATATTTACTATTTCTACATCGAGAGGGTCTCCATCATAGTCCCAAGTCATAGGGATTGCTCCGTAAGTAAAAGGGTAAGCAAGTGAAGAATATCCTACTCTGTCTAGTTTAAGTTGGCCAGTTTCAGTAATTAATTCATATTTATTAATACTGCCAGCTGAGACTTCTACTATTACGTTTAATACTTTATCTTCTTCTTTAGCAAAAGCAGGTAAAGCATGAAGTAGATTTAGCATGTATTTTGAAGGTTTGTGATTAATATTAGCCATATATTTTTATTTTATTATTAATGAATAAATTATAACAAATTATTCTTCGTTTTCTGCAATATCTTGGTCGCTAGTTTCTTCTTCTTTGTTTAGATTAGTATTTTCGTCTTTATCGTCTGTTTTGATATCGATTTTCCAACCAGTAAGTTTCGCTGCAAGGCGAACATTTTGACCTCCTTTACCAATAGCTAAAGATAATTCGTTGCTACTTACAATGATGTCTGCTTTGTGTTCTTCTTCGTTGATATCAATACTGATAACTTTAGCAGGTGATAATGAATTAGAAACAAATACTTTAGGGTCTTCTGACCAAGGAATGATATCTATTTTTTCACCACCTAATTCAGAAGTAATAGTATTTACTCTAGTTCCTTTTTGTCCTACACAAGAACCAACTGGATCAATTTGATCATCAGTAGAATATACTGCGATTTTAGAACGAGAACCAGCTTCACGAGCAACACCTTTAATCTTTACTACGCCACTTTCGATTTCAGGTGCTTCTTGAGAGAAGAGTTTCTCTATAAAGCGAGGATGAGTACGAGATAATTTCAAAGTAATACCACGAGCAGAATCTTCGACAGAGTATAAATATGCTCGGATTCTTTCTCCACGAGAAAAGTGTTCTCCTGGAATTTGTTCTTCGAGTGGCAATACTCCAGTTGCACGATTAAAATCTATGTAAACGTTGCCTCTTTCGATTTTTTGAACTATACCACTAATGATTTCTCCTTCTTTAGTTCCGTATTCGTCCATGATAGAAGTTCTTTCAGCTTCACGAATTCTTTGAATAATAACTTGTTTAGCTGTTTGAGCTGCGATACGTCCATAATCATCTTTTGCGTCGAGAGGGAATACGATTTCATCGTTTAATTCTACATCTTTTTTAATTTTTCTAGCGTCTTCAAGTAAAATATGATGCAAAGAGTTAAAACGAGGTCTTTCATCTCCCTCAGTTTTTACATATTCTACTTCTTCGTCTTCTTCGTCTTCTTCAACCATACGAACTATACTTTCGTCCACTACGATTTTAACTTGATAAAAATCAGTTTGTCCGGTTTCAAGGTCAAAACGCGCACGAATAATTTGCCCCTTTTTACCGTAATCTTTTTTGTATGCAGCAGCAAGCGCTTGTTCGATAGCTTCAACTATTTTGTCTTTTGGAATTTTTCTTTCTTGTTCTAATTGTTCCAATGCAATTTTAAATGCTTTTATATCTAACATATATTTAATTGTATTACTTCTAAAAATAAAAGCCTCGTTTCGCGAGACTTATACTGCATATAAGTATAGCATATTTTTGGAATTTTTCAACTATTTGGATTTTACTTATCCACAAAGTTAAAGCTCTCTTTTATAAGTAATTTTAGTATATAATATTAGAGTGAGTAAACAAAAAATAATTTTGTTTGTTTTTGTGCTAATACTTTTGATTGGT
>CAYNLU010000022.1:4180-5487 GCA_964398205.1 uncultured Candidatus Saccharibacteria bacterium | reverse complement strand
GAAAAAGTTGAGGTTGACGAGAGCGAAAGAAAAAAAACTGAAAGATTAGCTAAATCAGCAGCTCAATCAATAGCTGAAGGAATTATTGCAATGAATTCGAAAGAAAATACAAAATCAGTAGAGAATTCAAAAATTATAAGGTTAGAAGAATTAAAAAAAGAAATACAAGAAAATATAAACAAACTTTTAGAAAACCCTGAAGCTAAAAAATTTAATCCAAAAATATTAAAATTTGAACTTTCAAGAACCGAAGAAGGTTTAAACATTTCCACAGAAGTATATTTGAATAATGTGCCTATTATAGGAGATGTAACAATTAAACTTAATTTAGATTTAGGCAATGAAAATAAAAATATAATTATCAAAAAACATAAAATCAGTACTGATAGTTTTTTTGCAACAGGAAAAGTAAAATCCACCATAGAACCTCTTTTACCTAAGCTAGTACCACAAATTAAAAGTTATTTAGAGAATAAATTAGGTTATGAAATCAATACACTAAAAATAAATAAAGGTGATTTATATATAAATTCATAACCTTTGTGTATTTTTGATTTGGGGGTATAATTATATAAAATGAAAGAGACTACGATTCGCAAAATTGAAGAGATTTATGACGAAGCTTTAATGAAACTAAAAGAGCTCGAAACTTTGCAAAACAAGATAATTAAAGACACCTTAAGAAAACTCGAAAAAGAAAAAATAAAACAATTACAAGAACAACTAGAAAATAATTAATATGGCTAGAACAATAAAAGAACAAAAGCCTTTTTACGGAAGACTAAAAGATAACAAAAAAGGACATAATGATAAAGAACAAAAACCAAAATTCTCTTTAAAGAATTTTAAAGAATTACCTAAAGAAGAACAAATAAAAATTGCAAAAGAGCAAGTAAATTCAGAAGAAGGGTTCGCGCATCCTTATATTTTAGATATATATAATGAATATATTGCAGGAGATATAGGTTCCACAGGTAAATCAAGTAGTTATAAAAAAGCACCTAAACCTGATGCAAATGGAAATACAGAAAAAACACCAAATAATCAAAATGAAATTAAAGACTTAAGTCAATTAGCAACTTTTAAGGGGGATTTTCCTGAATCTGCCCCAGTTAACGAAAAAGCAGAAAAAATCGAAGGTGAACAAAAAAAAAATGCAGAAGCTAGAAAAACTGCTACAAAGAAAGCAAGGAATTTAGATCCGGAAAAAGGAGAAGACGCAATGCAAAACGCATTAGCAGGAGTAGTAAAAAAAGAAGAAGCAATTATAGCAACAACAAAAGAGCAAGTAGATAATGCAATAGCGA
>CAYNLU010000022.1:0-4080 GCA_964398205.1 uncultured Candidatus Saccharibacteria bacterium | reverse complement strand
ACGCTAGTTTAGAAGATGAAGAAGAATTACTTCAACCTATAGATTTAGAAGACGATGGAATTGTTAAACCTATCAATTTAGAAGATGATGAAAGTAAAAATTCTAAAGAAATAAAACAAAAAGTTAACAACAAAACTTTAGAGATATCTAAGGTGAGAGAATTAGTTGATATAAAAATTGGAAGTGTTTCAGCTGCTGAGGGTAGAGAATTAACAATTCAAGAACAAGCTGACATAACAAGGGAAATATACTTACAAGAACTAGAAGCTTTCAATAAAGCGAAGGCTGAAAAAATGGGTATATTTAAAAAGGCTTTAATAAAGACTGAAAATTGGTGGCTTGGAATTGATAACGATGGAAATAAAGTAGAACAAAGCTTAACTTCAAGAGCGGGTAAGGTTGCACTTGCTACAGCGATAACAAGCGTAGGGGTATTCATGACTGGAGACGTTTCACGTCTAATTAGTAGAGTAGGATATGCTACAGGAATTAGTACTGTTATAAACACAGCATTAACAAGCAACAAAGTTCAAGAAATATTAAAAAGATTTTCAAAAACAAAAACTGAAAATACTGAAGAAGAGGAGGATAAAAAATTAATTCAAAAAATATTTAATAAAAAAAATACAATTCAAGGAATTATAAGCGGAGCTGCTATAGGTACAACTTTTATGCTTTCTGGTGGAATTATGGCTATTGTTACAGGAGGAGGTATAATCTGTAGAAAATTGATTAATCACTATATTGATGAAAAAACCAATAAAATAAGAAATAGACCGAAAGACGAAATACTTATTGAAAATGATTTTGACATAAATACTTTTATTAATGAATTAAATTTGCATGAACAATCAGAGATAAAATTTGCTAAATTTATAAAAAACGGAGAAAGAATAAAAAGCCTGCTAAATACAAGCCTATCTATCGGGATTGGAATTACCTCTTTAGAAGTAGGATTACACAAAGAAATCGACAACGAAACCTTAGAGGTAAAATCAGTGGAAAATCATGTAAATAATGAGGAGGGAAATATTTCAGGGGATGCAGACCAAGAAGCAACTAAAGTTGATCGAACTTTATTAGATAAAGACCAAAAACCAATTTTAGAAGATACTAAAGCAGAAGGAGATAAAATTGATATTAAAACTATAAAACCTGAATCTATAATAGACAGTCAAAAAAACTTAGGGGAAACTTATGTTTATCGTAGTT
Source organism: uncultured Candidatus Saccharibacteria bacterium (assembly GCA_964398205.1). Taxonomy (GTDB): domain Bacteria; phylum Patescibacteriota; class Minisyncoccia; order Phycocordibacterales; family UBA9973; genus UBA9973. The sequence goes on along the minus strand of CAYNLU010000022.1, from coordinate 2,868 downwards.
TAATAAGGTCAGATAGTGAATTAGCGGAAAAGCTTGCTAAATATCAAGGATTGAATCTTGATAAGGTTGATGATGATCGCTATATGGCGAATTATCTAAAAAAATTAGCTATAAAGTTAGGCAGAATGGACGATGAGGGTCACGAGATCCGCTACAACGAAAAAGCTATTAATAATATAAGCTTAAAATTAGATGTTGATAAAGATGGAAAATTAATTTCATACGAAATAGATAAAGAGGGGGTGGTTAAAGATGTGCATCACGAAGGTGACAGCTTTGAAAAAGATTTAGAAGATTATGAGGAATCTAAATTACAAAAAACTTATTCAAAGATAAATGAAGCTTACGAAAAAAACGAAGGCTTAGTTAAACCTGAGAGGATAGTTTCTACTGAAGATGATCTTTTTTCAAATAGTTATCTCAACGAAGATGATAGCCGAGAATACTTCGAAAACCAATACAGTAGTGGTAAAGTAGTTAAACCCGATGAAATTGATGATGATAATATAGTAGCTCCAGAAAAAATAAATAATACTTACAAACTTGAAGATATAACCAAATACAAAGATTGGGATAAAGTTAAAGATTTATCATTAAAAACATTTTTGGAAAGATCTCAATATTCAGATATGTACGGAGAAGAAGGCAAGCAACTAATGATTAATCTAAAAGAAATTAACGTCAAGGTATTAGAATTTATTGATAACGATGAAGAGTTTAATAAATTCATATTAAATAATCCAAATCTAACAGTCGAAGAAGCTACTAACTTGTATAAAGACATAACTGAAGCACAAGGTTTCACTGACGAATTAAAAGAAAAGTATGGTTTTTATGACTGGAAAGACAGCTTGTCAGAAAACATAAAATTGAATGAAAAAGAAATCAAAGAATTAAAAGATTTTAAAAACGTGATGAAGGGAGACAATGAAGTTAAAAAAATATTTAAATTAAATTACGGCAAAAAAATATTCGATAATGAAAATGATTTTCTGAATAATAAAGAGGTAAGAGCTATTTATTATGAATATAATAAAAATATTAAAGCTTTGGATGAAAAAATGTTTGGTGATTTAACTCAAACAATAAAAAATAATACAGTTAATAGTTATTTAGAAAAAAATGAAAATATATTAACTGATTATCTAACTGAGGTTAGAGAAAAATTAGGTGATTTAGCAAAACCTCAATGGAATTGGGGAGCAGGGGAAAAAATTGATGAATATTTAAAGAGAATAACTGCGTTAGCAAAGATCAAAAGAATAAATATAGATCCTAAATTTATATTAAAACAAGAAGATATAAATAACCCGGAATTAGATGAAATAGAAAAATATCATCCAAGTTCATCTTTTAAGGAAGATACAGGAAATTTATCTAAGATTAAAAATAATGAATTAAATGAATATAAACCCAACAAAGAAGGAACAAGTGAAAATGAATACAAATCTTTTAAACAAGATGCAAAGAAAGGAGACACTGAAGATTATAGTAAATATAAGCCTTATGATAAAAACAATAATAAAAATTAATTATTAACTAACTATCCTTCTACGCATAAAGCTACGAAGGAAAAGAAAATATGAATACACAACAACAAGAAGTTCGCGAAGATATAATAACTTTATTTAATATAAAGGATCTTCCAGAAGATAAACAAGAAGAAACTATTAATAGAATTGGGAGTATAATTTTCCAAAACGTATTGATGCGAACTCTACCGATGCTTTCCGAAGAAGATTTAGCAAAATATGAAGAATTATTAGAAAAGAATTCTTCACCGGAAAACTTGATGGATTTCTTTGGAGAAAAAGTTCCTAATTTTCTTGAAATAATCAAAGAAGAATCAATAAGTTTTAGAGAAAAAGCAGCTGAATTGTTTAAGAAGTAAAAATAGAAATTAAAAAAAGGGTTTAGCGAAAGCTTACCCTTTTTGATTTTACCTAGCTAAATACTAGGATTTATTTTTAATCTTTTTACCCTTTAGCACTTTTGCTAAGGCTTGCTTTTCCATATAGAAGGAAGCAAAATATAAAATCGCTCCTTCTCCGACGGAAACTTCATACTCAAGATTACCGTATTTTACACGGTTATCATCTTTTGTATAAAGAACGTAAACTCCTTCTTCGGACTCATCTGGTCCGAATAAAAGAAAACTACCGGAATCATCAAAAGAAACTTTCAGTAAGGTTTCTTTATTTGAACCCTGCATAATTTCTTTTACTACTCCTGGGGTTTTCGGTAATATTTTTACCGAGTCCTGGGAATTTTTTTGCAAGTTTACGGTCCCATCCTCAAGTAGGAGAGCAAAGCCTTTTTCGGCGACAATCGGCTTCAGTACAATTTCTTGCGCTGTGTCCGAAAACAGCTGGCTTTTTTTCAGCATTTCTGCTTTTATATTAAAAAAATTAATTTTTTCTCTTGATACATAGCTCGAGGGTACGAATATCTTTGAGCTACCGCAAGATGAAAAAATAAATCCAAAAATTAAAGAAAAAAACAAATATTTCATGATAATTAAATTTTTAAGTTAGTTCTAGATTCAGGCAGATAAACCCAAAATTAACTTAAAAATTTATTTTTAAAGAACAATATCCTCATATTATAGCACATAATATAGCTATTTGTCAAGTATTTTTAGGAAGAAATAACTAATCTATGCTAATATTAAATAATGCAACATTTAGAAGGACTAAATCCTATGCAAAGAGAAGCCGCTATGCACAAAGATGGCCCTTTGCTTATACTTGCTGGGGCAGGAGCAGGTAAAACCAAGACTATAACTCACCGAATAGTAAACCTAATAAAAGAAGGTGTAGCACCAGAATCTATCCTCGCGGTAACTTTTACTAACAAAGCTGCAAAAGA
>CAYNLU010000021.1:0-6847 GCA_964398205.1 uncultured Candidatus Saccharibacteria bacterium | reverse complement strand
AAGCTTATTTTAAAAGAAGTGAAAATAATAAATTAGATGAAGTTATTATTTTTGCAGATAGAGGCATTATTTATGATAGAAATAAAGTAGAATTAGCTTGGAATACAAAAATTCCAAATCAAGAATTGATAGAAAGTGAAATTAATTTTGAAAATCAAAATCAAGAAGAATTCACCTCGGTGCGTAATTATTTAAACGGAGGATTTTCTCATGTTTTAGGTTATGTAGCTTCACCTCAATCTGATAAAACAGGTAAATACTGGCAAACTGACTTTATTGGTAAGGATGGCTTAGAAAAGGTTTATGACGATAGATTAAAAGGTAAAAACGGTTCCAAAATAGTTGAAGTAGATGCAAAGGGTCAAATTCATTCTTTCAATATTGTAAATCCTCCAGAACGTGGACCCGAATTAAACACAACTTTAGATAGTCGGATTAATAAAGCTATGTTTAACAAGATAAAAGAAAATGCAAGCGCTTATGGGTATAAAGGCGGAGTAGGTATTATTATGGATATAAAAAACGGAGAAATTTTAGGCGCTACAAGTTATCCTGAATATGATAGTAATATTTTATCTAAAGGAGAAGATAAATCTACAATTGCAAATTATATTAATGATTCTAGAAAAGTTTTCTTAAACCGTATTACCGCAGGTCTTTATACTCCTGGATCTATTGTAAAACCATTTTTTGCTTTTGGAGCTTTAAATGAGGGTATTATAAATCCTAATAAACAAATTCTTTCTACTGGTAGTATTTCTATACCTAATCCGTATTTTCCAGGCCAAAGTACTGTATTTAAAGACTGGAAAGCTCACGGTTATACCGATATGGCCGAAGCTATTGCTGTGTCTTCTGACGTTTATTTTTATACTATAAGTGGAGGATTTGGAGATCAAAAAGGTCTCGGTATTTCTAGACTAGAGAAATACGCTAAAATGTTTAAAATCGGAGAGAAAACTGGTATAGATTTACCTAGTGAAAAAGAAGGAATAATTCCAAATCCAGAATGGAAAGCAAAAAACTTTAACGGAGAAATTTGGCGTATCGGAAATACTTATCATACTTCTATAGGTCAGTATGGTTTTCAAGTTACTCCACTTGAGATGGTTCGAGCAACAGCTTCTTTAGCTAACGGAGGCACTTTTGTTACACCTCACTTTTTACTAGAAGACCAAGAAGCAAAAAATGCTTTTGAGAAAATAGAACTTAACCCAGAGTATTTAAAAGTTGTATATAGCGGTATGCGTCAAGCTGTAACTTCGGGAACTGCAACTCCGCTTAATGTTGATTATGTAAATATTGCTGCAAAGACCGGTACAGCTCAATTAGGTGTTTTAAAAAATCGTGTGAATTCTTGGACAATAGGATTTTTTCCGTATGAAAATCCAAAATACGCTTTTGCTATTATGATGGAATCCGGACCTTCTTCCGGAGCTTTAGGAGCGGCAGCCGTAATGAGACAAGTTTTTGATGATATTCACACTCAAACTGATGAATATTTTCAATAAAAAATTGAGTTTGACTTATTTCTAATAAAAGGTAGTATTGGTTTATTAGTCTAGGATTTTTAATTTTATTAATAACTTATTAAATATGAAAAAAATAATTTCGAATGTGTTGATTTTTTGTTTATTGTTCGGACAAGCTTTAATACCTGGTAAAACTCAAGCTATATCTATAGATTGGGATGTTTCTGGTAATTATGTCTTTGCTTTTAATTATAACGGTACTGATTATCCTCATACTGTAACTTTGTCTCAAAATGAAATGGATCAAGTGTCAGGCAATGGAGGACTTAGTCCTTATGCTTGGGTTATTACTTCAGGTAGTGTATCTGGTAATTCTATTACTTTATCTATGAATTATACTGCTACAGCTGATGCGGTAGAACCTCAAACTACAATGAATGTTACTGGAACTATAGCTTCTGATGGTAGTATGTCTGGAACTTGGACAGATAACTATCAAGCAGGTGAGAGAGGTGGTACTTGGATGACTACTTCTGGAAATGCTAATGAAGTAGTACCTTTACCTGAATACGTAAAAGTTACAATCGCAAAATATATAAATGGTACTCCTGCTTATGTAGAAAATACTAACAATGCTTCTTTCCCTATGACTGCAACTTGGTCTGCTACAAATATCGGTTCAGGAACAGGTAACTATAATTTAAGTTCTACTGGATATAACAATCCAAACCCATATTATGCAACTACTTCAGATATGACTAGAGGAGCAAACTATAGTACTTATGAAAATACAGGTACAGCTTGTATTTCTCCTATGATGTATGCGTTAGCTGGTTATACTACCGGAAATACTTTAGAAGAAGCAGAAATGGCAACTCCGAGTTTAACTGTCCCTGAATTTACAAATTTACAATCTGATAAATTTGTAATTGTGTGGAATAAGACTTGTGTTTCAACACCAGTACATTTAACTCCAGCAAATAATAGCGTGCATTTATCTTCTGCAAATACTCTTATTGATTGGACTGCAGCTGAAAGTTGGGCTTCACCTATTACATACGTATATCAAGCCTCATACGATATGAATACAAATCCTGATGGCTCTTTTGTAAATCCTGTTTACACTTCAGAAACTCTAACTAGTTCAGACATAAATTCAACTGGAGCTACACCTGCAACTTATTTCTGGAATGTTAGAGCTAAAGACGCTGGTAATAATTTTAGTGCTTGGACTTTACCTTGGAAATTAGTTATAAGTAATACTTTATCTGAAACTATTGTTGTAAATAAAAATACTTCAGCTGGTGAAAATCAACCTGGATGGATGTTCAATAGAGATTTAAGTACTCAAACTCCTTATGAATTTAGTACTGCTAAAGCTAGTATTGGTTCAGGTAGTCTTTATGTTAAACCTATAACAAATACTGTAATTGGAAATAGTGATAAATTCATAGCAGAGAATTTCATTAATAAACCTATCTCAGAAATAGAATCAATCTCTTATGATTTCATGATAGGTAACGGAGGTTTAGAGACTCAAGAAGAGCAGTTCTATATGAATGTATATGCTAACTTCGGAGTATCTGATGATTTAAAATTCTACGACTGTAGATACAACGTAGTTCCTACTGTAGGTTCAAAAACAGGATTCACAACAGTCACTTTCGATCCTAATATGGCTTATCCTGTTACTACTCGTACAGGAGGTAGTGCTTCTCCATATACTTGTCCTGCTATTCCAGCAGATATGGATGATTTAAGTCCTGGATCAAATATTCGTGTTTTTGCTTTGAATTTAGGAGATACTTCTAATTCTGATCAAGGACTTGATGGATATTTTGATAAAGTTCTAGTAAAAGCTAATAATTTTACAACAACTTATGATTTTGAAAAATTCCAAACTAACGGTCAAATAACTAACCCTACTTTAAATCAAGTTGTTTCAGGTACTGTTAACTTAACTGCTGTTTATGACGATAATGATGAAATCAACGATGACGCTGTGCAATGGGCTGTTAGAAAGGGAAGCTGTAGTTCAAATACAGTAGCTGGTAATGTTGATAGCTTTAACAATGTAGCTACTTGGAATGGTAAGAATTTCAGTTATGCATTAGATACATCAGTATTAGAAAACGGTAATTATTGTTTCGTTTTCAATCCTACTGATGATGCCGGAGAAAATAATGTTAGAGAAACTTTAAACTTCTCAGTAGATAATACTGTGATTCCAGAGACAGGAACTCTAATAGTTAAGAAAATTGTTGTAAATAATGATAATGGAGAAATGACAGCTGGAGATTTTTCTTTCTCTCTTGATGGTAGTGAAGAATTAATTTCTTTCGTTGAAGATGAAGAAAATAATTTAATGGGAGAAAAAGTTTTAACTTTAGAACCTGGAATATATACTGTTGTTGAAAGTGATGTTTCTAATTATGCAGCAGCTTATAATAATTGTACTGAAGTATCAGTTAACTCTGGAGAAACTATAACTTGTACAATAACTAACGATGATTTCGTGCATAGTGGCGGAAATGGTGGAGGCTCAAGCTTTACAGGAACTCCTAGTTCTAATACTGGTTCTGTATTAGGTGCTTCTACAGAAAATACAACCACTGAAGATAAGAAAGAAGAACCTAAGAAAGAAGAAGGGAAGGTTTTAGGAGATAGTGTTTGCACTCCTTATTTAAATTCTTATATGAAAATGGGAGGTAAAAACGATATTGAACAAGTGAAATTACTTCAAACTTTCTTAAATGAAAACTTAGGCTTAAGTATAAAAATAGATGGGATTTATGGTTTAACTACTAAAAATGCTGTAGTTAAATTCCAAGAAAAATACAAGGCTGATATTCTAGATCCTTGGATACCTTTCGGTCTAACTAATGGGAAGGGAACAGGAGCAGTTTATAAAACAACACTATGGAAGATTAATTCTCTAAAGTGTGAAGGCATAGAAGTTCCAAAGCCACAACTTCCTTAATAAATAAAATTTAAATAAAACGCATCTAATTGACGGTGCGTTTTATTTGTTATATAATAAGGTAGTGAAAAAAATACTTAATAAAATCAAAAATCACCTTATTCCAAGAGAAGAAAATTCGCATATACCTCACGCTCTGAAGCATCGTACTTTAAATTTCCTTTTTCTTTTAGTTATTGTTTTAGAATTATCTTTCTTGGTTCAATACTTTGTAGTTTTTAACAAAACTAACTTTTTAGCTTTAGTTTTACCTGATGTCTTAGTAGAACAAACCAATGAACAAAGATCAATAAACAATACCAATACTTTGACTGTAAATCCACTTTTAGAAGAAGCTGCAACTTTAAAAGCTCTTGATATGGCTAGTCGAGGTTATTTTGCTCATAATACTCCAGACGGTAAAACCCCTTGGTACTTTTTAGATCAAGTAAACTATAAATATAAATATGCAGGCGAGAATTTAGCTGTAAACTTTAATGAATCGAGTGACGTAACTTTAGCTTGGATGAATTCCCCTGGACATAGAGCTAATATTGTCAAAAAAGAATATACTGAAATCGGTATAGCTACTGCAAAAGGTTTTTATGAAGGTCACGAAGCTGTTTTCGTGGTTCAATTCTTTGGCACTCCAAGTATTAATAATACTAATACTCAAAAAGTAGTTTTAAGTACCAACAATGAAATAACTAATTCTAATAATGTTTTAGGAGAAGAAATAAAAACAACTCCAAAACAACAAACAAAGAAACCTACTTCCACCACAAAAGAAGTTAAGAAAATAGCTATAAATAACACTCAAGAAAAAATAGTAAATGAAGTTAAAGAAAATACTCCTATAGTTACAAAAGATAATAAGTTAGTCAGTAACGAGGTTTCAGCGATTTCATCTTTGAGTAAAAAAGTTACTAACTTTAATCTTGTGAATTTTATAAAAGAATTCGCAACGAATCCTAATAATACAATTTCTACTTTGCTTTTTGCTATACTTGGATTATTCTTAATAATATTTATGATTTACTTAATCAAAACTGAAATAATGCATCCGTTTGTCATAGTAAAGAGTTCTGCTCTGATTTTCTTAATATTTATGCTTCTTTTTATGAACATAAAAGTCTGGCATTATGATACAAAAGTACCAGACAACGCTTCTTCATTCATCTCAATTGCCTTATAATTTTCGCTATTATATAATAGGGTAATGCAGATATCAAAAAGTTTATTATATATAGGTATATGGACAAGTATTTTACCATACTTAGGTTTTCCATCTTTCATTAAAAATATTTTGTTTGTCTTAACAGGAATAGCAATGATTTATTTATCTTTTATGGTTAGAAAAGCTTTCAAGAAAGAAACCCCGATAAAGAAAATGTTTGAAAATTTCTCTGAGAATTTACATTTTATGGATCGTAATTAATTTATATGTTAAATTTTTTTCAAGAAAAACAAAATAGATATACTATCCTTGTCGCCTTACTTACTTTTATTTTAGGTTTATATATTGGTTTATGGAAGAGTAACAATATAGATAACTTGGCTCGAATCTTTAAAAAACGTCAAGTAGATCCTAATCAAGTCAACTTAGATTCTTTTTGGGAAGTTTGGGATGTGATTGATGAAAAATATCCTGAAGCAAAAGAAATCGATAACCAAGAGAGAGTTTATGGAGCTATTAAAGGATTAGTATCTTCATTAGAAGACCCATATAGTACCTTTTTTACACCTGAAGAGAAAAAGATCTTTGAAGAAGATATAGATGGTCATTTTAGTGGAGTAGGGATGGAAGTTGGAATCAAAGATGATATTTTGACTGTTATAGCACCTCTTAAAGATACTCCAGCTTATAAAGCGGGTATGAAGTCTGGTGATAAAGTTTTAGCTATTGATGATAAAACTACAAACGATATGTCTACCGAAGAAGCTATTAAGCTTATTCGTGGAGAAAAGGGGACTACAGTGACTTTAACAATCTTAAGACCTAACGAAAGTAAACCTAGAGAAATAAAAATCGTTAGAGATATTATTACTGTTCCAACTTTAGAAACTGAAATTAAAGATAAAGCTTTTATTATAAAATTATATAGCTTTACTGGTAATTCTAATAAACTTTTCCGTGACGCTATAAAAGAATTCTCAAATGCAAATACTGATAAACTGGTTATAGATTTACGAGGCAATCCAGGAGGATATTTAGAAAGTGCAGTTGATATGGCTTCTTGGTTCTTGCCTTCTGGTAAGACTGTACTTATCGAAGACTATGGAGTAGGTAAAGAGCAAAAGCTATACCAAAGTCACGGGTATGATGTTTTTAATGATAATTTAAAACTAGTTATTTTAATAGACGGAGGTTCAGCTAGTGCTTCTGAAATCTTAGCTGGAGCCCTCAAGGATTACA
>CAYNLU010000020.1:1237-7522 GCA_964398205.1 uncultured Candidatus Saccharibacteria bacterium | reverse complement strand
GACGGAGGTTCAGCTAGTGCTTCTGAAATCTTAGCTGGAGCCCTCAAGGATTACAATAAAGCGAAACTCGTAGGTACTCAAAGTTATGGTAAGGGTTCAGTTCAAGAAGTTGTAAATATTGGCGACGATACTAGTCTCAAGGTTACTATCGCTAAATGGCTAACTCCAAACGGAGTATCTATCTCTAAGAAAGGACTTACTCCAGACATAGAAGTTAAACCGAGCGACAAAGAAGGAGAAGATCCACAAATCAAAAAAGCATTAGAAGTTTTAAACAATTGGCAATAATATGAAAGTAATATTTTTAAAGGATGTACCGAGAGTAGGGAAGAGAAATGAAGTTAAAGTAGTTAACGACGGATATGCGAATAACTTTTTACTTCCTAATAAACTAGCAATCCTAGCTACCCCGCAAGCTATCAAAAATTTAGAATTAAAACAAAAGGCTATCGTAGTAGAGAAAGAAATCGAAGAGAACCTCCTTATCCGTAATCTCAAAGAATTAGAAGGCAAAGTAATTCATCTTTCCGGTAAAGCCAACGATAAAGGCCACTTATTCTCTTCTGTACACAAGAAAGAAATCATAGAAGCTTTAAAATCCGAGCACCATATAGATATTAAAGAAGATATCATAATCCTAGACAAACCTATAAAAGAATTAGGCGAGATCAAAGTCCCGATAGAAATAAAGGGCAAGAAATCTTTCTTAAGTTTAGAGATAACAAAAATCTAATAAACAAAAAACACTACTCATTTAAGTAGTGTTTTTTATTAGTATTATTTTACGTTTACGATTTTCTTTACTGCTTTTTTACCATCAAAAGAAACTTTTCTTTTAGTTCCGAACTTTACAGTTCCAGGTTTTAGAGCAAACAAAGTATGATCTTTACCGAGTCCTACGTTTTCTCCTGCTAGGATTACTGTACCTCTTTGGCGAACGATGATATCTCCAGCTTTAGCTTTTTGACCATCAGCAAGTTTAGTACCTAAGTACTTTGGTTTCGAATCCCGTAAATTTTTGGCGGTACCGCCGGCTTTTCTATGTGCCATATTGTTTTCTTAAATTTAATGTTAAAATTAATGTGTAATTAACTATATACCATATTATGGAAAAAATCAAGCGTTTTTTACAAAGTAAAACCGGTAAAGACTTATTGATTATAGCTATTATCATATTGGTGGCTTTTATCTCGTTTTTCTTGGGCCGATTGTCTAAAAATACCCCTAATTATCAATCTTTAATCAAATACGCTAATCAAGGCGCTTTAGCTCTTAACCCTTCAAATACGGGCAATTTAGAGCAAATGAAGGGGGATAGTAGTCCTCTAGAAAGCCTTAGTTATGACGGCCCGGACTTAAAGGGTAGGGAATATTTTGCTTCAAAACGAGGCAAGAAGTATTATCCCTTTGGTTGCTCCGCTGGGAAAAGTATAAAAGAAGAAAATCGCATATATTTTGGCTCTGAATCCGAAGCTAAAGCTAAAGGTTACACCCTCTCAACAAGTTGCGACTAGGATTGACAAAATAGGTTATTTTGTGTTATAGATAAAGTATTAATTGATCTTTAAAAACAATAATTATGGGAGAAAAAACAACCTTGGAAATTTTAGGAATTCTTTTTATTTTTCATTATTCTCGAACTGGCGGTCCAAGTCCTATAACTGTTTGGGATAATATACCGGCTTTAACCAAAGCCACAGGTCTTACTAATGAAGAAATTGAGAAAGCTTATCGTGAACTTCAAACCAGATCCGTAGACATGGTATTTGAGAAAAAAGACCGAACCCTTATAGGTTTTACAAATTCATAAAATAACTAAACAGTTTTAAAAATTAAGATAATGCCTAAATTTAGTAAAAATACACACATTGAACAAAAACTAAAAGAACAACATTTAATGGAGTATTTATTTTCAAAATCTTTTAGTGACATGCATTTTTATATACATAAATTTTCCAAAGAAAATTCATATGACCCAAATGAAGTTAAGGAAATATTTCATAAAATTATAAAATATAAAATGAAGGAGATATTTTCTAAAGATTTTTCATTAAAACCAGATCTGAAAAGATTTGATATAGGGCAAGATTAATATTAGGCACAACATTATGATTAATTTCATAAGTTGTGCTTTTTTATTTGCCTTATTTTAATTAATGACTGTGTTTATAATGCTTTAGGTTTTCTTCTTCTTGATTTAGGAGACTCGCATCTTTGTTTTTATTTTCTTTGATGAGCATCATGCTTGCGATAAAAGTCGTAATAGGTACTGCGAGTATTAATCCTATACTACCGATAAGGATTCGGATTATTTCAACTGCAAAGATTTCGCGATTCAAAGTAACTTCTATATTAGGAGTATTTGAGAAAAGTAATAATAAAGGTAAAGAAGCTCCGACGTAAGCGATAGCGAGAGTATCTACGAGCGCTCCGATATGCTCTCGGCCCATATAGAAAGCTCTTTTAAAAATCTTTTTCTTCTCGACGTTAGGCGCGATAGAATGAAGCTCTTTGACGAAGATAGCTTGATTGATAGCGACGTCGTAGAGTACTCCTAAAAGCCCGATCATAATTCCACCGATAAGTATTCCTACGAGATCAATATTGCCTCGATGATTAAGATTAAGGAAAACCGCTTCTTCGGTTTCGTATCCACTAAAGTTTCCTAAATCGATAGCGAGATAAGCGAGAGCTCCGGTTATGATGACTGTTAGTATCATTCCGAAAACTGCAGAAGTCGTAGTTTTATTAAAACCGTGAGTGATATAAGAACCGAGAATTATTATAAAAGAAGAAACTAAAATACTTACCAAGATAGGCGAGTATCCGGAAAGTATAAAAGGTACAAGTGCATAAACTATTAAGACTAAACTAATAGCGAGGCTTATAAGACCTCGGACTCCTTGAACCCCTCCGATAAGTATCGTTAGCAAAATAAATAATCCCAAGAATAAATATATTACGTTCATACGATAAGGTTCGAGCATTGCGAAATATTCTACGCCGTCTTTATCGATAGTATGATTGAGATAAAAAATTTGATCCGGAGAAAGGGAAGTGAAGTCGTTATTAAAAGTTACCTCTCTACCTTTACCTTCGCCCTCTAAGAGGATAGCTTTCACTTCTTGTACCCTGTTTTCTATATTGAAAGTCGGGATGACTTCTTTTTCTTTATCTCGAACTTCGAGCACACGAGCTTTAACGACTTCTACTTTATCGGGGAGTAGTTCTTGCGCGTTTAGGTTGATTAAGGGAAATAAAAAAGAAATAGATATTATAAAGGTATATATAATATATAAACGTCGCACAATATATCTTTTGGTATGTAATATATTCATATCACTAAAAAAGGGCTTATTTAACACTTAAGAATAAGTTATAAATCCAATCAATTATTCCCGTAAAAGTTAAACCGAAATATCTCATCAATAAAAAAACAATTATAATTACAATTATTAATTCTATAAAACCTCCTTGTTGATTTTTTAAATTTTTCATATTTTTAATTATAACTTAATTTTGACTAAAATTCTTAATTCCTACTAATTCGCTTTATACGCCGGTAAATAATACATCGGGTCTAAATAAGCGTTCACTGGAGCTATCGGTTGAGTCAAAGTCTTACCTACGCAACTCTTACTAGGCAAAGTTTGAACTTTTGCTCCAGATTTCGCATAAACTGTGACGTGCAGATGTGGACCAGTAGTATGACCAGTATTACCACTATAACCGACGACTTCGCCTCGAGAAACTTTTTGACCAGCATATACTTTAGATAAAGATAAATGCCCGTACGCACTTGAGAGTCCGTTATTGTACTCGATAAAGATCCATTTACCAAAACTCGCTCCAGGGCAAGTCGTATCTGTATCACCAACTCCGCCAACGATTCCGTCAGCCATAGCGTAAACCGGCGTACCTACGGACGCTCTAAAATCGACTCCAGAGTGCGAACCTGAGGTATATAACCTCGCTGAAGCGGAAGTTTTACCGAAAAGTTGAGTTACGAAAACTTTTTCCAAAGGCCAAGATAAAACTCCAGCTCCAGGTAAACTATTCGGATCTAAAATAAATTTAAGTTGAGATTCATAGTCGCGTAATTCTTTCTCTAAAGCGAGTTTCAAGGCTTGCTTTTCTTTGAGGAGTTTTTGATAATTAGCTTCGCTATTTTTAGTTTGCTTTAGTAAGTTTTCTTTATCTTTTTTATTTTGCTCGATAATCTTTTTCTCATCAGCTAATTCGTTCTTGAGATATACGAGCTCAGCTTTAGCTTTTTCTTCGCTATTTTGATCAACTTCTAATTCCCCTTTGATCTTCTTTAAATTTAAGGTATTGTCCAAGATACTTTCTTTAACTAAAAGCATTTGATCGAAATCGTTCCAAATATTACTTAGATTATTCGAAGACGCTAAAAGCGAAATCAAATTTTTATTTTCGATTTGATCTATATTTTGAATATTATTCTTTAAAGCTTTGAGGTTTATATCGATAGAATCTTCTTTAGTATTTATCTCATTACCTAAGTTTTGGATCTTGAGATTCGCTTTTGCGATTTTATTCTCAGTTAGAGAGATATTTAGAAGAAGCTTTTTACGATTAATATCGAGCTCTTTGATAGTCTTCGATAAAGAATTCTTCTCTTTACCGAGCGAGTTTAATTCATTTTGAAAAGCTTTGATCTCGTTTTCTAATTTCTCGATATCTGTATTTTTAGAATTTATTTTAGACTCTAATTCTTCTTTAGTTTGCGCAAGAGAAAAATTATTTTGAAATAAAATCAAAAATAAAAATACTAATACTAAGAAATACGATTTTTTATATAGCTTTTTGAAGTCTATTGATCGATTCATTTTTACCTAAAATAAAAGCGATTATGAAAGGATCTGGAGAACGATCTTTACCTGATAATGCATATCTTACAGGATGCAGTAATTCCCCTTTGGATTCTAAAGTTTCAGCTAAAGCCATAAGTTGACTTTTTATATTATCTATTGTGAAATTATTTTCATCAATTTGCTCTAAAATATCTTTCGCTTTAATTAAGTTTTCTTTGATTTTCTCTTCGCTAGTATTTTTGAAAATTAGTTTAGTTTTATCGTATTCGGGTAGGCTCAGATACCAATCCAACTCCCCTCCTTCGATTAAATTTTTGATATCGCCCCATTTAGAAATACGGTCGAAAACTATACTTACTAATTTCGGATTTTTATAATCTTCCGGTAAATATTCTAAAATATTTTTTTCAATTTCGGCTTCAGATAAAGTTTTCAAGTGCTCTTTGTTAAACCAATCGAGTTTCTCGTCGTTCCATTTTGCTCCGGACTTTTGAATTTTAGTAATATCAAAAACGTTTACTAATTCTTCTATAGTATAAACTTCTTTTTCGCCTCCAGGATTCCAACCCAAAAAAGCTAAAAAGTTAAACATAGCCGAAGGCAAATATCCCTCCGCCCGATATTCTAAAATATCTTTCGCGCCGTCTCTTTTGCTTAATTTCTTGGTTCCTTCGTTTCCTAATATTGGAGGCAAAGTTACAAAAATAGGAGGTTTTAATCCTAAAGCATCGTAAAGAGAAAGAAACTTTGGAGTCGAAGAAATAAATTCTTGACCGCGCATCACGTGAGTCACATTCATTTCGATATCGTCTACAATATGCGCAAAGTTATAAGTCGGATAACCGTCACCTTTAATTAGAATAAAATCATCGAGGGCTTCTTCGCCAGCAGAAAGTTTACCGAAAACTACGTCTTCCCATTCGTATCTCTTAATCTCAGGCACTTTAAAACGCAGAGGTTTAGTTCCGTCCCAAACTTCAAAATTCTCGGGTCTATGATCCCGATACAAGAAAGGTTTTTTATTCTCTTCGGACTCTTTACGCCAAACTTCCAAATCTTCTTCGTTGTAAGGATCCGGATAAGCTAAACCTTTTTCAATCAAAATATTTGCATACTTTTTATATAAATCTAAACGAGTTGATTGCAAATACGGACCTTGATCGTATTTAATATTAAACCAATTTAAAGATTCAACGATATGATCTACTGAACCCGCCACTTCACGAGCCTTATCAGTATCTTCTATCCGCAAGATAAATTCCCCGTCGTTCTTCTTAGCCCATAAATAAGCAAAAATAGCAGTCCGAACACCACCTACATGCATAAATCCTGTAGGGCTTGGAGCAAAACGCGTTACTATTTTTTTACTTTCTTCCATGAATTCATTTTAGCATAAAATAGCTTTTGGGTCTAAATTTATATTTTCCGGAAGTAAGTTTTGAATAGAATC
>CAYNLU010000020.1:0-1137 GCA_964398205.1 uncultured Candidatus Saccharibacteria bacterium | reverse complement strand
TCAGCAATCTGATTTTGACTTGCCCAAATAGTTTCTTTACTAATATCAGTCTTTAATTCAATAGCTCCGTTTTTTGCTTGATAAATAACGATATTATTTTCAGATTTTAGATTTTAGATTTTTCTTCTTTTCTTCCATAAATTCATTTTAGCATAAAATAGAAGAAAGTTTAATTTTAAAATATTAAGACTTGACTTATTCTTTAATTTATTTAATAATCTACTCTAGTTATTTTAGTTATTTGTTAATCTTAAAATTTTAATTCAATGAAAAAGGCTTGTCTTTATTTTATAGTAGCTACTCAGATATTGCTAGCAACATTAGCAGTAGTAAGTTTTCGCTTAGCTGTAATATATGCTTTCGACATGTTTGCATGTGGCAAAGAATGTACTGATGAAGTAGATGGAAAAATAATTTACTATGACTCTATAGAGAAGTTTTTTCTAAACCTCATGTTGTTATGCATTTCAATATTGGTGATCAAATATGGATCATATCTTCATGAGAAAATTTCTAAAGCGCTTGATAAATGAGCGCTTTTTTTAATTTCCTATACTTGACATTTATCTTTAAATATGCTAGAATTCTTTCAGAATAGATATTTCAAATAGATTTTGAAGTTTTATTCAGACGGTATATTTTATGTCGTTTGTATTAAAACTTCAAAATATGCAAAAGGAAACACAAAAATTGCCTGGTACAAAAGTTGTTGGATTTGTAGATCTGACAAAATTCGAGAAAAAACAAACACCTGAGCCGCCGGTTAAGAGAAACCAAAAACCGGCTAATTCTTTAAGTGTTTTGTCCAACTTTTATGTAGATGGAAGAGGCCGAATTAAGATGAAAAAGCACTATTAAGGTGCAAAAAGCCCTCATTATTGTGAGGGCTTTTTTAATTTATACTAAAGAATACTATTCGTTAGAATTACGGTTACAGAAAGCAATAGCATATTCCCGAACGTCGGACGTCCGAAAATTTAATTATTTCGAAATACTAGAATTCTCTTTCCCCCATTTGGTCAAGCTATTATCTTTAGTTTTCTCTCCGAGATAGCCTCCGCCTTTTTCTTTATAAAGCCTTACCGCGTATTGCATCGCTCGAGCAGAAAATTTTCCCATCTTAAAAACCGCCTCCGC
>CAYNLU010000019.1:0-10414 GCA_964398205.1 uncultured Candidatus Saccharibacteria bacterium | reverse complement strand
GCACCAAGCGATATTACAAAATAATATCTTCTATTCTCTTAATTTTTGCCTTTTTGTCTATTAGATCTAAAAAGACAACTATTAAGTCTATTTGCCATTCATAATCATCAAATTCTTTATGAGCCAATAAATAAGTTTGAATAGTCCTAGACATCCGTTTTAGCTTCCAAGGATGCATATTATCTTCCGGTTTGTATCTGTCTAAGGTTTCTTGTGAAACGTTTATCAAGTTACGGGAAACAGATTTAACCTCAACAAAGTATATTTTATTATCTTTTTTAGCAACAATATCAATTTCTCCCCATTTTTTAGTATAATTACGCTCTAAAATAGCAAAACCGTGTTTCATGAGAAACTTTACAGCTATATTTTCGCCTATTTCCCCTGTTTTTTGAGTTTTTGATGTAAAAACTTTAGGCATATGTGAATAAAGTCTTATTTTATAGGTTTTTCTAATAAATCCTTATTTTACAAGCTATTTTAAATTTAAAAGTCAAAAAAGACATACTTTAAACTTGTCCTTTATAAACAATATAAACATAGTTATCCACAGTTTTTAGTTAAAATACTGTTTATAAATAAAGCGTCTTAAAAAATAAAAGGACAATTTATATCTGTCTTTGTGCACCCGGAAGGATTCGGCTACTACATAGCCAGGTGTTTTTCTATTTATTTTCAATAAATAAAGAAAAACCTTTCGAATCCTTCCAAAAGCAAAGAAGTTTGCTTTTTCTTGTGCACCCGGAAGGATTCGAACCCTCAATAACGGTTCCGAAGACCGTTGTGATATCCATTTCACCACAGGTGCAAATAACAAATATATTATTACATTATTTTATTTATATTACAAATAGTCTTTAAAATATAAAGAAAATTTTAAAATTGCATTTTCGTAAAGAAAGTATTATAATAATTTAGTTATTTTAAAATAACGTTTATAAAGTAAATGCGGTGTTGGTTTAGTGGTAGAACACGTCCTTGCCAAGGATGAGACAGGAGTTCGATTCTCCTACACCGCACAAATTCCAATTCAAATGGAACTTAAAACTCAAAACTTAATAGATAAGATACCTAGTTATGTTTCATATGTAACTAAAACTTTAAACGAAGCAGGCTTCGAGGCTTTTTTAGTTGGAGGATCTGTACGTGATTTAGTATTAGGTAGAGAACCTAAAGATTGGGATATTACTACAAACGCTAAACCAGAAGAAATAATTAAACTCTTTGAAAAGACTGTTTATGAGAATAGTTTCGGAACGGTTGCTGTTTGCATACTCAAAGACGTTACATATGAAACAGATTTAAACGTTTCACATGAAACATACGTAGATTTAAGCCATAATGTTTCATCTGAAACAAATAAAGATACACATAATGTTAAATACTTGCCCGATGAAACTTTAGTGAAGGCGGGTGAAACAAACAAATATCATATAGTAGAAGTTACTCCTTATAGATTAGAAGGTAAATATACTGATTTTAGGCATCCAGACGAGGTTATATTTAGTAATAAGCTAGAAGATGACCTTAAGAGAAGGGATTTTACTATAAATGCTTTAGCTTTGTCTGTTAATAATATAACGGACATATTTGAAGGTTTAAAGGACATAAAGAATAAACTAATAAAAACAGTAGGGGATCCAGATATGCGATTTAACGAAGATGCTCTCCGTATGCTTCGTGCTATACGTATTTCTCTTGAAATAGATTTTGCCATTGAGAGTGAAACTATGAATAGTATTTCGAGAAATGCTCATTTAATTAAAAATATTTCTAATGAGAGAATTCGTGATGAATTTATAAAAATTATAAATTCTCCAAATCCAAGTTATGGAATAGTTTTATTAAATAAATTAAATTTACTTCAATATATTATTCCTGAATTAGAAGAAGGAATTAATTGTGAGCAAGGAGGGGAGCACGTATTCGACGTTTTTAATCACCTCTTAGAAGCTTTAAATCATGCTAAAAATAAAAATTGGCCTTTTATTATAAGGATTTCTGCGCTTTTTCACGATATCGGTAAACCAAGAACTCGTAGATTATCAAATAAAATAGGCAAGAAAAAATATACTTTCTACGGTCACGAAGTTGTCGGTGCGCGTATGGCTAAAAAAATAATGGAAAGATTAAAGTTTTCCCGTAAAGAAATTGACTTAGTTTATTCACTCGTTTATAACCATATGTTTTTCTCTGATACTGAAACTATTACTCTTTCTGCGGTGAGGAGGATAATTGCTAAGGTGGGTGTGGATAACATTTGGACTTTGATGAACGTTCGCGAGTGCGATAGGGTAGGGATGAAGAAAGTTGAAGCCCCTTATAGACTTCGTAAATATTTTGCTATGATTGAAGAAGCTCTCCGTGATCCTATATCGGTCAAGCAACTTAAAATAAATGGGGATTATTTGATAAAGGACATAGGTATTAAACCTGGACCAAGAATGGGATATATCTTAAATGTCCTTTTAGAGGAAGTTATAGATAATCCGAAACTTAATGAAACTGAAATATTAAAGGCTAGAGTTTTAGAATTAGACAAATTAGACGATAAAAATCTAGCTATTTTAGCAAATAAGGCAAAAGAAACTAAAGAAAACCTCGAAGAACAAGAAGTAAAGAAGTTACATATGAAACATAATGTTAAGAAATAATACATGTTTCATGAATAACATAAAATATGTTAAAAAATAAATTTAATTCTGGTAATACGCCTTTATTTAAAATTGATATAATATCAAAAATTTTTAATTTACCTAATTTATATATTAAAGATGAAAGCAAGAATCCTTTCGGTACTTGGAAAGATAGAAAATCAGAATTTATTTTAAATAATTTAGATTCAAATATTCAAGAAATTAGAACTATTACTTCTGGTAATTTTGGATACTCTTTATCAAGTTTTTTAAAAAATAAAAAGTTACAAATAACTTCTTTAGTAGATAAAAAGGTAGATCATTTTGTAAAACAAAAACTAAGAGAAGTTGGTTCGGAAATAATTGAATTAGATCTATCTAAAAAAATTTATACTTCGGAAGATATTTTATCTTTTAATCAAAAATATGATTCTATTGTTATAGATGTTACTAATGGTTATGAAAAAGCTTATGAAAATATTATTAAAGAAATTAAAGATATTGAATTCGATTATATTATTTGTCCCATTGGAAGCGGGGAAGCATTCGTCGGTATTTTAAATGGAATTAAAAAATATAAATATAAAACAAAGCTTGTCGGTGTTAAACCTAAGCAAACACCTTCGGTTGCAGATAAATTGTATAGAATTTATAGCCCTTATGATAATTTTATTAATATTCATTTATCTAAAGATATTTTTGTCTTTAATTTAGAAGAAAATGAAATTATTGAAGTCTTTGAGAAAGTTAAAAACTTTATTGATTGTGAATATTCAAGCTCTGTTGTTTTTGCTGTTTTAAATAAATTAAATCTTACTAAAGATAATAAAGTTTTAATTATAAATTCTGGAAGAGTTATTTAGTTTATAGAATTTGTTTATACAAAAATTAATTTATCTTAAAATCTTTTCTATAAGTTTCGTACTATAAGGGAATAGATTGAAAATAACTGCGATAGTGAATAGAGTTAAAGATAATTCTGTGTTATAGAAAGAAACTATTATTGCTATTATTGAGAATAAAACAGGGACCAAGATCCTAACTGTACTACCGAAGATTTCGTGCTCGGTGATTTCAGGATTTTTGATATGAGGAGAATAAAAAACGTAATGACGCATATAGTAGAGAGTTAATCCGATAATTATTATATTTAATCCGAATATAGCGATCGCGAGCTCGTTCTCACTATAATGACCGAGTATGCTAGCTGAAAAGGGAACTAAAGATACGAACATAAAGAAAAGCCCGTTAATATTTGTGAGGGTTGTATCAATATTTTTTGCGTAAACTGAGATAAAAAAGTGATGAGCTCTCCAATAAGTGAAAAGCAGAGAAAAAGAAAGTACATAACTTAAGAATGAAGGAAGTAGGTTTTCTAATTCATACCAAAGTCTAATATTACTGATATCTCCGAGATAAGTAGGGAGTTTTATTTCGAATACTAAAATAGTAATAGCAATAGCAAATATGCCGTCTGCAAGCGCGTCTAAACGATTTGATTTTAACATAGCTATATTATATCAAATAAAATATTTGAGAGTAAATTATATATTTTCTTGATGAGGTTTTATGAGCGTATCTCTCCTTAAACTCTCTATGAATTCTAGGATCTTTTCTTTTTGTTCTACGTTTTTAGGAGGACGAGCGATAAAGGATATCCGAACTACAACTTCGCCTCTATCATTATAATCATAATTAAGCTTATATTTTAAACCTAAATAACCTTTAAAATGCCCAACTCGTTCCCAAGTCCGAGAAGGTAAATGCTCTTCTAAAAAGGCACGTACTTTCGCTAACCAGTTTTCAAAATTATCTTCAAATTTTTCTCTAGTATAAACAACGTTCAAAACAACTCGACGATAGTCATCGTTTTTTAATTCTTGAATTTCGGTTCTTCCGCTCGCGAAAAACATATTTGGGATACGGTGAAGTTTACCGTTGTATTCGCCGTCTTCGTCTTTACCAGCTATCGCAACGTAGAGGGGATTAATACGAACTATTTCTCCTAAAATTTCGTTATTTCTAATATCGTCTCCAATCTTGTAAATTGAAATCACATAGAAAAAAGAAATAAAAGAAAATATATAATCACGAAGTACGATAATAATAGTACCGGCTACGATAGCGAGCACTGAGAAAGTTTTAATATCAAGAGAAATTATAATAATAGCTAATACAAATAAAATACCCAATATACGAGAACTAAATATTTTTTGATCTTCTCGGTAGTATTCGATCCAGACCTTTTCCATATCTTCGAAGTCTTCGACGCGCTTTTTGTTGTATTTATATTTAGTTCTTATAGTTTTCTTTTTTAATCTTAAAAAGATTTCAAAAATTATTAAAAGTATAACTACACCTATGACGAGCATATTGCTAAGGCTTAAATTTTCTAAAAACGTTATCATGTTTAGAGATTAACATATTTTTGTGATATAGTAAAAATATGAATATTGGTATTTTTGATTCAGGCTTAGGGGGATTAGTTATTGCTAAAAGTATTAAAAAATTACTTCCAGAATATAACTACGTATATTTAGGCGACACGAAAAGAGTTCCTTATGGAAATCGCTCGCATCAAACTGTTTATGAATTTACTTGCGAAGCTTTAAGATATCTCTTTGAGAAAGAGAATTGTAAAATCGTGATTATAGCTTGCAATACTGCCTCTGCGAGAGCTTTGCGTAAAGTTCAGCAAGAATTCCTACTTCAATTTTTCCCTGACCGGAAAGTTTTAGGAGTTTTAATACCGACTGCAGAAGAAGTAGTGAATTATAAAAAAGTCGGAATTCTCGCTACGCGAGGTACCGTAGGTAGTCAAACTTTTTTAAACGAAATTCATAAATTAAATCCGCTCGTAGAAGTTTTTGAAAATCCTGCACCGCTGCTCGTACCTATAATTGAAGAAGGGGAGACTAAACTTGCAAAGCCGTTTTTAGAAAAATATTTGAAACCTTTGCTCATGAAAAAAATAGACGCGTTAATCTTAGGATGCACTCATTATCCAATACTCAAAAAAGAAATTCTCGCCCTTTGTAGCCTTGGCGTAAGAGGGAAAAAATCCAATAAAAATATAAAGATTATTTCTCAAGACGAAATAATTCCTAAAAAATTAAAAAATTATTTAGCTCGTCATCCGGAAATAAAGTTAGAAAAAAAATCTAAAGTTAAAATTTTATTTACTGATATTACTCCGACGGTAGAGGAGTTGTCTCGCAAATGGTTCGGTAAAGATACTAAGATTAATCTAGTAAAAATCGATAATTAAAACTCTAAATAAATAGGGCAGTGATCGGAGCCGAGGTAATCGGTGAGCATACCGACGTTTTTGATTTTTGGTTTTAGTTTTTTATCTATAAAGAAATAATCTATTCTCCAGCCGACGTTGCGTTCGCGAGAACGAGTTTTCTGATCCCAATACGTATAGACGTTTTTTTTATCTTTATTTTTCTCTCGCCAAATATCTATAAAATCATTTTTGATAACTTTATCAATCCAAGCTCGCTCAATAGGCAAGAACCCGGTATTCTCTACGTTATCTTTCGGGCGAGCGAGATCTATCTCAGTATGCGCAGTATTTACGTCTCCACAGAAAATAACTTTTTCGCCGTTTTTGCGAAGCTTTAAAATATATTTTAGGAAAGCTTCGTAGAATTTAAGTTTGTATTCTAATCTATGCGGGCCTTGACCTCCGTTAGGATAGTAGCCGGTTATGAGAGTAAAGTTTTTAAATTTCGCTATGAGAATACGGCCTTCTTGATCAAGTTCTTTTACTCCGATACCTTCGGATACAGAAATAGGTTTTTCTCGAGTGTAGATAGCAACTCCACTATAACCTTTACGAGTTTTAGAATGCGAGAAATAGGAATGATAGTTTTTATAATCTCGAAATTCTGATGGGATTTGCTCACGTTCGGATTTAGTTTCTTGAAAGCAAACGATATCTGGATTGTATTTTTTAAAAAGAGGTTCGAAATTACCTTGCTTGATAGTAGCGCGTAATCCGTTCGTATTCCAAGAAATTATTTTCATAAAAATATTGTAGCACATTAATATAAAAAAAATTAAACATTTTTTGCATCTGCGCCCTCGGAGTCAAAAAGACAGGGGACCCACACGATGCTTAAAAATATTTAATTTTTTTAAAGACTAATTAAGTTGTGTTTTTATTCTAGAACCTAAAACCTAGCAACTAGAACCTAATCTACTTTTTCCCGTGAAACTTTTTGTGAACTTCGAGGAGTTGTTTGTCGGTGATATGAGTATAGATTTGAGTAGTAGAAATATTTGCGTGACCAAGCATCATCTGCACCGAACGAATATCCGCTCCGTTGCCGAGTAGATTAGTCGCGAAGCAATGACGAATTACGTGAGGAGTAACCTTTTTAGTTATACCGGCTATCGTCGCGTATTCTTTTACTATTCTCTCTACGGATCGACGAGTGAGGGGTTTGCCGGGAGATAGTTTATTAGTCTTTTCTTCTTTGGTATTTTCTTTTGGAACTTTGACGAAAAGAGCTTCGGAGAAATCTTTTCTTAAATCCATATATTTTTTCAAGAATTCTTTTGCTTCATCAGAAATAAAAACTACGCGAACTTTACCTCCTTTACCGCGAATAGAAAACTGATCAGATTTTAAATCTATATCGGAAGTCAAAGAGCAAAGCTCAGATACGCGGAGTCCAGTCGAGAAAAGTAATTCTAAAATAGCTTTATCTCGATAAGCTTTAAGACCTAAATTTTTTGGATTTGAAAGTGGAGCTTCGAGTAGGCGGCCAAGCTCAGTCGGACTAATAAGGTCGAGAGATCTTTCACCGATTTTTGCAAGCTCGATTTTATCCGCGGGGAGAGCTTTGATATCTCTTTTCGCTAAATATTTGAGGAACATCCGAAGAGCTATCATATAGTAGTTTTGAGTTTTTTTAGAAATAGTTTTACCTTCTAATCTTTTCATACCATAATGAGTTGCGTATTGACGGTTGAGCCAAATACGAAAAGAACGAATACTATCATCTGTAATATCGTCTACGTTATTCCACTTACTGATTTCTATCATCTTAGAAAGATATCTCTCGTAATTCTCAATAGTTTTTAAACTAGAACCTTTTTCTATTTCTAAATATTCTAAGAATTGTCTTTTTAAATTTTCTACTTGATTTGCCACTTATTAATTTTAGCATTTTATAAACGTCGCACAATATTTATTCATCTAGTTGATAGCATAAATAAAAAGAGCGTCGATACAAAATTGTATGACGCCCTCTATAATTGCACTAACTTACTAACCGGCTAAGTCTTCCACCAGGGTGCCAATTTGGTGCAACCTGTTTTTGTTGATAGAGTAATAGATAAATTTACCATGCCTTTCTGTGATTGCTACCCCGGCTCTTCGTAGGATTGCAAGGTGCTGAGATGCTACAGATTGCTCTAGTCTTAATAAGATATAAATATCTGTTACTGTTAGGGTTTGGCCCTCAAGCAAGTCAATTACGCGTTGGCGTAATTTGTGATTTACTGCTCTTAATACGAGCACTGCTTTTCTTAAATCGGAATAATCGAGGTGGATTTCCTGATCCCCCTTCCTTAAGGTTACGGTTTCGTTTTTCTTATTTCTCATCTTAGTGAGTTTTTAATTTTTTTAAAAAATAAAAGTACAGAGTATATCACTTATATTTATAACATAAATACTTAATTAAGTAAAGTTTTTATACTATTAATATTATATGAACTTAAAATAGCCTATAAGGGCAAGCTCTGTTGATTCAGAGTGACGGGGCTTGCTTTTTTCTTCGATTTATGCTAGTATTAAAAATATGTTAGCAACAAAGAAAAAATCAAAAGTTATAAAGAACCACCAAATCCATGATAAGGATACCGGTTCTTCTCAAGTGCAAATCGGCATATTAAGTGCTCGCATTGACGAACTTGCTGGTCATTTAAAGAAACACAAGAAAGATAATCACTCTCGCAGAGGACTTATCAAGATGGTTTCTAATCGTCGCAATCACTTGAAATATTTAGAAAGAACTAATAAAGAAGCTCACGCTGAAGTAGTTAAAAAGATGAACCTTGCCTAAAGCAAGGTTTTTCTTTTGAAAAATATTACTTGACTTTTAGCATAAATTATGCTATTATTAAAAGATAAGTTGTTTTTATATTATCGCAGAAGGGGTAGGGCGTTACTCGATCCAATTTTTAACTACTAAAATTCACAAAATGAATATAGTAGCAATTACTTCGACAACCATCCTCCCGTTGGATGGAACTTATGAAGTGAAAAGACTTATGCAATGTCCTGATATTGCAGGAGTTCCTCACTTTGTAGGACATCCAGCGACCAAGGAGATAGTTGAAAAGTACGGTTCTGTGCAAGCAGATACTAAACTTTTCACTGGTCTTCAAGTTGGTGAAAGTCAGGTGTGCTTTGCTATCAAGCAAGGCCAATCTGATAGAAGCCAAGGTGGTACAGCTGTAAATCAAGAAGTTTCGGAAGAAATGATTGATATACGGTTAGTAACAAGACTGTCATAGGTTGTTGATTGAGGAAGTAGGCATACGCAATACCTCAAAATGAAAGTATTAGTTTTTGGTTATCTAATACAAAGATGCAAAAAACCAAAGAAACGAATTAAAACCGATTTTTTAGCAAACGCTATGAATCGGTTTTTTATTTATTTTTTTATTAGCCATAAGTCCGAATTTGGGTCGCTGAGGTTGAGAAGTCAGGAGCGAGTACTTGACTTTTAACATAAAATATGCTATTATATATAGATAATAAGTTCTTTAATTATTTCTATAGAGAGAAATTTGTAATTAAATTTTGATTATAAATTTTTCTCTATAGAATTATAGGGTAAAAATAACAAGGGTTCATTTGCGGTGTTAAATGTTAAGTTTTCTTAACCATTAATTACTTTAAAATGAAAATCAGCAAAAAAGACTTTAGAAAAAAAATTTCTTACAAAGCTCAAGAGCTATTAGGTGCCTCTTCCAAAGAGGAACTTTACGTTCTTGTATTC
The DNA here is from genome assembly GCA_964398205.1 of uncultured Candidatus Saccharibacteria bacterium. Lineage (GTDB taxonomy): Bacteria > Patescibacteriota > Minisyncoccia > Phycocordibacterales > UBA9973 > UBA9973. The sequence continues at coordinate 759 of CAYNLU010000019.1, read as the reverse complement.
TTAGTAAAGAAATTTATCGAGGCTCAACCTCGAGAAAAACTAGAGTCTATGATGACCTTGTCTCTCTTAATCAACGAAAGATTAAGACAATTGACCCTCGAAGATCAAGAAGCTCTCGTGGCTGAACTTGATCATGTATTCTTCACTGAATACAGAGGTAAAATTTTCGTCTTGGCTGTTGACTTTGCGAAAGCAGAAGTTATACGGTTATAATCTTCAACGATTAAGAGGGTCGTCCTCTCTTGGCGACTTAAATAGTTGAAGCCTGCGAGCGGGTAGACAACAAAGAGAATATGAATTAAGCCGACTACTAGATAGTCGGCTTTTATTTTAGTTGTTATAATATACATATGCAAATAAAATTTGATAAATTCTCAAGAGCAAAAGACAAAGAACGATCATATATAAAAAATGAACTGCAAGAAATGCAAGATCTAGATAAATATAGAGATTATTTTTCAAGTTACCATAATGAAATTTTTAAAAATTTAAATAATAATTCAGAATTTCTTAATTCAACAAAAGTTGAAAATTATTTTGATCCAGAAAAATCCCTAGTGTCAATTTTAAAATTAGAGAAAGGTATAGAGAAAGACGAAGCCTTAACTGTTTTTAAATACTTGTTAGCAAAGCAACAGCATGGTTTAATGTTATTAAAAAATGATATTTTTGATATTATTCAAAATAATAATATTACCTTAAAAGAAGAATTGAATAAAAAGATTTATGAATATCAAAATTTATATAAATTTTCTCCCG
>CAYNLU010000018.1:0-11416 GCA_964398205.1 uncultured Candidatus Saccharibacteria bacterium | reverse complement strand
CAATAGCAGTTTCACCGAAGTCTTGAACCCCGTTAGAACAGTGAGCTATGTTTGTTGTTGGTCCGCTAGTACAAACAGGCCAAGTTCCAGTATATCCAATAGGACAATTTTGAGTAAATGTACAATTTGGGAAAGTTCCAGTAGTACCGTTTGGACAAGTATTATTGTTTCCGTTATTGCCGTTATTTCCATTACCATCTCCATTACCGTTTCCTCCGCCTACATAATTACAAGTTGGCCAAGTTCCAGTCCATCCTGTTGGGCAAGAAGTGTTTGCTATACAAGTAGGAGGATTACCTGTGTAACCTACAGGACAGTTTCCATCAGTGTTATTTCCACCACCTCCACCACCTCCATTACCTCCATTATTTCCATTACCATCTCCATTTCCGCCTCCGCCGTTGTTATCTAATTTACAGTCTGGGTATTCACCAGTTGTGCCAAGAGGGCATTCTTTTATAAATTTACAATTTGGATATGTTCCAGTCCAACCATTTGGACACTCCGGACTATATTTACAATCCGGCCAATTAGTTCCACTCCAACCATTACTTGTTGGGCAAGCTGTGCCGTTATTCCCTCCTGTTCCGTTTCCTGTATATTTACAATCCGGCCAATTAGTTCCACTCCAACCTTTTGTTGTAGGACAAGGGGTTGGATTTACTGTATATTTACAGTTTGGCCAAATTCCTGTTGATCCAGCTGGGCAATTATAAGTAGGGGTACAACTTCCATCTTCTTGCAACCAACCTTCTGGACAACCTCCACCATTATTTCCACCACTACCAGTATTATCATTATTATTTCCTACTGAAATAAATTTATTACTGGATCCTGGAATAGTATTTCCCGTCCCTCTGCAAGTTACAGTATAAGTTTTACTATTATTTAAAACTCCAGTATCAAAACTTCCACTAGTACCTTTTCCTCCACCTCCACTTGAAGTACAAGAAGTTGCATTAGTTGAAGTCCAAGAAATTATAGTACTACCTCCTTTAGGCAAAGTATTGTCTGTTGCAGTTATTTCTACTGTAACTGTTTTTTGTCTAGGAAGTACTTTTACTTTTACAGTATCACTTGCTGTCCCATTATCTCCTGTACAAGTTGCAGTATAAGATTTGTCTGAATTAAGCTTAACTCCAAATCCTGTTGAATTTGGTTCAACATTTTTACCGTTTTGATAATCAGTTACAACACAAGATTTTGCATTTTTGGAAGTCCAAGAAATTACAGTCGGATCTCCTAAATATACTAAATCAGGATTAGCTCTAATATCTACAGTTACCTTATCAGCATCTTTAAGAGGACATTTTCCACCAGAGTCAACACTAATTTCTCCTGGGTCTAAAACATTATTGAAACAGCTAGACAAAACGTTACCTTTACTGACATACACATAAACATTATCACTAGCTCTTTGACCTTTTGCCCCAATACAATCAACACTCCAGGTTGTAGATTTTGTTATACCAGGTATTCCATACCCTCCATTTAAATCTTTTTTTCCTTCTATAACTGGACCATGAGCTACACAAGCAGCTGCATTTTTAGAAGTCCAAGTTATATCAACATTACCTTCTTTTTCTAAATAAGTTGGTTTTGCAATCATATCTACTGAAACCAAATCTTTCTCATTTGTTTTATAAGTTTTTATATATATAGTGTCACTTGCTGATCCATTTTTTGTACTAGTGCAAGTTGCAGTGTATGAACGATCTGAAATTATATTTATTGGACTAAATTCACCTTTTACACCTACATTTTTACCATTTTGGTAGTTTGTAATAGTACAATCATCAGCATTAGTTGAAGTCCAACTTACAGTAGTTTTACCTCCTACAGGAACATAATATGAAATCGCTCTAATATCTACAGTTACTTTTGCCCCACACCTTCCTCCAGTATCAATACCTGTTTCATCACCATCTTGAATACCGTTTTTGCAACGGTTTGGTCTAGGGTCGTTTCCGCAACTACCACCCTTATCAATTCCAGTTTCATCTTCGTCTTGAACACCATTAAAACAATGATCAGGTGCGTTTTCCCCACAAACTCCTCCAGTATCAATTTCAGTTTCATCTTGATTTAAAATACCATCTACGCAACTAGGGTCAGCTGGGTCTTGATCACAACTACCCCCAGTATCTACTCCTGTTTCGTCGTTATTTTGAATACCATCATCACAAGTAGGTAATGCAGGAGGAAAACAGTCTGGATAAGTTCCGACATACCCAGTAGGACAACCACACACTTCTCCTTCTGGACAATCTGGTGCTCCTGGATCTTCACAAGGTCCCCCAGTATCTACATCAGTTTCTCCAAAATCTTGAATTCCGTTTGTACAACTAGCTATAGGATTATCTTTACAAACACCACCTTGATCTATACTAGTTTCGTTTTGGTTTTGAATACCATCATCACAACTAGGTGCTTTGCCAGGACAACCTCCTCCAGTATCTACTCCTGTTTCTCCTAAATCCTGAATTCCGTTATAGCAATGAGCAAGAGGGTTTACTCCATCGTTAACAGATTTAGTTTTAAATTCTACTATTGCCCCCTCAAATTTTTGAACTGGATTTGGGTTTGGATATAAAATTTTGTCTTGAACAGTTTCAGCGACAATTCGGTATTGATATGTTGTATCTCTAGATAATCCAGTTAAAGTAAATTGCTTGCGACCATAGTTTCTTTTTTTAGAGTAAACGCTTTCTGAATCTTTTATTTTATACCATTCATTATTAATAGTATTTTGATTAAGATCTGCTTTAGCTTCTTTTGATTTTATTAAATTTTTAAGAATTGATATGCCTAGTTTGGACGAATTGAAAGCATTTATTCCAAATATATTATTTTGTAAAATATCAAGTTTGTTTAATTGAAGTGTTTCTACTTCAATTATTCCACCATCGTTTGAAACTGGCACATCTAGACCTCCCCATTTTGGTCTATATTCAAACCAAACTTTTATATTCCTAGTTGAATTATAATTACCTTGTAAAATAGCAGAACTATTACTTATTTGAGTTGGACGTAATGTTCTAACTGTTGTGTGAGGGCAGTTAAAGCAAGGATTAGTTCTAAATCTCACAACTTGCCCATATTCAATTTCGGTTGGAGTTACTGGGTGATTAGATACTATTGCACAATAAGCATAATCTGTATCAGGTTCCAAGGTATAAATAGTTCCTGAAAATTCTCCCGCTCCTTTTAACTTACCACCAGGTATCTTTGTATTTCCTTGATTGGTAGCTGTAACTGCTATCATATTTGAACCGAAAATATCGTTACAAAATAAAGGCGGTATAGTAATTTTAGAAATTCTAAAATAAGCATATGCCCCAGTACAAGACCCTCCAATGTCTGTACCAGTTTCATTTTCATCTTTGATACCATTTTTGCAATGTTCAGGACTTGGATTAGTTGATGTACTAGTTAAAAGAGAATCTAATTTACCTTTTAATGTAGCTGATTTATCGGTTACTTTTACTTCAAACTCAGGTTCTGTTTTTTTATCTGTTGGTAGTGTTGAAACTTTACCAATACTATTTTCATCTTTACCTTTAATAGTTACTTCAACCGATTTTGTAGCAGAGCCATAACCATTTTTAGATAAACATTCTATAGTAAAAACTTTTCTTTCATATATTTTATCTATTGTTTTTTTACCAATAGGGGCTATACCTTGACTTCCATATGCAGTCGGTCCATTAATAAAACTTAAATCATTTTTTGCTATACAGAGATTTGCTCCTTTTGAAGTCCAATTTACTTCAACATTACCCCCATAATTAACTTGAATTTTTTCTGTCGCACCATTAACATTTAAATCTAAGGTTGGTTTTGTTGAAAAGGATTTTACATTTCCGTAAGTATATTGATTGCTATCTTTATTATCTTTACCTTCTATCCCTGCAAAACAAAAATAATAAGTTTCACCCTCTTGCAGATTGGTAAAGGTTTTATTTAGTGAGTAAAAATAAACTATATCAGTATCATTATCTTCGATTTTACTTATTGTTAGTTGGCTGAGTTGAGGTTTAGGTAGTTGTGTACAACTGGTTATTATTTGATTGCTTTTTTGAGGTATAGTGAATCCCCCGTATATATTTTGAGGTGGGGTTGAAGGATTTCCTTCTCCTGGATTTTTTTGTTGTCTAATTGTTCCAAAAACTTTTACAGAATCTGAAGTAATATCAGAATTATTGACACTAATAGTTGTTAGTTCAATTATTTTAGCAAAACCTAAATTAGGTAGTAATAGGAAAATACCAATAATAATATATGAAAATATTTTTTTAATCATTAGTATAATTATAACCTATATTTTATTTTTATGGCAATTAATATATACCGATTAGTTGTTCGAAAGAGTAAGTTTTTCTTTCATTACTAGCTGTTTCTCCATTTATAGCATTACCCTGTTTTTTTCCTACCGTGGTTGGCCAAATATCTACTTGATAGAATAAATCACTTACAATCATACAATCGATTGCTTCTGCCCAATAAGATGAAAATATACTATCGTCACACAAGAACTGCACAGGTAATTTACCGCTTTCGCTTCTTGTAGTTGTATTATAGTGAACTCTACTTAAGAACCCTGGACCAAAAGCATTACTATCCTTATCTGCGCCAGTTTTAGGGTCTGGGTTAAAAGGTCCCGGGTGATAACTAGGCATTTTATTTATTTTCTTATTAATACCAACTTCAATACCATACCTACTTAATGATTTTATAGATTCAGGATCAGTAACTTCTATATCTTGATTAGGTCCAAATTTGTTATAATCGTACCAAATAGGATAAGGGTATTCTGTCCTTAGGGTTTTTGCTAATTTCAATTCGTTAGAATTATCATATGTTTTTTGAGCTAAGTCTGCCTCACAGCCGTAAGGTCCAGTCAATAAATCGTTATAAACATATCTAATTTGATCAGCTTCCTCTTTTGTATCATCAATTAATCGTGCTATATCGTTTCCAGTTACCATAGAAGCTGAAATTCTTCCAAATTCATTAATCATAGGTAAATAAGTGTCGTATTCTGTAGTTTCAGGATCAAGTTCATCTAATTGATCTTTTAGTTTTGATAATCTATTGATTATTCCAGTTAAAGTATATATAGCATATTCGTTATTATCTATTTTCTTTTCATAACCAGCTATTTTTCTAAACTCTATTCTTGCTTGAGGAGCTGTATCAGGTAAAAAGTTTCTAGTATAATGTTTTCTTATTAATTTACTATACTTAGTAAGCATACCTTCAAGCCCATTTGCAAGTTCTGATTTATTTAGAGTTGGTGGGTCGTTATAAATTCTTAAACCTGTTGTGTTGTGTAATATAGAAGCATAATATACGTGAAGTTTGTGATACTTACTTGTACCTGTGAGGTTTTTGAAGAAATCAATAAATTGTTGACCTAAACCTAATGTAGTAAAGTTATAATATTTTTCTGCAGCATCTATTACTTGATTTTTTTCTAGATTGTCAACTTCCTCTGCTGTTTTGAAAGGAATTTTGTTGATTTCTTTATGCAAGAATGATTCTGAATCATCTTCCCATCCTGGGTGAGGTCCAGGAATGCAATAATCAAGTTGACGAACTGTAGTTATTAAGTCGTTTAAAACTCGGTTTTCGTCTTCTAATCTTTGTTGATATATTCTTTGCTCGTCTATTAGGGCTTGAGTTAAGTCTGTGCGGATATTAAAATCAGGATTTTCTCTAAGCCAGCTACTATTAGTAAAAGATTTAGGAAAATCAAGATCAACTTGACCATAAGCTCCTGTTGTACGATTATCTTCATCATATATAAATGCACCGTTTGCTCCTTCGGTATCAAAGTTAGCAAAACCTTTATTAGCAATATCAGCAGTCCAACGATTTAATAATGCATCCATAATAGCAGCAATCGCAGAGTTTAAATCATCAGCTGCTAAAATATTATTATCAGGGTAGCCGATAACTTTAGTAGCACTTTCCGCAATAAGTTTACCAGGGGTTACGTACTCCCATTTCTTGCAAGTTCCAATAATATAACCAGTAAATCTACCTTTAATTTCGTGATTCGGAGTACTGTCTACCCCATTTGGAACTCCGTCACCATCATAATCATTAGGATCAGTATTTACGCTCCCATCTATATCATCAGGAATTCCATCCCTGTCATTATCATATGTATTACCTTCATATTCTTTTTCTCCTTTGATTAAAGCTGCGTTATGTTCTGCTCTTGTTAATCCTTCAGGTTCAACACATCTCTCATCTCCTAAGAAGCCTCCAGATTGATCTAATACACTTTGAACTTCTTCCCCTTTTGAAAAAGTAGTGCCTTTTAGTCTTGCTGAAATTTCTGTTGTTGCTATTATGTTAAATCCTAGAGGATTATTTGCTGGAACTTGGGTTAATGCATTCCAAGCTGCCCAACCACCGTATGAAAAGTTGCTTCCAAAACTTATTGCATCATATTGCGGAGTTGTTTGTTGAATTAATTCATTTAAAGAATATCTAGCGTTCTCATTAAACCTATTATTAAGTGAGAGAACTTGGTTTTTTAAAAAGTTTCTACCAAATGGATATAAATATGGATCATCTATCTCTGATTTAAATTTTAAAAATTCATTTTTACCTATATCACCAAAGAATTTACCTGGATCTTGTAAGAAAAGGGGTTTACCTTCAAAACCGTTGTTAATCCATTCTACAGTACTAACAGTGATTTTTTGTAATAGCATTTTGGTTACTAGACGACCAACACTTTTTAGACAAGTATCATTTTCATTTAATTCTCCTGTGCTTTTATTTATATCATCAAGTTTCTTATTTCCAGCGTTTATTTCATTATTAACATTTATATCAAAAACTTCTATGGCGAAAGTAGCATTTAATGATTTAGAATTTATTTTTGTGTCTATACCATCAGCCCCTGTTTTTGATTTTAATAAAGAGCTTGCATCTCTAAACAATCCTTTTACTTTTGATAAGCCAATTTTATCTACACACAAAGGTAATTCTGCAAGTAGTGGTGTTAAGGCAGAAATATTTGTTCCGATTCCTCCGGTTATACCTTGGCCTGTTGGGTAACCTCCTCCAGAATTATAACCTCCGGAGACTTGAGCATAAATAGTAGTAAATGGTAAAAACAAACTAGAAAAAATACTCAAAATTAAAATTGAAGTAATTCCCTTTTTAAAATATTTTTGTAAAAAATTTACCATTATATTTTTATGGTAATTATATTATAACACTTACTCGAAAAAATTTTCTAGTTTTCCTACTGCGTTTACTAATTCATCACTATATTTTTGATAAGAAGATAAACCAGAAAGACCTATTATTGGATCTTCTATGACTTTTGACATATTAATTACACTTATTCCTGTATTATTTGCAGCATTAATTATATCTAAATGGTAGGATGATAAGGTTGGTGGAACTTGAATTTCAATAGCTTTTTTAGCAAATTCTTGGTAACTTTCACCTATTAACAACAACTCATTATATTTTCCTATCTTGCCTTCGTTTTGATAAGTTAATAAACCTTTACTAACAATACTTAATTCATCTCCTAAACCGTTTTCTTTATATTTATTAAAAAGATTACTTATATCTTGATAATAATCTACTTGATTATCGTAATCATCTTCCTTTCCGATTTTGATTTGAGATTCGGTATAAGAATTATTTATTATAGGGTTTGCTATTTTTTGACCTAATGCATCGGAAAAACTTGAAATATCAGTTTTGTTTATTCCTTCTGAGCTCTTTAATGATAAATACGCAGTAAAGAACTCTCTGGCGAAGGTTTCTGTTTCAGTTAGATTAGAAACTTCGTTTTCAGAAGTTAAATTTAACGCTTTTTTCTTGTTTTCTATATATTCGCTGTCAGATACTCCTTCAAAAGTAAATTTTTTATTTTTATCAGTCCCCCAAAGGTTTTCCTCCCAGTCTGGTACAGAATCCCCATCAGTATCAGTGTCGATTATTTCGTATATAGTCTTCTGATCTATTTCTAAGTCTTTATTACGAGAAAACTTCTCATCTTTTGAAAAAAAGTAAAATATTCCAAACCCTAAAATAATTATAATTAATAAAAATAAAACAACTTTTTGAAATTGCTTACTTGGTAAATATGGTTTTATTTTTTTTAGATTCATTATTTATATAGATATTAATGATAATGCATCTTTAGAAACTGCATATTTTGATATTGTATTTAATATAACCGTTGCTACTGCTCCTTCTGGATGAGTGCAAGTTATAGTAATTGTGCCTGAATAATATCCTAATATTGCTTGACCTGGCTTTCTCGGATATTTTGATTTTACAAAATCGTTTATATAATAACTGGTTGGATATTTATGAGTTTCTTTTTGTTTTTTTATCTCTATGGTTCGGCCTATTGCTGTTGGACAAAAAAACTTAGCATTTTCTAATTCTTGTATTCTTGTTGCTTTAGTGTTTAATATTCTTCCAGCAAAAGGGCCTTGATTTGAAACCACTCTAAAGGATTTTGTTGGTAGTGGTTCTAGGGGTTCTACTTGCGCACTTAATTTATTGCTTATGAAAAAAGTTGTTCCAAATATAGAAATCATTAAAATAAAAATACCAATTTTTTTCATATTTAAATTATAGCAATTTTATTTAGATTAAGAAATACTTTTAACTATTTTTATCCAATCTATGATATTTAAATCCTCGGCTCTCACTTTTTCTTCGATGCTTAATTTATTAAATATTTCCTGCCAATTTGTATTTTTATTAAAACCTTTGAGATTACTTAATAAAACTTTGCGTTTATGGGAAAAGCCAGCATGCACAATATTCCAAAATAGCTCTTCTTTAATATTTTCTTTATTAAATAAGTCTTTATTGATTTCATCTATTAAAATAATAGCTGAATCTACCTTTGGCTCTGGAGAAAAGTATCTTTTGCTAACCTTCATTATATTTTTAGGTTTTCCGTAAGCTTTTACTGAAATTGATAAAATACTTTCTTTTTTATCATTAGCTACTATTCTTTTTGCTACTTCATTTTGGACCATAAGTACCATAAGGCTAGGTTGAATTTCATCGGTTAAAAACTTTTTTAGTATTGCGCCCGTGATATTATAAGGAATATTTGCGATGATTTTGTAGTTTATTTGGGATTTTAATTTATCTTTCTTCTCAGGTCCTCGGGTCGCCTGCGGCTCAACCAGACCATTCGTATAAAGAAAATTAAAATCCCCAGCATTAAACTCTAAAATATCTTGATTTATCAAGATAAATTTACCAGCTTTGATTTCTTTTTGAAATTTTTCTTCTAAGATTTCTATTAAATCCCTATCTTTTTCTACTGCTATTACAACCCTTGCTTTTTCTAAAAGTCTGCTAGTTAAAGCTCCTTTTCCTGGACCGATTTCAAGTACAATATCTTCGTCGTTTACCTTTCCTGCTTCGACTATTTTATTCAAAGCCAAATTTGATTTTAGAAAGTTTTGCCCAAAACTTTTTTTTGCTTTATGAAATTTTATTTTTTCGTTTTTCATTTATATATAAATAGTTTTAATACCCGGTATTTCTCCCTCACGTTCTATTATATCTCTTGGAATATCAGAAATAAATTCACTCGGAGAATTTATTTGTCTTGCTCCGAATATAGTTCTAAAATTTGCAAAAGATAAATAAAGCTTTTTCTCAGCGCGAGTAACTGCGACGTAAAAAAGTCTCCTTTCTTCCTCACTGTCTTCTCCGTATTTAGTTTCACCTAACCTTTCGTGAGGGAAAAGTCCATCTTCAAGTCCAGTAATAAATACATATTTGAATTCTAAGCCTTTTGCTGCATGCACAGTCATTAATCGAACTGCATTTACTTTAGTATTTTTATTTTCATTTATCATAATCGAATCTTGATCGCTTGCAAGCGATGCGTCTTCAAGTAATTTCTCTATACCTAAACCTTCCTTCAATTCGTCGTATTTTAAAGCAAGCGTTGCTAATTCTTTTATGTTTTCTAATCTTTCACCTTCTTCATCACCTCCTTCGAGTAATTCGTTTTCTATTCCAGTAACTTTGATTACAAACTTAATAACTTCGGAAGGTTTATCAGTATTTATTTTTTCTTTGATTTTTTCTAAAATTTCATAAAAGTTATTTATTTTAATTTGAGTTTTTATTGGTAAAGTTTCTTTTTGATTTGCAAAAAGTTTTACTAAGGTGGCTTTACCTATTCCTCGAGTTGGGAAATTTATGATTCTTTTTATATCCGATAGACTAGTAGGGTTTAGGGCCGCTTTCAAATAAGATAAAGTATCTTTAATTTCTTTTCTTTCAAAAAACTTTATTCCTAAAACTTGGTAAGGGATATTATATTTTAATAATTTTTCTTCTAGAGCTCGAGATTGAAAATTAGCCCTATATAATATAGCTATTTTTGAGAGATTTAAAGCCGGAGCAAATTCAACTTTCTGCTCAGGTCCTCGGTTCTCCTCGCGATTACCCTCGGCCAGACCGTTCGCATAAAGTGAATTTGCTCCGGCTGTGTCCATTAATTCTAAAATTTTATTAGCGACGAATTCCCCTTCGTCGTTTTCGTCGAGAGCTTCGTAAAAACCTATTTTCTCTCCTTTTTCGTTTTTAGTAAAAAGATTTTTGTCTGGACGGAATTGATTTTTCTTTATGATTTCGTTAGCTGCTTCTAAAATATTTCCTGTCGAGCGATAATTCTCTTCGAGTAATACTATCTTTGCGCCTTTATAATCTTTTTCAAAATTTAAAATATTTTTTAAATTTGCTCCTCGCCAAGAATAAATATTCTGATCCGCATCTCCAACTACGCAAATATTTTTATTTTCTCCGGTTAATAATTTGCTCATCATATATTGAGTTTCATTTGTATCTTGATACTCGTCGATATGAATATATTGCCATAATTGTTGATAATTTTTACGTACATTTTCGTTATTTCGAAGCAATAAAGTAGCAGTCATAAGCAAGTCATCAAAGTCTAGTGCATTCTCTTCTTTTTTCTTTTTTTCATAAAGTTCCCAAACTTTGCCGGCTACTTGGTTTAAATATTCATTAAAATTTTCCGCTTTTTGTTTAAAATCTTCTAACTTTGTAAATTTTCCTTTTTCACGAGAAATAATTCCTTTGATTTTTTTGGGTTCAAATTCTTTTGGATCAAGATTTATTTCTTTTAAAGATTCTTTTATTATAGATACTGCATCGCTTTCATCTAATATACTAAAATGTTTCGTAAGTCCGAGTAAATTCGCATTTTCTTTTATAATATGAACTCCCAGCGAATGAAAAGTCGAAATAAAAGGTAGTTTGTCTTGCCCGTGAGCATTTCTCTCTATTTCTCGGATTATTCTCTCTCGCATTTCTTTTGCAGCTTTGTTAGTAAAAGTTACCGCGAGGATAGATTCTGGTGCTACAC
>CAYNLU010000017.1:0-12105 GCA_964398205.1 uncultured Candidatus Saccharibacteria bacterium | reverse complement strand
TTTGTGGGTCGCACTTAGTACATAACTAAATGGGTCATCAAAACTAACAGGTTGTCAATGCGGAGGCGGTGAGATTCGAACTCACGGTACCTTGCGATACTCCTGTTTTCAAGACAGGTGCACTAAACCACTATGCGACGCCTCCAAATATTTATTTTTTAAAAATTACTTTAACAATTAGAGGCAATCCATTACACTAAATACTCTACGACCCCTCTAAATATTTACTTTATTTAATTTTTTACCAACAAGGAAGCCATTACACTAAATACTCTACGACCCCTCCATAAACCACTTTACTTTATTTTTTATATTTTTTCAAGTTTTTGAAAATTATAAAAACCTCACGATTAATGAGGTTTTTATAATTTTGCTTAGCTTATTTTATTTAAAACTTTATGATAAGTTTTTACTAAATCGTTTTTTATATCTTTTGGGCTTTTCTTTAACACTCCAAATACGTAAATAATTTCTAGAATACCAAAAATATTAAACAAAACTAAAACAATAAACCATCCTTTGTTATTATTTCTTGCGGAATACCAAACTGCATATAATTTCCAAAAAATACTCCAAATAAGTACTAAGATAAATAATATTTTTTCTAAAGGATTTCCAAAACTAAATAAATTTATAATATTTTCTTGCATGCTTATATTATATCAAAAGTGAATTTTTTGTGCTAATATGAAAAAATGAAATATCTAGGTATAGATTATGGTACGAAAAGGGTAGGGGTGGCGGTTTCAGATGAGAACGGCTCTTTAGCTTTTCCGAGAGAAATATTGAAGAACGATTCTGATTTGATTTCTAATTTAGGAAATATAATTAATTCTCTCAGTATCGAATCGATAGTGGTGGGGGAATCTTTAGACGGTTTCGGTTTGCCGAATCAAGTAAATACGAAGATAGAAGATTTTATTGAGAATTTGAAAAAGGAATTTAATTTACCGGTTCACAAAGAAAAGGAATTCTTCTCGTCTTTCGAAGCTCACGGTAGGCTCGGTAAAGAATCCTTAAATGATAGAAAAACAAAAATAGTTAAAGGTGAAGATTTAGATAGTAAATCTGCTGCGATAATTTTGCAGAGGTTTTTAGATAAAAGAAAATAATTATAAATTAATTTTAAGTATATGAATAAAATAAGTATTGATGATTTTGCAAAAGTAGAATTAGCCGTAGGAGAAATCCTAAATGTAGAGAAAGTAGCGAATGCTGATAAGTTGCTCAAGCTTTCGGTAGATTTCGGAGAAATTAAAAAGATAGAAAAAGACGAAGAGGGGAATGAGCAAGAAATAATCTCTCGAGATATTCGTCAAATAGTTTCAGGTATTGCACTTTACTTCGAAGATTATTCGGTTTTAGTAAATAAAAAAGTTATGTTCGTTGTGAATCTTGAGCCTCGAACTATAAAGGGTCTCGAGAGTAACGGTATGATACTTGCAGTTTCTAATTCGAGTGGAGAATTTTCTCTACTTTATCCTGATCAAAAGGTTAGCGTCGGACTTCGCGCAAAATAATTTCATTAATTTTATTTTTAATCTAGCAAAGTAAATTACTTTTATAGTATAATATTTATAATGCTACGAAGTACTCATAAGCGTAACAAAGTTTTTTCTACACCAGCGTTTTTAGAAATGCCTTCTTTTGGATTAGATATCGCTGATGAGTCTATTAAGTATATTGATTTTAAAGCTACTCCTTTAGGTATTAGACCTAATAAATATGGAGAAAAAAATATTCCTAAGGGTATTATAGAATTAGGTAAAATAGTTGATGCTAGTAAATTTGCTGAGATTATTAAAGATTTAAAAAAAGAACTAAATATTAAAGATGCCAGAGTTTCCATACTTGAAAATCAGATTTATCTTTTCAAATTAAAGTTAGACAAAGAAGGTTTAGTTTCTATCAAAGAAAATATTGAGCTTGTTTTAGAAGAGCATATACCGATACCGGCTCCCGAGGCTATCTTTGATTATGAGATTTTAGAAGAAAATTCAAAACAGCTAATTGTTGAGGTTTCTGCTATTCAAATAGGTATTATCGAAGACTATTTGTCTGTATTTGAAGAAGCAGGAATTACGATTCATTCTTTTGAGATTGAAGCTGCTGCTATTGCGAGAGCTGTGATTAAGGATGGAGATAAGGATACTTATATGTTGGTAGATTTTGGAGGTAAAAGAACTGGGATTTTTATTGTTAGCGGGGGAGTGGTCCGATTTGCGACTACGGTAGATTTCGGAGGAATTATTTTTTCTCAAATGATAGAGAAGAGTTTAGGGGTAAGTTTCGAAGAAGCTGAAAAGATCAAGAAAGAATACGGACTTCAAAGAAATCTTGAGAACAAAGAGATTTTTCCGATACTTCTGAATTCGGCTTCTATACTTAAAGATGAAATTATGAAGCATTTCGTTTATTGGCATACTCACGAAGATGAAGACGGTGCAAAAAATCCTCCAATTAAAAAGATATTGCTTTCAGGTGGAAACTCTAGTATACCCGGTTTGCTTGATTATTTTTCTATGAGTATGAAAGTTGATACTGAGCTTGCGAACGTGTGGGTGAATATTTTAGATATTCAAAAAGAAATTCCAAGTATAGATAGCAAGGTCGCTTTATCATTCGCAACAGCAATCGGACTTGCGCTCCGAGATTTTGAACATGATTAATTTAATTCCAAGTGAAGAGAAGAAAAAGATTCGCAAAGATTTTTATATGCGAGTTGTTATTGTTTCTTTTTTTGTTTTAGGTATAGCAATATTGCTTTCTAATATTATGCTTATACCAGCTGTATTTTATGCATCTTTAGAGAAAACCCTTGTGGAAAATCATTTTAATAATAATCAAAATCAGCTTTCTTTAGAACTTAATCCAGAAGACAAAACTTTAGTTGATAGCTTGAATAGTAAAATCAATCTTGTAAATAATTTTCAAAAAGATAAATTTTTGGTTTCAGTTAGAGTTATCGACAATATTTTAAACAGGAAAACAGACGGCATAAAAATAAAAGATATAAACTATACTAATGATGTTTCCAAAGGCAAGAGTATTAATATAAGAGGTCAAGCTTCTTCACGAGAAAAATTAGTAATTTTTAAAAATAAATTATCTGAAGATGCGAATTTTAAAAAAGTAGATTTACCAGTTTCTAATTTTATTAAAAGTTCAGATATTGAATTTAATTTAGTTTTAATACCATCTTAAAATGAAAAAAAATAATATTAAAAATTTAATATTTGCGGTATTGTTCCTTTTGTTAACTGTAGGGTCTTTTTATATGACTTTACGTCAAATGAATATTTATCATAAAGGCTTTTTAGATCTTACTAATTTATATAAAGAAAAAGAATTAAAGAATCAAGAAATTAAAGCCTTGAATAATTTAATTTCTGAGATAGGGGATGAAATCAAAATAATCGACTCTCATTTTTTAACAACTGAAAATATACCTAACTTTTTAGATGAATTAGAAAAAAATGCACAAACTTTAAGAGTTAAAGCTGAAGTCGTTTCGGTAGATAACCTAGGTTTAGATAATAAAAGCTTTGTAATAAATACTAAGGTTTCAGGTTCTTTTGATGATTTATATAATTTTTTGTTATTGCTTGAAAACTATAAATACGAGCTTGAGATTTTAGATATGAAAATAGTAGAAGATCCGTTTACTCAAAAAGCAGACGGAACCCCGGACATCCCTAATTGGTCTGGATATTTTAAAATTAAGGTTATTAGTTTTGTAAATTAATTTATGAATTTAGATTTTAAAAAAATATTAGATTTTAATAAAAAGGTAAGTTATAAAAAAGATTATTTTCAAATTAATCCAGATAAGTATTGGAATCTTTTGCTTGTTGTATTTTTTATAATTGTTGTTTTGGGAGCGTCTTTTGGAGTTTATAATTTTTTTAAATTAAATAAAGCTTTAAATTCATATACTAATAACAAACAATCAGAAGATACAATTTTAGACTTAAAACAAAAGAATGACGTGAATAATCTAATTAATTATTTTAAAGATAAAGAAGAAAAATCTAAATCTATTCTAAATACCTCTGACAAGCCAGCTGTTGACCCAAAGCCTTAAAAATGTTAATCTAAATAAAGTTTTTAAATTTTTAAAAACTAAATATCCGGGCGGTTAGCTGTTTTGGTTAGTCTAAGCGTCTGTAAAGGTTTAAAGTGTTTTTAGATGAAAATTAAATATCCGGGCGGTTAGCTCAGTTGGTAGAGCAGCGCTTTTACACAGCGAAGGTCACAGGTTCAAATCCTGTATCGCCCACAAAGAATACTTCATAATACGGAGTGTTTAAGTTTGCCTTCGTAGTTCAATGGATAGAACAGAGCTCTTCTAAGGCTTTGATGTAGGTTCGATTCCTACCGAAGGCACATTATGAAAATAAAAATCCTCTATGAAGATAAAGATATATTAGCTATCGATAAATCGATAGGGTTAGCCGTGCATCCGGACGGAAGAACTAAGGAAAAAACTTTAGTGGATTTTATTTTAAAGAATTATCCTAAACTTAAAAACGTCGGGGAGCCTATGGAAATCGACGGCGAGAAAATCCTTCGCCCAGGTATCGTGCATCGTCTCGATCGAGATACTTCAGGAGTGATGCTAATAGCTAAGAATAAAAAGTCTTTTGAATATTTGAAAGAAATTTTTCAAAATCGTGAAGTTCGTAAAGTTTACTATGCTTTAGTAAACGGTACTTTGAAATACGAGAGGGGAACTATTACGAAACCGATAGGACGTAGTCCGAAAGACTTTCGTCGTTATCTTGCAGGTCGCGGAGCAAAAGGAGAATTACGAGATTCTATTACCGAATATACAGTTTTAAAAAATATTACTAATAAGAAAAATAAATTCACTTTACTTGAAGTTCGTCCTAAAACTGGTCGTACTCATCAGATCCGGGTTCATATGAAATATTTGAATCATCCGGTAGTAGGGGACGCTCTATATAATGAAGACGGAATAGGTATAAAAGGTATAGATAGAATGATGCTTCATGCGAAATCTATAAAGTTTAAAAATCTCAAAGGTGAAATCCAAAAAATTGAGTCACCTTTACCGAAAGAATTTGAAAATTTATAAAAATAAAAAAGGAGTAGTTTAAACTACTCCTTTTGTTTTTAGTCCTCATCATGAGGATTGATGTGTAAATCATAAGGATAGATTTCTATATTTTTTAAAGCAACATCTCTTTCAATGAAAAGAACGTTTTTTGTTTGTGGTATTAAATCCACAAACTTGTATTTTCCAGTTTTCTTATCTATTTCTGGATTATACATACGTTTTTGTTGAATTAACAAATTGGAATTATTCACTTCTAGAATAAGACCTTCAATTATGAATTTACCGTAATCAAGTTTCACATAGTGATTTTGGTTCAAAGTTAAATTTTTCAATTGATTTTTAACTTGAACTAAAAATCTAAAATATTGATTCGCTAGCTCATTGTGTCCTTTGGTGAATATTCTAATGTTTTGATTTTCAGGCAATACAGGAATAATTCCTAAAATATTGTCTATGCGAATTTGATTTTCTACTAAATCGTCACTTTGCGAAAAAGTGCTAATGTAGTAGTTGGTTAAAAATGTAAAAGCATTGGGCTTTATATCTTTAACCAAACCAGTATAAGAATTTATTTTGTGTAAAATTCCAGTTTCTTCTACTCTTGTGAAAGACAGAGTTACATTTTTGCCCTCATTTTTGCGTAAATATTCAAATAAACTAATTGTCATTTTAGTGTATTCTTCACTGAAAGCAATTAATTCTGGGACTTTGATCTCTCTCGAAAATGAAAGGTAGGTTTTTTTAGTTAAAGTTTCCATCACTATCTTTTTATATGTTTATTTAAGAACTATTTCTTGTTTTTCATGATATATCATTTAAAAGATTAGTCAATTTGCCTTTATAAAACTTTTATGCTAAAGTAAGATACATTATGGCAGGAAATGTAATAAACAAAATAAAACTTACACCAGTCGACGTAGAAGCTCGAAAAAAGCTTGATTTTAAGCCGGGTGACACAGTTCGCGTATGGTCTAGAATCGCTGAAGAAAAAGCAGGTACAAAGAAAGGTGAAAAATCAACTATTAAATATCGTTCACAAGCTTTTGAAGGTTTAGTATTAGCTCGTAAACATGGTAAGGAAACAGGCGCGACTTTTACAGTCCGTAAAGTAGCTTCAGGAGTAGGGGTAGAAAGAATCTTTCCTTTATTTGCTCCAACTATCGAAAAGATAGAAGTTACAAAAAAAGCTTCTGCTCGCAGATCAAAGCTTTATTATATTCGTACAAAAGCAGTTAAAGATGTTCGTAAGAGATTAAGAGCTGTGGCTGTAGATCAAAATAAAGAAATCGAAGAAGAAGTAGTTTCAGAAAATACAGCAGAATAAATGCTGTATTTTTGTTTGCGCAGGTGGCGAAACTGGTAGACGTACTACCTTGAGGTGGTAGCGGGAGTAATCCCATGGGAGTTCGAGTCTCCCCCTGCGCACAAAATAAATTATTTGCTATAATATATTTATGGAACAAAATAATTTAACTAATACAAAAGAAGAAAAAGGAGAATTAGAAAAACCTATAGAAAATACCGGAGAGCATAAATCTGATAATCAGGAAGTAATTTCTAATTTAGAAAGACCAGAAAGTGAGGTTTCTGTGATTGATGGTGCTGAAAATGCTTTAAAAGTTAAAGCTGAGCTAGAAACGATTGCTAAAAAAACTGAAGCTGAAATAAAAAAATATAATCAAACTAGAGAGGAGATGGGTTTACCGAAAGTTGATTTGAATGAAAATAATATCGGAGATCATATTCCTTCTTTAAAGTCTCGTTTTAAAAAGTGGGGAGGTAATTTAATGAAAGCGGTAACTTTTGCTGGATTAATGTTTTCTGCAAATGAAGGCTTATCTCAAAATAGTAATGCGATTAATGGAAGTAAAGAAAAAATTGAAGCTAAGGTTGATCATGAAAATTTATTAAATCGATTTAAGAAATACGACGTTGTTCCTCAAAGTATGACTTTAGAAGAATTTAATACAATTTTTAAAAATAAAGAATTAATGAAAGAATTAAGTAAAAAATATAGTGATGCGTCAGGGGTAATATTGTCTGATTCTAAAGAAGCTATTGAGTTAAATAAGAAAAATCTAGAAGTAATTTCAAAAACCGTTTTCCATATTGACGAATCTCAAGAAGAGAAATTCCAAACAAGAGAATATACTGATGCTGATCGCAAAAAAGATATAGAGACAATATGGGAAAAGGTTAAAAAGGGTAATTTAAAATACGGAGATACTGTGGTGTTAAGAAATGGTGAAACCTACGTTATTAAAGATTATAAACCTGGATATAAAAAAGCAACCGGTAACGTTAAAAGCGAAGTTGCTGATACTATTAAGAATACTCAGAATTATGTTGCGGGTGAATATGCAAAAAAGTATCAGGAATAATTAATTTTCTCCACAAAATTATTTTTTATTTGCTATAATATTTATATATGCAAATAGATGAAGAGCAATTAAAAAGATATATCTTGGAATCTAAACTTGTAGTTAAAACTGATCTTGAAAATATTGTTAAAGAATCTCTAGAAAAGGGTGTAAAGTGGACTGATTTATTGTTATCAGAAAAAAAGATTTCTGAAGTAGATTTAAAAAGAATGGAAGCCTTTGTTTTAGGTATTCCTTTTGTGAATTTGGCTAAAGAAAAAATCAACGCAGAGATTTTGTCGCTTATACCTGAACCTATTGCGCACAATTATAATATTATTGCTTATAACAAAAAGGAGAATGCGCTCGAAGTTGCAATGCTCGACGTAGATGACCTGCCGGTTATTGATTTTATCAAGAAGCGTTCCGGGCTCAAGATTTTACCTAGACTTACAGATACAGCTTCGATTAAAGCTTCTTTGATTCAATATAAAAAGAGTCTTCAAGCTGAATTTGATAATATAATTCAAAAAGAATCTGTTTCCCTAAAAATTTCTAAACAAGAAGGGGAGCATTCTGAAGCAGAGTTAAAAGAGCTCGCCGAAGATTTGCCTGTGGTAAAGATTGTCGACTCGATTATCTTGCACGCAATTTTGCAAAATGTTTCTGATATTCATATTGAGCCTGGGGAAACTACGCTAACTGTGCGTTATCGTATAGACGGTATTTTGCACGACGCGATGGTTTTAGATAAAAATGCTGGTAATGGTATTACTGCTCGTATTAAAGTTTTATCTAATTTGAAGCTAGATGAAAAACGTTTGCCTCAAGACGGACGTTTCAAGATTGAGCAAAACGGCGATAAAGTTTCTTTCCGTGTATCTACTTTACCTACTTTCTTTGGAGAGAAAACTGTTATTCGTATTTTGAAAGAAAATGCTCACGGCTTTTCACTCGAAGGTTTGGGTTTTCATGGAGAAGGTTTAGAACGTATTCACGAAGCACTTAAGCAAAAGACAGGTATGGTGCTCGCTACTGGTCCTACCGGTTCCGGTAAAACTACTACTCTATATACTATGCTTGATATCTTAAATAAGCCTGAAGTAAATATCTCTACAGTCGAAGATCCAGTCGAATATCAAATGCCTCGCGTAAATCAAAGTCAGGTAAAACCCGAAATTGGATTTACTTTTGCTTCTGGACTGCGTTCACTACTACGTCAGGATCCGGATATCGTGATGGTAGGAGAGATTCGTGACGGGGAGACTGCGTCTATTGCGGTGAATGCTTCTTTGACTGGTCACCTTGTGCTCTCTACAATTCACACCAACTCTGCTGCGGGTGCTATTCCTCGTATGATTGATATGGGAGTTTTGCCGTTTTTGATAGTTTCTACTGCGAAAGTGATAATTGCACAAAGATTGGTTCGTCGCTTAACTTCTAATAAAGAAAAGTATTTTTTGTCTCCTGATGAATTAAAAAATCTTAGCAAGATTATTGATTTAGATAGAATGCTTTCTATTTTGAAACAAGAAAAATTAATTGATGAGAAGGCAGATTGGAAAGATATACCTTTTTATAGACCACCTCAAGATATTAAAAACAACGAAGGTTATGCTGGACGTGTAGGTATTCATGAAGTTTTGAAAGTTACTTTATCTATTCGCGAACTTATTTTAAAAAATGCATCCGGAGATGAAATCGAAGAGCAAGCGAAAAAGGAAGGTATGATTACTATGATCGAGGATGGTATTTTCCAAGCAGTTTTAGGTAATACTTCTATCGAGGAAGTATTCCGTGTAGTTTCTGAATAATATGTTATTTACTTATAAAGCAAAAACTAAAACAGGTGAAATTATTGAGGGGTCGCAAGAAGCCTCAGATAGATTTTCTGTTTCAAGAGATTTACGAAGCAAAGGTAATATTCCTATTTCTATCAATCAAGCTTCCGGAGGTGCTTTAAGCATTGACGGATTAATAGAAAAAATATTTGGTAGTGTTAAACTTTCTGAATTAATTATTTTTACTCGCAATCTAAGTGGAATGCTTAAGGCAGGTTTACCTTTAGCGAGAGCCTTATCAGTAGTTGAGAAGCAAACAAAAAATAATATTTTCAAAAAAATTCTTGCAGATTTACAAAACGAAATTAATTCCGGAGGAACTTTTTCTGGTGGTTTAGCAAAATACCCAAAAGTTTTTTCTAAACTTTTTATTTCGATGGTTAAAGCCGGGGAAGAGTCAGGAAATCTTTCTAACGCTTTGCTCGAAGTTGGTATGAATCTCAATAAGTCTTATACTTTAACTAAAAAAGTCAAAGGCGCTATGATTTATCCTGGGGTTATTTTAAGTGCGATGGTTATAATCGGGATTCTGCTTTTTGCTTTCGTAGTTCCTACACTTGCTAAAACTTTCGTTGAACTCGGAGTAAAATTACCAGCTACTACGAGGTTTATTATTGGTCTTGGAAATTTCTTCTCTAATTATTTAATTTTCGCTTTGTTATCAGTTTTTGCTATTGGTTTCGGAGGATACATGCTTTTTAAAGCAAAATTTATGCAAAAGTATATTGATTTTGTTGTGATTCGAATTCCTGTTATTGGTAATATTGCCAAAGAAGTAAATACTGCTCGTACTGCTAGAACTATGGCTTCTTTGTTACTTTCCGGAGTTGCGATTACGAGAGCAATAGAAATCACTAGCGACGTTGTTCAAAATATTTATTATAAAAAAGTTTTAGCTGAAGCTAAAGATAAAGTAGAAAAAGGTTCTCCTTTCTCTTTTGCTTTTACTGAAAATACTAAGCTTTATCCGATTATGATGTCAGAGATGATTCAGGTTGGAGAAGAGACTGGTAAGCTTTCTGATATGTTGCTTGAAATTGCAAACTTTTATGAAGAAGAAATTGAAGAAAAAACCAAAAACCTATCGACTATTATTGAACCGATTTTGATGATATTTATTGGAGGAGGGGTAGGATTTTTCGCTCTTTCTATGATAACTCCGCTTTATTCAGTATTAAATAATATTGGTTAATATGAAAAATTTTTTTCAAAAAGGAATAACCGCTGTAGAAACTTTAATAGTTATTTCTATTATTGTACTGATTATTGGTATAGTGATACCTAGATTTGCAGATATGCGTAATGCTCAGATTTTGCAAAATTCTACTTTGGATGTTTATAATGCACTTAACAAAGCTCGCTCAAATACTTTGGCTGGATTAAATTCTCAAAGTTATGGAGTGCATTTTTCTACTAATCAAGTTATAATTTTTCAAGGGACGACTTATGATTCTAGTAGTGCAAGTAATGAAATAATTAATTTGGATTCTCGGTCTAGTATTTCTACTATTAGTCTTTCTGGAGGAGGTAGTGATATTTATTTTAACCGTATCTATGGTAAGCCAAACAAAACAGCAACTCTAACTATTTCTGTAGGATCTTTTACCAAGAATGTTTCCGTAGGAGCTTTAGGTAATATTAATATAGATTAAATGTTTAATAAAAATAAAAACCAAAAAGGTTTTATGATGGTGGAATTAATTGTAATTTCTGCTGTTTTGATGATTATTGTAATTGCTGCGTCTTATGTGGCCAAAAAGTCTATTGAAGTTTCAAGTCGAACTTTGCATACTATGCAAGCTGGTTTTTTACTTGAAGAAGGAGCTGAAGTTATGCGTGTTTTACGAGATACAAATTTTGATAATGTTGATCCGGCTATTGAAGGTTCTAGTAATCAGTATTTAACTTTAGTTAGTGGAACTTGGTCTTTAGTAGATGCTCCTCAAACGAATGGTATTTTTACTCGCATAATTAATATTTATCCTGTTTATCGTGACAGTACTACAGCCGATATTGTTACTTCTGGTGGAAGTTTAGATATAGGTACTAGTAAAATAACCATTACAGTTTCCTGGCCAGAAGGAACAGAAACTTTAAGTAAATCTTTATCATTTTATTTGAGTGATTTGTTTTAACATGTTAAAAATGAAAAATCAAAAACTAAATAAAGGATTTTCTTTAATTGAGATGGTTTTTTATATTTCTATATTTATTATTCTGTCTTTGGTTACTATTGATGCTATTATTGCTTTAACTAAATCTTTTAAAGCTACCAAGGTAAATATAGAGCTTGCTCAAGCTGGAACCATAATAGAGAAAATTAGCCGTGAAATAAAGCAAGCTGAAAGCGTAACAGTATCTTCTGCTACTAGTATTACTATTAATACTTTTGATGAAGATGGAACTGCTAAGGTAGTTCGATATTTATTATCAGGTAGTAATTTAGAAGTTTATGAAAATGGTTCAGGTACTTCGTCTGGAAACTTAAATCCTTCTAATATTAAAATTTCGAGTCTATCTTTTACTGATTTAAATACTACTTTATCAAATGCAGTTAGAATTTATATGCGTTTAGGTTCAAATCATTATAATTCTACGAAAGAAGTTGAATATTATAATACAGTCGTTTTACGAGGAGGTTACTAATATGAATAAATATTTTTTACAACTTAAAAAGTTAAATTATCAAAAAGGTCAAGCTTTGCTGATTTCTTTAGTATTTTTTACTTCTATATCTTTAGCTATTACTACAGGACTTGTAGTTCCTACTGTTAACGAACTTAAAGTTTCAAATACTAATCTCAAATCCAAACAATCCTATTTA
>CAYNLU010000016.1:0-12671 GCA_964398205.1 uncultured Candidatus Saccharibacteria bacterium | reverse complement strand
ACAAACATAGCTCACTGTTCTAACGGGGTTCAAGACTTCGGTGAAACTGCTATTGATATCGGTGGAGGTTGTGGAGGAGTTTATAACTCTGGAGCAACTTGTTTCGATAATATTAAAAACGGAGATGAAACTGGAATCGATGAAGGAGGGCACTGTGGAGATGGACCAAATAATAACGGGGAATATCCTTCTTGCTTTGACAATATTAAAAACGGAGATGAAACTGGAATCGATAGCGGAGGGCACTGTGGAAATCCAAATAATGGTACAGATTGGGTGGACGTAATTTTCCCTGATGCTAACGGAAACGGTACGACAACTGGAAATTGTGTAAACGGAGTTTGTAACGGAAACTGGGATGGGAATTTCCCTGGACTTGATGGACCTTTCTCTGGAAGTTGTAGAGCGGGAACCTACACAGATTGTACTTTCACTGGAAATTGTGTAAACGGATTTTGTACAGGTACATGGAACGGAAATTTCCCTGGACAAAACGGTCCATTCATAGGAACCATTAACGGAGGTTTAGGTGATGGTAGAGGACTAAATAATAATGATTGGATTGATACTGTGTTTACAGGTTTATCAGGGGAAGGAAACCTCGACGGCGAATGCTTGAATGGTATTTGTAAAGGAAAATGGAAAGGAGTTGCCTTTAATAAAAACGGACCAATAGCAGGAGTTTGGAATAGTCCTAACGGTACAGGTCCTTTTATCGGAGAATGTAAAGAAAACGTTTGTTCTGGAACTTGGAGTGGAGTTATACCTGGAAACAACGGAGAACTTATCGGTAAATGGAAAGGAGACGGGGTAGGTCCAGATGATGGTAAAGAATTATATATCGGCTACGAAGGAATCCCAGACGTTGACGATATAGTTCGCTATCACGAAGGAATCGAGCACGTATTTATAAGAAGAATAATGATAAATACTGAACTTGCTCGTCATTATGGATATCAAAAAGGTCAAAATTTACTTCACTTTGCTTGGGATCTTGCTCATACCTTTGCAAAAGAATTTGGTTATGTTGATAATGAAGGTAAAGAAATTCGTGTTAGCCAACCTGACGTTTCAGCTTATCAATTAAGACTAATAGGGGATAAACTTACAGTCTATGAATATTATAAAAATAAAATTATAGATCTAAGAGAAAGAACTACAGTCTTCAAAAATAAAAATAGCTACGAATATTACTTCACTCAATAAATTTAAAAACTCTCTATGTAAATAGAGAGTTTTTAAATTACTAATTTTGCACAAAAGCACTAGCCCCGTCAGTCGCAACTGACGGGGCTAGTATATATAATTTTATTTTGGTAAAATATTATATATAAATAGATGAAAAAAATTTTTTCAAAAATTTTAATTGCTATCCTAATTTTAGGCTTTTTATTCGCACCAGTAACTCCAAAAATTGACACCCAAAATCATTTTGGTTTAGCAAAAAATGAAACAAGAGCAGAAAAAACTTTTACGAAAATAAAAGGGCAAGGATCTTATACTGTAACAAATAGTAGCGATACTTCTTCTTCTGGTAGTATAACAGGTACAACAGAAGGTTATCCTGACGGGACTTATAATGGTGTTTTTTGGATTGCAAGTATTGGAGATAATGCTTCTTACACAATAACAATAAAAGATAATAAAATTACATCAGGAACATGGACAGCTCCTGGGAAGGTAACTTCTGGCGACACATGGGTTGGTAATTATTATTACAATACTCCAATTATTGACACAAATGGCCAAGCTGGTAATGGAATAATACCAAATAGTTCTTTAGAAAATACAAATACAGGTAGTTTTTTTAATTGTAACATAGTTAATCCTGTTCAATGTGTAGTAGCAGTATTATATGGAGTTATTTGGGTTCCAATATCTTGGATTACACAGCTATCCGCTCAAGTTTTAGATTTTTTTATATTTTATTCTCTACAGGGTTCTTCATATGAAACAAAATTCGTAGAAAGTGGTTGGGCTATTATACGTGATATATCGAATCTTTTCTTTATAGTAGCTTTACTTTATGTTGCTGGAAAAACAGTTTTAGGATTAAATGCTTCTAATAATAAAAAAGTGATTACAATGGTTATTATGATGGCTTTACTGATAAACTTTAGTTTATTTATAAGTAAAGTCGTAATAGACGCTTCAAATATTTTAGCGAGGGTTTTTTATAATAGTATCGAAAACGTCAATCAAAACAATCAAACAAACGTATCAGGAGAAGAAGACGAAAAACAATTAACTGTCGGTTTAGTAAAAACCTTTAATCCTCAAAGTCTATTTATAGCAAGTGGAATTACTAATATAAATAATCATACTACCGTTTTCGTTATTCTACTACTGATTTCTGGAGCTCTTATGGTATATATGGTTATAACTTTTTTATCTATTGCATTCCTTTTTGTAGGTAGAGTAGTCGGACTTTGGATACTTATGATATTTGCACCACTAGCTTTTGCTTCTTATACTATGCCGTCATTTAAAATACCTAAATTTGGAAATCAAGAATGGTGGAGTAGTTTATTTAATCTTTCTTTTACTGCTCCTATATTTATATTCTTTTTGTATTTAATTATTTCTTTCGGGGATGCATTTAAAATAGTAACTTATGGAGAAAACGGAGACGTATTTTCGACCGGGGTAGCGAATGGAGACGTCGATCAAATGAGAACCTATCTATCGGTTATTGTTCCTTTTGCTTTAGTTTACGTATTACTAAAACAAGCAAAAGAAACCACCACAAAAATGGCAGGAGACATAGCGCAAGGGGTAAATACTGCAGGAAAAGCACTTGTTGGTGCTACTGTAGGACTTGCAGCAGCGGGAACTGCTATGGCAGGAAGAAAGATTATTGGTCAAACTTTAGCCAAAGCATCTAGAGGAGAAACACTGTCTCAACGTACAGATTACGGAAATATGAATCAATTACAAATTGGATTATCTAAAGCAGGTAAATTCTTCAACTTACATAAAGCTTATGGGGATACTATGAATATAAAAACAAAAACAATAGATTCTGGGTTAGGTGGAATGGTAAATAAATCTCAAAAAAGCATAAAAGAAGTGGCTCATGCTAAACACGAAATAAACGATGCTAAAAAAGCAGCTGGAGTTGAAGGAATAGAAGACGGAAGACTTTCTGCTGTGGAAAGAGCTACCGTACTAGAGAAATTTACTAAAAGCAAAAAATCAGAAATTGAAAAAGATATTAAAGAAGGAAAAGTTGCAGGACTTGATTCACAAAGTGAATACGAAACTAAAAACAGAAATATTGTTTTGGAAGCAATTAGAACTGATGCGGCTTCACTAACAAATGGAAATGCTAAATTAAATAGTAGCGGGGTAGCTGAATTAACAGATCAAGGCAGGAAAAATGCTGAAAGTAAACTTGATTCTGATTACAATAAAAATGTTATACAAGCTAATACAGAAAAAGTTGCAAAAGAAAAATATGAACATTTTGAAAAAGAAGCTAAACAAAGTATTTCTATTAAAGAAAGTGTTATGTCAAAATCTACTTCTGGTAGTTACGACATTAGAAACTTCAATCCAGTTGCTGATAAAAAATCAAGCTTAATGAATAAAGTAGCTCTGTTCTATTTGGCTTCAATCGCTTCGAGTTTAAGAAGTGGGTTAAAATCTACAGACATGAATCCTGGTAAAGGGCAAGGTGATATTTTGAAAGATTTATCATCTACTGTTACCAGTGCTCTAAAAGGAATAAAGATTGATATAAAATCTGGCGGTGGTGGAGGTGGAGGACACGATAGCCACGGTGGCGGACACGACGATCATGGAGGTGGGCATGGAGGTGGAGGACATCATTAAAAAATAAAAATATGGATCAACAAGAATTACAAAAAACAATAGCGAAATATTATCAAAAATTGCCTCCTAGGTTGCAAGAGTCTTTTGCTAGTATGAATTGGGTTGAAATAATTCGTGGAATTAAAAAGAAAAATAATCTTTCTGAAAATCAAACTCAAGTTTTAAGTATAGAAACTACTTTATTATTACTTGCTATTATTAGTAAGGAAGAATACGAAGCAATTTTAGAAAAAGATTTAGAATTAGAAAGAAGTAAATTAGATTTAATTTTAAAAGAAATTGATGCTTATATATTGAACAATATAGGACTAGAATTAAGAGAAACTTTTGAAAAGAATCAAGACGAATCTATAGTAGGCAATGAAATAGAAGAAAACACTGAAGTTTTAAAAGATATTAACGAATTAGCTGAAAAATTAGAAGAAAAACCGAAAATCATACCTGGGGAAAATGAAAGTAAAGTAGAACGTATAGTAGGGGATTTAAATCACGAAGAAAAAGTATATCAGATAGGTAGAGAAAATAATCTAACTATTGCTCAAATTACTAAACTAGCTGAAATAGTGAGTGATATTTTAAATGGAAAAATATTTGGAGATCAATTCCTTAATGCTTTAAATACTTTAAATTTAGATGAAGACAAAAAGAAAAATATTGCTGAAAAAATTAATAATGAAGTTTTTAAAGAAATACGCAATCGCATGATGGGTAAAGTCTTAGAAAAAAAAGACGCGCAAGAACAAATAGTAAAAAAAGATGAAATAAAACCTATAATACCAGTAATCAATAAAAACCCAGAAGAAATTGAATTAAATAAAAGAATTATTGAAGATAAAAAGATAACAAGTAGTATCATAAATCAAAAACTAGGTGGCCAAGTCAAAAGCAACATAACAGATAGCATTCATTCATTACCAAATCTAAACGAAAATTCAAATAAAAAAATAGATCCTTATAGAGAAATCCCAGAATAAGATTTCATAATTTTGATTTTTTTGTTTATAATTAATATATGCAATTTAAAGTTCCACAATTCTTAGACATAGAAGATAAAATATTTGGACCTTTCACCTTTAGCCAATTTGCTTATTTAGCTGGAGGGGCTGGTATTAGTTATTTCTTGTATAAACTTTTGGGTTTTTGGTTGGGAGCGATACCTATAATGATAATAATCGGACTTGCTTTAGCTTTAACTTTTTATAAACCCAACGAAAGACCTTTCGTTGATATGTTAGAATCTGCTTTTACTTATCTAGCAAACAGCAAACTTTATATCTGGCAAAGAGAGAAGGTAAGTGAAGTAGAGGCAAAGAAGAAAGAAAATATAGAACAGAAGATTATTAATAATCCAAAGCTAAACAGAAGTAAACTAAGAGACTTAGCTTGGAGTTTAGATATATTAGATTTAAAAAAACCTACCCAAAATGCTTCTGCAGGCGGGGAAAAACAACAATAATTTATGGCTATTAACGCACGACCAACACAGGAATTCGTTCCTATAAAAGAAGTTAGAGATGGTATAATCCTACTTAAAGATGGGGGATTGCGTGCTGTTGTGCTTGCTAATTCTATAAACTTATCTCTTAAATCAGGGGAGGAACAAAAAGCTATAATAATGCAATTCCAAAACTTTTTAAATACTTTAGATTTTTCTGTACAAATATGTATAGAATCTAGAAGGCTCGATATAAGACCTTATTTATTACTTCTAGAAAACAGAATGAGAGTGCAAAATGAACCTTTAATGAAACTGCAAACTAAAGAATATATGGAGTTCATTCGCAACTTTACTGAAAGTGTTAATATTATGACAAAAACTTTTTTCTTGGTTGTTCCTTATAGTGAAAATATATCTCTTCCTACAGATAGTAGTTTTTTAGATAAATTTTTTAAAAAAAGAAGTGAAGAAGAAATAAAAAAAGAAGAAAAAATCGACTTTGAGGAAAAACGTTCTCAACTTGAGCAAAGAGTTAGTGTAATTCAGCAAGGACTTAATCGTTGTGGAATAAAATCTGCTCAACTAGGCACAGAAGAAGCAATAGAAGTATTCTATAAAGTTTTTAACCCTGGTGAACTAGAAGGTAAAATTCAAATAGAAGGCCAAATCTAAATAAAAACTAGAACTAAATATTTATTTATATTATAATTGATATAGGTTTTCAATAACTATATTCTATGGGAATTTTTGATACATTATTTGGTAAAAAAGAAAACAAAACAGAAACAGGAGTTGATACTTCTATGCTTTCGGTTTTACCTGATCAGATTTATGAATCTGCGACTCTTGAACTTAAAGACATAATAGCACCTTCTGCTTTAAAAATAGAAAGTAAATCTATAAGTCTAGGAGACAAAATAGCTAGAACCTTCTTTGTGATTTCATATCCTAGATACCTTATCGACAACTGGTTTTCTCCTATTATAAATCTAGATAAAGTTTTTGATGTATCAATCTTTATTCATCCAATAGACACTTCAGTAATCTTAAGGCAATTTCAAAAAAAAGTAGCTGAAGTTCAAAGTCAAATAAATGAACGTGAAGCACGAGGTATGGTTCGTGATCCTATGCTAGATACTGCTTATCAAGACTTAGAAAGTCTGCGTGATAGTTTAATTCAAGCTCAAGAAAAGATGTTTGATGTTGGGGTTTATATTACTGTTTATGCAGACAACGAACTTGAACTTTATAAAGTAGAAAATGAAATAAAATCTATACTAGAATCTAAATTAATTTATCTGAAACCAGCCCTCTTCCAACAAGAAGATGGTTTCAAAAGTGTAATTCCTATAGGAACTGATTTACTAAATATTAATCAAAAACTAAATTCTGAGCCTCTTTCTTCAATATTTCCTTTTGTTTCTTTTGACTTAACTTCTGATAAAGGAATTCTTTATGGTATAAACAGACACAATTCTTCTTTGGTTATTTTTGATCGTTTTTCTCTTGAAAACTATAATTCTGTAACCTTTGCAAAATCAGGAAGTGGAAAAAGCTATGCAACCAAATTGGAAATACTTCGTTCATTAATGTTTGATATAGACGTTATAGTGATCGATCCTGAAAGGGAATATGAATACCTTGCTGAAGCTGTAGGGGGTAGATATTTTAATATTTCTCTTTCTTCCGATCACCATATTAATCCCTTTGATTTACCTATTCCTCGAGAAGACGAGACAGCCGCTGACGTACTACGCTCTAATATTATAAACTTAGTAGGATTATTTAGACTTATGTTAGGAGGCTTAACTCCTGAAGAAGACGCTTTAGTTGATAGAGCTATTTCTGAAACTTATGCTATTAAGGATATTACTCCTGATTCAGATTTTAGAAATATTGAGCCACCGTTATTATCTGACTTTGAAATGGTGCTTTCGGGTATGGAAGGATCAGAATCTGTAGTACAAAGATTAGCTAAATATACTAAAGGTTCTTGGTCTACTTTTATCAATAGACCTTCTAACGTAGATATAAATAAAAAGTTCGTTGTATTCTCAGTCCGAGATATGGAAGACGAATTAAAGCCAATCGCTATGTATATAGTTACTCACTTTATATGGAATACTATACGCAAAACCTTAAAAAAGAGATTATTGGTTGTAGATGAGGCTTGGTGGATGATGAAATCTGAAGATACGGCTTCTTTCCTTTATTCTTTAGCTAAAAGAGGTAGAAAATACTATCTAGGGCTTGCAACTATCACTCAAGACGCGGCGGACTTTATGAAATCTCCTTATGGAGTACCTATTATTACTAACTCTTCAATTCAATTATTATTGAAGCAAAGTCCTAGTACTATAGATATTTTGCAAAAAACCTTTAATCTTACAGATGAAGAAAAGTATCTTTTATTAGAATCTGGAGTAGGGGAAGGGATATTCTTTGCTGGACTTAAACACGTAGCTATTAAAATTGTCGCTTCTTATACAGAAGACCAAATCATAACTTCCGACCCATCTCAAATACTATCTATTAAAAAAGAAAAAGAAGATCTTGAAAATGTAGAAATACAAAATTCTTAATGCTATAATTATATTAATGATTAAAAAAGTTTTTTTTATAACCGTAGCTATTTTATTCTTTATGAATAGTAATTTAGCTTTAGCTCAACTATCTAAAGGGGATGTTACTTTAACTATAAATCCAAGTATTCCAAAAACTGGAGATAAAATAAAAGCAAATTTAAATAGCTATTCCATAAACCTAAACAAATCATATATAATATGGAAATTAAATGATGAAACCCGACTAACAGGTATAGGAAAAACCAGTTTTTCTTTTATTTTAGGAGATTTAAATTCTTTCAATGAAATTAATGTTAGTATTGAAACAGTAGAAGGTACTACCATAAATAAATCTATAAAAATTGCTAGTAATGATGTAGATCTGCTTTGGGAAGCCACAGATTCTTATGCCCCACCTTTTTATGAAGGAAAAGTATTGTTTGCTAAAGAAGGTGAAGTTAAAGTATCTGCAATACCTAGTATTAGTGATGGTCAAAATATAGTAAATTATAATAATTTATCTTATGTGTGGGAAAAAGATGGTAATGGGGAAATAAAAGCTTCTGGGTTTGGTAAAAATTATTTTACTTACAAAAACAGCTTTTTAGATAGGAGCAATACAATAAGGGTAAACGTATCAACAATAAACAACACAAGTAGTGCAAGAAAAGAAATTACTATTACACCCTCAAATCCAAAAATAATTTTTTATAAAAAAAATAAAAATAATTGGTATACAAGATCTTTAGATATTGATAATTATATATCTAAAGAAGGGGAGACAATAATAGCAATGCCTTATTATTTTAGCCCTTTTGATATTAGAGATAATAATTTAAATATTGAGTGGTTTGTAAATGGTGAAAGAATTTTAGACACAATCACTAAAAATGAATTGTTTGTAAAACCAGCGGAAGGTAAAAATGGGCAAGCAAATTTAAGAGTTTTAATAAATAATATAGCTACATTATTCCAAACAGCAGACAAAAGAACGATATTAAACTTCTAAAATGAAAATAAATATAAACAAAAAAATAAATATTATAATCTTTGGTTTATTGGTTATTTTTTCTTTTTTAAATTTTAATTCTTTAGCTTTAGCCCAACTTGATCTTAATGATCTAACTGTTACAGATCAAGGTGACCCAAACGGAGACGGAAACCCAGGAACAACAAGTACCACCGCACCCCAAGGAGGAGTAATAATAGATAATGCTAAAAGTTACAAAGACCAACCCTATCAACCCCTTGCTCCATTGCCAGGTTATCCAGAAGAAGGTTTTGATTTTAATGATTCCTGCCCGTTGGGAAAATTTATGAATATTTTTATAGATATATTTATTGGAATTGTAGCGGCAATTGCTATGATAATGATAGTTATGGGTGGGATAAACTACGTTATGAGTGATTTAGTTACCTCTAAAGAAGACGCTAAAAACAATATTCAAAACGCCATATTAGGATTAGTTATAGCGCTTACTTGTTATCTTATATTAAATACAATCAATCCTAATTTGTTAAACCTTTGTTTAGATGGAATACCGAAGGTTTCTATAGAATTAGAAGATATACCTCAAAAAGCAGTTGATGGGTATTATAGTAATGGTCAATTTAAAAGCGGCGCAAGGTGGGATGATAGTATCGCCCAATTATCTAAATTGCCAAGAGGAGTTACTGTCACTAAAAATGAATGTACTACTATTGGGCAACAAAACTGTACTTCAGTAAGAGGATTAAATACTTATATAATAAACACAATAGCTAATGGTTGTTGGGAATCTCAAGGGAAAAAAGATTGTAATATTATTATAACTGGGGGAACAGAAAACTGGTTACATAGCGCCTCAGGAACACATAGACCAGGAAGTAGTACTATTGATTTAAGCCCAACTGCAGATATAAATAAATATTTAACAGGAAAAACAACACCGCCAACACCCAACACAAAATTAATTAAAAACGGTATTAATTATTATTATCACGAAAACCGTGGTGCTGGTGGTTATCATTGGCACATATATCAATAAAAATGTCTAAAAAATTTATCATTTTAATAACAATATTAATTCTAATTATAATTTTATTTTTAGGGTTTTCTTATTTAACAAAAAATAATAATATTAATAATCAAAATACTGAAAACACTAATCAGAACTTTTTTGCTGATATTTTTAATTTTGGAAATAAAACAAACTTAAATCAATCAAACCCAATCAATAA
This sequence comes from uncultured Candidatus Saccharibacteria bacterium, assembly GCA_964398205.1. Taxonomy (GTDB): domain Bacteria; phylum Patescibacteriota; class Minisyncoccia; order Phycocordibacterales; family UBA9973; genus UBA9973. The sequence goes on along the minus strand of CAYNLU010000016.1, from coordinate 2,615 downwards.
TTTAATAGATTTTATTACCGGGAATGAGTCGGTAGATGAAAACAAAAAAGAAATTAAATTATTAAGTAAAATATCAACTCTTCCTATTGCTGGATATGGTATTTACCAAAAAGAAGTATATACAGAAATCCCTGATGTAGAACCGAACCAAATTCAACAAGCAACAATACAAGAAACACCTTCTACTCCTAATACTGAAATAATTTCTGTATTAAAATATGCAGATAAAGAAAATGGAAACATTTACCAAACCTATATTTCTAATTTTGAAGAAAAAATATATTCAAATACTTTAATTCCTAATCCTTACGAAACCTTATTTACTAAATATAATGTAATTTACCGTTACTTAAAAAACAAAAACACAATTGTTACTTTTTTAGGCGATTTACCAAAAGAGACTTTAGGACAAGATTCTAATAACAATGAAATATTTGGTAGTTTTTTACAAGATGGAGTCAAGGAGATTTCAATTTCTAAAGATGGTGAAAAAATTTTTTATTTATCTAAAACCAAAAACGGAGTTTCAGGAGTGATTATTAATAATAAAAATGAAAAAAATGTTATATTTAATTCTAGTTTCAGTGAATGGAATTCTTACTGGCCAAACAATGATTTTGTTGTTTTAAATACCAGGGCTTCTGGATTAGTTGACGGATTTGCTTATATTTTAAATATAAAAAATAGTGAATTTAATAAAATTTTAGGAGATATTAAAGGTTTAACAACTTTAATAAACAAAGATTTAAATACAATTTTATATACTGATAATAATTTAAGCATGAAAATCTTAAACATAAATAATAATGAAGTCAAAAATCTAAGATTAAGAACTCATACTGAAAAATGTGTATGGAGTAATGATAACGTAACCTTGTATTGTGCTATACCAAAAGAAATACAAACTGGTTTAATATATCCTGACGCTTGGTATCAAGGGGAGGTAAGTTACAATGATGAAATTTGGAAAATTAATACTGAAACTGGAGCAAGAACAAAAATAATAGATCCAAATACATTATATGAGAACGAAAATATCGATGCTATTAATTTATCTTTAGATAAAGATGAAAAAACCTTGTTCTTTATGAACAAGGCAGATTCATATCTTTGGGGATTAAAATTAAATTAAATATTACCAATATATTTAATAATTACTCTACGGTCTTTGCCTTCTCCACTAGATTCGGTTTTTAAATCAGTTTGATTTGCTAAAAACTCGTGCACTATTCTTCTTTCAAAAGCAGACATAGGGTCTATCTCAATATTAGATTTAAAATACCTTGCTCGTTCAGCCATCATATGAGCAACTTGGTGCAAATTCTCTATTTTATTTTTTTGAAAATTATTAATATCAATAATAAAATTTAGTTTTTTGTCTTCTTCTTTTATTTTATTTTCAACAATCCTCTTAACTAAAGAATTTAAAGCAAGCAAACTTTCACCATTATAATTAGTAAAAAATCTAGGTTCTTCTATATACACTCTAAACCAAGTAGTGTCATTGTTATTATCAACTACAACTTCTTTAATTGAAAGAGTCATATTGCTTAGGATATCTTCTATTAATTTTTGAATTTCTTGATTATTCATAGGAAGTTTAATTATTAGCTGATAATTTGTTTTTCTTATTTACATACATTTGTTGAAACGCTCCAAAAATATTACTTGTAGCCCAATATAAAGCAATCGCACCTGAAATACTATAAGCAATAAAAGCAACCACAAAAGGGAAGACGTATTTCATCTGGACGTGCATACTTTCACTCAAACTCTCGGCAAAACTAGGCATCTTGTTTAAATCTTTATTTTCTGCTTTTTTAGGTTTTGGCATAAAATACGCTAAAAAGAATTGAGAAAGTCCTGCAAGAATAGCAAGAATAAGACTTTTATGTGAAATATCTATTAACCCTAAGAAATTAGTATTCAAATAATCTGGTTTTGGTATGAAAGAATACATAATTTCGGGGCTAAAATTTAAACCCTTAAAAAATACACGATATAAAGCAAAGATAATAGGTATTTGAATTAAAATCAATAAACAACCTGAAAATGGATTAGTTTTATATTTTTTATACAATTCAAAGGTTAAACGAGCTTGTTCTTCTTTGGTTTTACCACTATTTTTTATCTTTTCTAGTTCAGGTTGCATTTCTCTTACTTTTGCCTGACTATTCAAAGACTTTTGAGATAAAGGGAAAAGTATAAACTTTACTAAAATAGTAAGTAAAATAACAGCAATACCTAAATCATGAAAAGGAACAATAGATACTAAAAGGGCTAAAATATTTAAAAAGGGCTCATATAAAAAAGTATTCCAAAGATTTGATAACATATTCTCAATTCTATACGAAAACAGCAAAAAAACCAAGTTTTTAGTTATTTTAAAAGATCAATATGATTCTTTTGCCAGGGGTGGCAACGCAATATTCGAAATAAAGATAAATAAAAACCTTTAAAAAAACCATATTTTATAAAGGCTTCTTTACTATAAGTTGAACAAGAAGGATAAAAAACACAGCTTGGTTTTTTATATATACGAATATATTTTTGATAAAAATCAATTAAAAAAACAATTATTTTCATTAAATTTTAGTTAGTTTTTCTATAATGAT
>CAYNLU010000015.1:0-14977 GCA_964398205.1 uncultured Candidatus Saccharibacteria bacterium | reverse complement strand
TAAGTCGTAACAAGGCACGGGTAGCGGAAGCTGCTCGTGGAATAATTCAATTTGAATGTATTAATGTTTTCTATATAAAACTTAATACGTGTCGATATTGTATACCTCAATTGAGTATACAATGATCTATGTATAATATGGATCTAAAAGATTATACTGACAGAGAGGAAAGACTCTTAATATTTTAAATAATATTAGAACGGAACAAAATAAAGGACAGCATAAATAAAAAAAACCTATTCGCAAGAATAGGTTTTTTATTTTAGATTTTTAATTTATGTTATAATTTTAAATATGAGTTTAACTCGTGTCGGTATAATTCGAGATATTAATCATCCATCATTTGAAAAAACAAATGAGTTATTTGAAATTTTTCAAAACGAATTGAAAGATAATTATAAAATCGTAGATATTTTTATTGATCAAGATAGAAAATGGCACTATTTAGGTATACCTATTTTACCTATGGATTTACATCATAAGGTTGATATACTTTGGAATCCAAATTATGGAGATATTTCTCAGATTTTATCTCATGTTGGTATTCCTCATATTAGTCATAATCCTTTTAATTATATTTTAGAAAATAATAAAGATAATTTTAGAAGATACGCAGAAAGTTTAAATCTTAAAACTCCTCAAAATATTTTAATTCCTCCTTATCAAGGTGATATGGACGGTAATTTAGACATTTATGCTCATAAAAAAGCTAAAGAAATTTGGAATAAATTCTCTCCACCTTATTTACTTCATACAATTTCAAACGATAAAAATATTGGGAATTTTGTAGTGAAAACTTTTCCTGATTTAGTAAAAAATATTTATGATTTATTAGAATCCGGTAATAACGTTTTAATAGAAGAAATAATTATTGGTGATAAAAAGGTGATGCATTTTTTGCCTAATTTCCGTAATCAAAAGTATTATTCTCTATATTCTAATTTAAAAGATGAAAATTTAAAAAATGTCTTACTAAAAAATGGGGAACATCTAATTAATAATTTAAATCATCATCATTATTTAAAAATATCTTTTATCATAAAAGGCAAGAGTATTTATATAGAAAATATTAGTTTTGACTTAGATTTAAATAATAATGAATTAAATAAGCATTTTAATGATTTTGGTATTAAAAAAGCTCATATTATTGAACATATTTTACAAAATGCTATAATATAAATGTTGTTTATATCTGTAGCGGATGGTCGCACTCACATAGGCACATATGTTGGAGTCTAGCCATCATCCGCTTCAAATGTAAATAACAAAATAAAAATCACTTACAACTTTGTAAGTGATTTTTATTTTGTTTTCTTTTTTATTAAAATTAAAATAATTAAAAAATTATTTTTTATTTTTAAAAATTTTATAAAATATTTTTTACTCTTTAATTTATTTTTTTTATTTTTATTTTCAAAAATTATTTTTTATTTTTCTGAAAAAATTTTTTGAGTTATCCACATTTTTGTGAAAAAAAATTTGTTTTTTATTTTGAAGTGCGAGATAATTAAATTAGATACAATAATTTTTTTAAAAATATTTTAGAAAAATTTTTTCACAAAAATATTTTTATGGTCGGTTATTGTAAACATAATTAAAAATTTAATTTCGCGCAAGCGACAAAAAATATGGCAGCAAAAAAGAAGACAGCTAAAAAAGCTGTAAAGAAAGTTGCAAAAAAGGCAGTTAAGAAAGTTGCAAAAAAGAAGACAGCTAAAAAAGGAAAGAAATAATTCTTTTCCCACTTCAAGAAAAAGTACCCTATGGGTACTTTTTCTTTTATTTAGCAAGTTTAATTTTTATATATTTTATGATATAATTAATACCTATGAGTATATTTGACACAATTTTCGGTGATAGTAGTGCGAAATTCGTTAATAAAGCGTCTAAAACAGTACAAAAAATCAATGATTTAGAATCAGAAGTTATAGAACTTAAAGATGAAGATTTCCCTAATAAAACCCAAGAATTAAAAGATAGATTAGAAAAAGGTGAAACTTTAGAAGATATTTTACCTTTAGCTTTTGCTTTAGTTCGTGAAGCTTCTAAAAGAAACCTTAAAGAGCGTCATTATGATGTCCAACTTTTAGGAGGCATCGCTCTTAATGCTGGTAATGTTATAGAAATGAAAACTGGAGAAGGTAAAACTCTTGTCGCAACTTTGCCGGTTTATCTTAATGCACTTACTGGTAAAGGAGTTCACGTAGTAACAGTGAACGATTATTTGGCTCGACGTGATGCGGTATTGATGGGGCAAGTTTATAATTTCTTAGGACTTACTATAGGAGTTATTAATTCTCAAAATGTTTCTTATCGTTATGACCCAACTCACAAAGAAGAAGACAAAGAACGTGATCAAGTAGGGGAATTCAAAGTTATGTATGATTTTTTGAAACCAGTTAGTCGTAAAGAAGCTTATGCTTGTGATATTACTTATGGAACTAATAACGAATACGGTTTCGATTATTTAAGAGATAATTTGGCTCATAATAAAAATGATCTTGTTCAAAGAGAATATAATTTTGCTATTGTGGACGAGGTTGATTCTATTTTAATAGACGAAGCGAGAACTCCTCTAATTATTTCTCAACCAACAGTAGAATCTGAAGATTTTTATAGTAAATTCTCTAATATTGCGCGTCAAATGAAAAAAGACGTTGATTATACTGTAGATGAGAAGCTACGAGCGATTACTTTAACAGACGAAGGTATAACTCGAGCTGAGAATTTACTTGGTATTTCTAATATTTATACTGAAAAGGGAATTAAATACGTTCATCATTTAGAAACTGCTGTTAAAGCTCGTGCAATTTATGAAAAAGATAAAGATTATGTTGTTAAAGACGGTGAAGTTATTATTGTAGATCCTTTTACTGGGCGTATGCAACCTGGACGACGTTGGTCTGAAGGTATTCATCAAGCGATAGAAGCTAAAGAAGGGGTGAAAATCGAAAAAGAAACTCGTTCGGCTGGGTCAATAACTTTTCAAAATTATTTTCGTTTTTATAAAAAACTTTCAGGTATGACTGGTACTGGTTTAACTTCTAAAGAAGAATTTTTGAAAGTTTATGGTTTAGACGTTATCGCTATACCTACTCATAGAAAAGTACAAAGAGTAGATAATCCAGATTTAATTTTTCAAACTGAGCAAGGTAAATGGCGAGCAATAGCACGTAAGGTGAAAGAACTTCATACTAAAGGTCAACCTGTATTGATAGGTACTATATCTATCGAAAAGAATGAATTACTTTCAGCTTATTTGAAAGAATTTGGTATTCCTCATACTTTACTTAACGCTAAGAATCACGAACGTGAAGGAGAAATCATAGCTCAAGCTGGACGGAAAGGCGCAGTAACTATCGCTACTAATATGGCGGGCCGTGGAATCGATATTAAATTAGGAGGAAATCCTGCAACTAAAGAAGAGTATGAAGAAGTGAAAGCACTTGGAGGACTTTTCGTATTAGGTACTGAACGTCATGAAGCTCGTCGTATAGACAATCAGCTTCGAGGACGTTCCGGACGTCAAGGTGATCCAGGCGAGACTCAGTTCTTTGTATCACTTGAAGATGATTTGATGCGTATTTTCGGATCTGAAAATATTAAAAAGATGATGGGACGTTTTGGAATTCCTGAAGACGAACCTATTCAAAACGGTTTAATTACTAAGACCTTAGAAGGAGCGCAAGCTAAGATAGAAGGTTTTCATTTTGACGCTCGTAAAAATACTTTAGAATATGATAACGTTTTGAATCATCAAAGAAATTCTATTTATGATCGTCGTCGCAAAATGCTACTCGCAGACAAAGAAGGAATAGAAGAAGTTTTAAATAATGTTATTGCATTTAATCCTGATCTAGCAAATATTATAGAAGAAAAAAGAACCAAGTTAGGTGAAGTTTCTTTCCTTGAGACTGTACGTCGTATAGCTTTATACACTAATGATACTTTGTGGATGGAGCATATCGAAGCGATGGATTATCTACGTAGTGCTGTAAATTTGCGGGCCTATGGTCAACGTGAACCTTTAATAGAATATAAAAAGGATGGTTTAAAAATGTTCAAAGAAATGGAATCTCTATTCTATGATCAAGTTTCTTCTTTGATTTCTAATATTAATACTGAAAATATAAAAATTTCTCTAGAAGACACTAAAGAAGAACCAAAAGTAAATTATATTACAAATCACACAGATACTGCTTCTAATAATTCAAATTCAAAAAAAGTGAATACAGAACCCGAAATCGGACGTAACGATCTCTGTCCTTGTGGATCTGGTAAAAAATACAAAAAATGCCATGGAGCATAAGCTTAAAATATGTTAGAATAGTATTCTATGAATAGAAAAGTTTGGTTTATGTGGTTTACTATCTTTATCGATATGTTAGGTATTGGTATTTTGATTCCGGTTATTCCTCAATTATTAGGTAATCCAGAATCCTCATATTATTTACTTAACCCTTCTCAAGCCGATATCGGTTTGATAATTTTAGGTTTGCTTGTGGCTAGTTATCCTTTTGCTACGTTTTTCGCCGCTCCTGTTTTAGGGGCTTTGTCTGATAAATATGGTAGAAAGCCAGTTTTAACTATTTCAATTTTAGGAACTGCTATTTCTTATTTTATATTTGCTTTTGCGATTTATATTAAAAATATTCCTTTACTTTTTATTTCTAGAATTGTTGATGGATTTACCGGAGGTAATATTTCCGTTGCTCAAGCCGTAATAGCTGATATAACTAATAAAGAAGAGAGAACTAAAGTTTTCGGTATGATTGGGGCTGCTTTCGGTCTTGGTTTTATTATAGGTCCATTTTTCGGAGGAATTTTATCTGATTCTGATATATTGCCATTTTTTAATGCAACAACCCCATTTATTTTCTCTGGAATTTTAGCTATGTTAAATGGACTCTCTATTAAGTTTTTCTTTAAAGAAAGTATTAAAGAAAAAGATAGAGCTAGAGTTGTAGATTTTTTTGCTTCTGTAAAAAATATTTTTAGAGCTCATAAATATGAAAACGTACGAATGCTTTTCTTGGTTTCGTTTTTATTTAATGCTGGTTTTTCATTTTTTACATCATTTTTTAATGTATATTTAACTCACAAATTTAATTTTGATGCGACAGCTATAGGTAATTTCTTTGCTTATGTGGGAGTTTGGATTATTTTAGCTCAAGTCTTTTTTGTTAGGGTTTTTGCTAAGAAATTCAAAGAAGAAAAAGTTTTAGGTCCGGCTTATATGCTATCTGCTTTAGGGATTTTGTTTTATTTAATTCCTGATAAAGCATATTATTTATTATTTATAGTTCCGCTAGCGTCTTTACCTAATGCATTACAAATGGCTAATTTCTCGTCTTTGTTATCTAAAAGAACTCCAGATCAAATGAGAGGTGAGATTATGGGTATTAATTCTTCTGTAAATTCTTTAGGGCAAGCTATACCTCCTTTGTTTGCTGGGGCTATTGCTGCTTTAACTGCTCCCTACGTACCGGTATTATTTGGGGCTTTAATAGTGTTTTCTACAGGTATAATTTTTATATATAAAGTACAAAAAGCCTCTTAAATAAGGTAAATTAATGCTATAATATTAGCGTGAAAAATATAATTAAAAATTTAAAATTAAAAAGGAGAGCTATAGCTTTTTTAGCTAAAAATAACTTTTTTGGTAATCCTGGAAAAGATTTTAAGATTGTCGGAGTGACTGGCACTAATGGAAAAACTACTACTAATACTTTGCTCGCTAAAGTGACTCTTGCTTTAGGATATCGAGTTGGACAAATCGGAACTACTGGAATTTATATTAATGGTCAAAAAATTGATTTTGATCAAAAAATTCCTACAACTCCGGATCCACTCGGTTTACGTAAGATTTTTAAATTGATGCAAAAGGAAAATGTTGAATATGTATTTATGGAAGTTTCAAGTCACGCTATGGATCAAGATAGAGTCGCAGGTATAGATTTCAAAGGTGGAATTTTTACAAATTTAAGTCACGATCATTTAGATTATCATAAAAATTTCGCAGAATATTTTAAAGCTAAGAAAAAGTTTTTCGATATTTTACCTAAAGGAGCTTTTGCTTTATCGAATACTGATGATGAGCATGGAGAGTTAATATATCAAAATACTAAAGCAAAAAAGTATTCATACGGATTTATGGGAGGAGAAAGTTTTCATGGAGAATTATTTAAATCTGATTTTACTGGTATCTCTGCTCGTTTTAACGGCGAGAATATACACTCTAAGCTTTTGGGTAAATTTAATGCTTATAATTTACTTGCAGTTTTTAGTGCTTGTTTTCTTTTAAAATTTTCTATTCATAAGGTTGCTATGATTTTAGAAGATATTAAAGCCCCTGAAGGTAGATTTGAATATTTTACAAAAAATAATATTACAGTCATCGTAGATTATGCGCACAGCCCAGATTCTTTAGAAAAAGTTATTTTAACTGCTTCTAATCTTAAAAAAGAAGGGGCCAAACTTATTACAGTATTCGGTTGCGGAGGAGACAGAGATCCTCTTAAGAGACGAGTTATGGGTAAAATAGGAGCAACTTTATCAGATATAGCGATTTTAACTTCGGACAATCCTCGTTACGAAAATCCAGAGAAAATTCTCGATCAAATGAAAACTGATTTATCTATGCCTGAGCTTAATAAAACTGAAACTATCTTAGATCGTAGAGAAGCAATAGCTCGTTCTATTAGTTTAGCTAAAGAAGGTGATATTATACTTTGTGCTGGTAAGGGGCACGAGGATTATCAAGAAATCAAAGGCGTGAAGCATCACTTCAACGATTTAGAAGAATATAAAAAGATTTTAAAATAATGAAAAATTATAAAGAATTTTTTAAAAATAAAAGAATAACCGTGATGGGACTCGGACTTTTAGGACGAGGTATTGGATATACTAAATTCTTAGCAGAGTGCGGAGCAATTTTAACTGTGACTGATTTGAAAACACAAATGCAATTAGCAAGTTCTCTAAAGCAACTCTCAAAATTCAAAAATATAACTTATAGATTAGGTGAACACAAATTAGAAGATTTTAAAAATCAAGATATGATTATTAAATCTGCTGGAGTCCCTCTTGATTCTATATATATTAAAGAAGCAAAAAATAATAATATACCTGTTTATATGGATGTTTCTTTATTTATTAAACTTGCTCCAAAAATCACAGTTGTAGGCGTTACTGGAACTCGAGGTAAAACTATGACTACTATGCTGATTTATGAAATTTTATCTAAATCTCTAAAAGGTAAACAAGTATTTTTAGGAGGTAATATTAGAGGCATTGCAACTTTACCATTTCTGAAAAAAGTAAAAGAAGGAGATATTTTAGTTTGCGAACTTGATTCTTGGCAATTGCAAGGCTTTGGTGAAGAGAAAAATTCTCCAAATATTTCTGTATTTACTTCTTTTATGGAGGATCATATGAATTACTATACTTCGACAGGGCTCAGTCCTAGTGAGGCTATGAAAGTTTATTTTTCTGATAAAGCGAATATTTTTAAATATCAAAATAAAGAAGATTTTTTAATAATTAATCCAAATTTAAATAAATTAATTAAGAAAGATTCTACTAAAGCAAAAATTATAAAAGGAAATATTAAAACTGTTTCAAATTTTAAATTCATAGTCCCAGGAGAACATCAAAAGATGAATCTAGCTTTAGCCTACGAAGTAGCAAAACTTTTCAATATTAAAGAAGCTCAAATAAAAAAAGTTGTAAAAGATTTTAAAGGAGTAGAGGGTAGATTAGAGTTTTTAAGAGAATATAAAGGTATTAAAATTTATAATGATAATAATGCAACCACTCCCGAAGCGACTATCGCAGGCATAAATGCATTTACCTTAAAACCTAAACAAAATCTAATATTGATTGCTGGAGGAGCAACTAAAAATATCGCTCTTGATAATTTTGTAAAAGTTTTAAATCGTAAAGTAGATCAACTTTACATTATTCCGGGAACTGGTAGCGAGGAATTATTAAAATATAAATTAAAACCAAGTATTTATTTAGGTAAAGATTTAAAAGATATCGTTAAAGAAGTTTTCAGTAATGCTAAAAAGGGGGATATAGTTTTATTCTCTCCAGCTTTTGCTTCTTTCGGAATGTTTAAAAACGAATACGACCGCAACGACCAATTTATAAAAATAATCAAGGGATTAAAATAATGCAAAATTTAGACTTATCACAAGTGAAGAAAGTATTTTTTATAGGAGTTGGGGGGATAGGGATTTCGGCTTTGGCGAAATGGGCTATTGCAAAAGGTATGGAAGTTTCAGGTTTGAACGATGAAGATAGTCCTAAGACTTTAGACCCGCTTCGTGATTTGGGCGCGAAAATCTTTATGTTACCCGAATTTAAAGATCTAGGGAATATTCCCGAGGCAGATCTTTACGTATATAGTGATGCTTGGCCTTATAGGGGTCCTGAAATTATTAAAATGGCTCGAGATACAGGTAAACCCGTTTTGAGTTATTTCGAGGCTTTAGGAATATTTGCAAAAGATTATAGAGTTATTGCTATCTCTGGAACTCACGGGAAAACTACTACGACTGCGATGATAGGTGAAGTTTTGATTGGTTTAGGATTAGACCCGACTATTGTAGTAGGTTCCTTTGTAAAAAGTTTCGGTAGTAATTTTAGAGAAGGTAAAAGTGATATTTTGGTAGTCGAAGCTGATGAATACAATAAGCATTTTTTAAATTTTAATCCTTTCGCAACTATTATCACTAATATCGAGCTTGATCACGTAGATACTTATTTAGACTTGAAAGCCGTAGAAGATACTTTTTTAAAGTTAATGAAGCAAACAAGCAAAGTTTTAATCGCAAATTTATCTAATCAAAATATTAAAATGCTTAGCGAAAATGTATCTTTAGATAAAGTTAATTATATAAATTATATAGACGAGCTTCCAAATCTAAAAGTTCCAGGCGAGCATAACCGTATGAATGCTAGCACAGCTCTCGCTTTAGTAGATTATTTATCTTTAGATATACAAAAAGCAAAAGAAATTTTAGCTCAATTCTCTGGAACTTGGAGAAGATTAGAGAAGAGAGGGGTAACGAGTGAAGGTGTAATTATTTATGACGATTATGCGCATCATCCTACTGAAGTTAAAGCTAGTCTTAACGCATTACGAGAAATCTATCCAAAAGACGAATATAGACTGACCGTAGTTTTCCAACCTCACTTATATAGTCGAACTAAAGCTTTATTCAATGAATTTATCAATGCTTTTGACGAAGCTGATCGAGTTTTGCTTTTGCCTATATATTTTGCGCGTGAAGATAAAGACGAAAGTATTTCAAGCGTGATTTTGGCGGGTGAGATTAGTAAACATAAGCAAAACGTCTCCGGATATGAGGATTTTGAGTCTTTAATAGGGGAAGTTAAGGCTTTACCTTTCGATAAAAAGGAAGTATTTATAACTATGGGAGCAGGGGAGGCTTACCGGATTGCAGACCAATGCTTCGACTTCAAATAAGGATTTCCACACATCAATATTAGAATATTTTTATCAGTATTTGTCAATATACATATCTCAAAAAAGCCTTATAAAATAAGGCTTTTTTGATTTGACACATCTAAAAAATATGGCATAACTATTGACTTTAGTTTAAAAATATGCTAATATATATGTATAACCTAATTATAGGCATTAAGCTTATCAATTAAGGTTATTTTCGTTTAGGCGAAGTTTCAGATACAAGTTTGCAGAGCGTAACTGCAAAAATATGACAAATAAAAATTTGATAAGGTTTGTGCATTCATTAGTTTTATTACCGTTTTTAACAACAATGCCTTTAGGTAATGTTAAAGATACTAATATTATTAAGGATACGCCCCTAACTTTATCTATTCAACAATTAAATACTAGCGGTTCTTCCTTGTTTGCTTTAAACCAAGAAGGCGAAGAAGAACAACAAAAAGAACTCATCTTGTCAAAAAAGGCTGAAATAATCGATAATTATTATAAAGCTCGCAATATGCCACTTTACGGTTACGGTCGTAAAATGGTAGAAGAAGCCGAGAAAAATGATCTCGATTGGCGTCTAATACCAGCTATCTCGGTGATAGAAACTACTGGAGGAAGACACCTTTGCAAGAACCCAAAAGCGGGAAACAATCCTTTCGGTTGGGGATCTTGTAAGATAGGATTTAAGAGTTTTGATGAAGCTATCGAAAAAATAGCTCTAAACTTAGGAGGAAATAATCCTAAAACTGCTCACCATTATGACGGAAAAACAACTTTGGAAATTATTAATAAATACAATCCACCGTCAATAGTGCCTGATTATTCAAAGAAAATTTTTAAAGTTATGAATACTTTAGGAGATGAGATAGTTACAATTGAAAATGAACAAAAAATAAACTCATAGCAATATGAGTTTATTTTTTTATTTCTTCCACAAGTCCCAGATTTTTTCTGCGGGATTTATTTTAGGACCAACTTCGGCATAATAATGTAAATCTATAAAAGGCAGGGAATTGCATTCGATGATGCCCCATTTTTGGGTATCTGGATCAGCTTCTGGGTTTTCGATAATAATATCAAAACCAGCTACCGGAGCTTCTATTACTTTAGCTGCTTTTTTAAATATTTCATGAATTTTAGGATGAATCTCGTTTATCATTTCACGAGTATGACCTCCATATAATCTACCAGTTTTAGCTATCAAATCTATCGTTTTATCTTTTTCTAAAATACTATCTAGTTTGTAATTTTGACGAGCTATAAAATTTATTAATTCTTCATTAATTAAAATATCTCCCATCTTCTCACCTTTATTTTGATTTTTAATTTCTATTAATTTTTGTATGGTATTAATACCGTCGCCTGTGATTTGGGGAGGAAGGGCTTTGAAAAATCCTACTAATTCGTTCCCCACTATAGTAGCGCGACATACGCTTCCGTATAAGTGTTCTTGAATAACTAAAGTTAAAGATATTTCTCTTGCTAATCTAAAAGCTTTAATTAATTCTTCTTTGGTATTGATATTAGTCGTAGTATGACGCCCCCTAGAACCATTTTTAGGTTTGATTATTAAGGGTTTATTTAATTTATCAAATGCTTTTAAAGCCCCACTTTCCGTTAAAACATAAATACTTTTTGGTGAATTTATAGAATTCTTTTGCAATTTTTTAGCTAATTTAAATTTATCGTCAAGCCAAGTATAGCCGTATTGATTAAGATAGGGAGGTATAGGAATACTTTCAAAATAGTAAACTTTACCATTAATAAAAGCTCGATAATTATCAATATATTTATTGAAGATTTTTATTTGATCCATTTTAATCCCGCGTTTCCTAGCTTCGATCCAAATTAGTTCTGAACGACCGCTCGCTACTTTAGAAATATCAGTATTAAAACGAAGCATACCGATCATGCGTAAAAATAAAAACATTACGATTTCAACGTATCTAGTTAAACGGCGATTGTTATAAGTATTAAATAAAGTCGCCATTATTTTACCCAAGGTTTCATTAAGCAAATTGTCGATAAATAGGAAAGTGTGATTTACTGGACTGGTACCGCAAGCACTACAAGATTCTTTTTTTGATTTTTGATTTTGCATATTAATAAAAACAAAAAGAATTTAAAGAAAACTCTTTAAATTCTTTTTGTGTAAGACTAAGTCTTAGTGTCCTCCTTTAATCATATGTTTTTAAAAGATTAATTTTGTTAAACTAACCGACTTATATATTATATCATCTTATATATAAGCTCGTAAACCTATATGTGGATAAATAAAAAGTCCGATTGCTATAGCAATCGGACTTTTTATGATTAGCTTTAATTATTCTAAGAACATTAAAGTCATTTTTTGTTCCTTTGGTTCAAAAAGAGTTATTTGGAAATTATAGTTTTTACCTAATTCTAATTTCTCTCTTAGTTTTGATTCACCACCTAATGTAGAGTTGTGAACTAAACCTGCTACTCCTTCTTTGATAGAGATCAAAGCACCGTGTTTGTTGTATTTGATTACTACTCCTTTGATAATGTCTCCTTTTTTAAGTTTACCTTCGTATTCTTTCCAAGGATTTTCTTTCAAAGCTTTGATAGATAGTGATACTTTACCGTCTTTGATTTCTATAACACGAGCACGGATTTTATCACCAACTTTAAACATAGAGCGAGGATCTTCAACTAGACCCCAATCAAGTTCTGAGATGTGTACTAAACCTTCAAGTCCATCTTCTAATTTTAGAAATACTCCGAAGTCTACGATACCTGCAATAGTGCATTCTATATCATCTCCCACAGTGTATTTACTTAAAATTTCTTTCTTTTCATCAGGATTATTATCTTTTTCTGAGAAGATTAATTTACCTTCTTTTGGTAATGTAGAAATAATCATGACTGATATTTTCTTACCGATTAATTTCTTTAATTCTTTCAAGATTTTATCTTTATCTGAATCAAGTACGCGAGGGTAGTGATCAGTCTTTAATTGAGAAGCTGGTAAGAATCCTGAAATTCCTTGCCATTCTAATATTAGACCTCCTTTGTTAGCGTCTTTGATTTCAAGTTCCATAACTGTTTTAGACTTGATAGCTTTTTCAGCTTCACTCCAAATTAGAGCTTGTTTTGCTTCTTTCAAAGAAAGTTCTGTATAACCGTCTTCGTTTTCAACTTCTACTACTTTCGCCTTAATATTGTCCCCAAGATTTATTTTCTTGATTATATCTTTAGCATTAATAAATTCTTTACCGTAAATAACTCCTGTTCCGTATGGTGCTAAATCCACGAATACGCGAGATTTTTCGATAGCTATTACAGGGCCTTCAACTATAGATTCTAGTTCTGGCTTATTTACACTTTGTTCTAAAATAGATTTTAGAACTAAATTTTCTTCATTTGTTTCTTCTATATGTTTTTTCATAAAAATTCAACTTAAAATAAAAAGTCCGCCAAATAAGCGGATTTAAGATTTTAGGTTTCCTTATATAAGGAGGTTAGCCTAAATCCAGACTTATAATAAATAATTAAGTTGTATAGAAATAGTACTATATTTTTTATAAAAAAGCAAGACTCTATAGATTTGATTTATTTTATTTATTTTTAATTATTTGTTATAATATCAAAGATGATAATTACATATTACGGTAAACAATTTTTTAAGATTACTCAAGGCGATTTGACTGTTGCTTTTAACCCTGTTTCTAAGAGTTCTAAAAGTGGTATTAACGCTCACTTTGGTGCGGACTTGGCTTTAATATCTGTTAATCATCCAGACTATAATGGTAAAGAGCAATTAGAGTACGGAGACAGAGTTCCTTTTGTGATTTCTTCACCTGGAGATTATGAAGTTAAAGAAATTTTTATTAAAGGGGCTATGGTAGAAAGTAATATTTCTAACAAAAAATATATTAATACTATATACTCTTTATCTATAGATAATATCAATATTGCATTTTTAGGTGCAATTTGTACTGATAACCTAACTAAAGAAGTTTTAGAAAGTATTAATGAACCCGATATTTTATTTATACCCGTAGGTGGGAAAGATTTAGGTATGGTTGATACGAAGGATGCCGCTAAAATTGCTTCCATGCTTGAACCTAAAATCGTTATTCCTATGGAGTATGATAAAGATTCTTTGAAAGCCTTTTTGAAAGAAATGGGTAATGAAAATACCGAACAAGTCGATAAATTAACTCTAAAGAGAAAAGATTTAGAGGGTAAAGAAGGGGAAGTTGTAGTATTAAAAGTTTCATAATAATAAAATGAAAAAAATTATTCATAAATTAAGACAAAAAAAGCACGAGGATAGGAGACATATATTGCATGTATATCTTGTAGTTTGTGTTGTTGTATTAGGTTTACTTTTTAGTTTTAGTTTGAGGGCAAATTTTAGAAAAAATAGTGAAGCTATCAGTAATGATTTTAACGATTTTGGTCAATTGAAAGAAAATTTAAGTCAAGATTATAACGAGTTTACCAATAATTAATTATGGCAAAAGAAAAAAAAGAAAATAATATAGAAAACAATAATGAAGTTGATAAGATTCTGCCGGTAGATATTATCAAAGAAATGCAAGATTCGTATTTGGCTTATGCGATGTCTGTTATTACTTCTCGTGCGTTACCTGATGTTCGTGATGGTTTAAAACCAGTTCACCGTAGAATACTTTTCGCTATGCATGAGATGGGACTTACTTATCAAGCTCGTTTTCGTAAATCCGCAACTGTAGTTGGAGATGTGCTCGGTAAATATCACCCTCATGGAGACGTGGCGGTTTATGATTCTATGGTTGGACTTGCTCAAGATTTTTCTTGTCGTTATCCATTTATTTTAGGTCAAGGTAACTTCGGTTCTATAGATGGAGATAATGCTGCAGCTATGCGTTATACAGAAGCAAAGATGGCTAAAGTGTCCGCAGAAATACTTCGTGATATTGAGAAAGAAACTGTAGATTTTCGTCCTAACTATGATCAAACTCGTAAAGAACCAACTGTGTTTCCTTCCGCTATACCTTCACTTCTTTTAAATGGAACTTTAGGTATTGCTGTTGGTATGGCTACTAATATACCACCTCACAACTTAGGGGAAGTCCTAGATGCCACTAATCATTTAATAGAAAATCCAGACTCTACAACTGAAGACTTGATGCAATTTATAAAAGGCCCAGATTTTCCAACTGGTGGTATCGCTTATGGATATAAAGATATGTTGCATGCTTATTCTTCTGGCCGTGGAGGTGTGGTTTGTAGAGGAGAAGCTGAAATAGTAGAGCAAAAAGGGGGTATGTATCAAATTATAATTACTTCTATACCTTATCGTGTTAATAAAGCGAATTTGATAATGAGTATTGCTGAACTTGTGCAAGAAAAAAAATTAGAAGGAATTAAAGGCCTTCGCGATGAATCTACAAAAGATATAAGAGTAGTTATAGATTTAAAAGCAGGAGCTTATCCTGAAAAAGTTTTAAACTATATTTATAAAAATACTCAACTTGAATC
>CAYNLU010000014.1:0-15229 GCA_964398205.1 uncultured Candidatus Saccharibacteria bacterium | reverse complement strand
CTATACCTGTACCTTTAGCTACGCAGTATAAGGCATCCTCAGCTACAGTTGCCTTTACTCCAGTTTTACGATATACGAGATCAGCTAAATTCCGCAAGAGCGAAGACCCTCCAGTCATAATAATACCGTTATCAATAATATCGGAAGCTAGTTCTGGAGGGATTTCTTGCAAAACGTCTTTGATAGCTTTTACTATTTGCTTAAGTTCGCTATCTATAGCTCGTACGATTTCATTACTACCAATTTGAGCAGTTTTAGGTAAACCTTGAATATAATCTCTACCTTTAATAGTAACTTTTAATTCTTCTTCGAGAGGTATAGCGGCACCGATTTTGATTTTAACTTCTTCGGCAGTTTTATCTCCGATAGCGAGGTTGAAGGTTTTTTTAATATAGTCCGCAATCGCAGCATCGATTTTATTCCCCGCGCATTTTACCGAAGTACAAGAAACTATACCCCCGAGCGAAATCACCGCAACGTCAGTAGTTCCTCCACCAATATCAACTATCATATGACCTTGAGATTCATGAATCGGAATTCCAGCTCCAATAGCAGCAAGTATAGGCTCTTTCACAACGTAAGCATTCTTAGCACCAGCTTTAAGCGCAGCTTCAACTACAGCTCTACGTTCAGTCGAAGTCACTCCCGCGGGTACAGACACCATAACGTCTGGCTTTACAAGATTCCATTTACCTAAAGATTTACCGATAAAATACCGGAGCATTGCTTCGGTAACTTTATAATCCGCTATAACTCCGTCTTTCATAGGGCAATAAGTCCGAATCTCATCAGGGGTTTTCCCTATCATATCTTTTGCTTCTTTACCTATAGCTAGGATTTTGTTATCTTCCAAAGAAACCGAGACTACTGTAGGTTCGTTTAAAACGATACCACGCCCAGGTACATAAACTAAAGTATTTGCAGTTCCTAAATCTATACCTAATTTCTTTGAAAAAATACTCATAACCCTAATATAGCATAATTATGCTAGAATAAAAACATGAATATTTTGACCGTCATACCCCTTAAAAAAACCCATTTTAGTGAAGAGCTTTCTTATTTTTCGATGTCAAAAGTTTCTGTTGGGAGTATAGTTAAAGTTAAACTCCGTAATCAAAATATTTTAGCTTTAGTTATAGATGTAAAAAATGCTAGTCAGGTAAAAAGTGAAGTTAAAAATTTAGATTTTAAAATAAAAAAAATTGAAAGTATAAAAGAAATTTCTATCTTTCAAAATACTTATATTGAATCTATACTTAGGGTAAGTGAATATTTTGTTTCAAATAAAAGTTTCGTAGCTTCATATTTAATACCTAGCATAATCAAAGAAAATTACGATGAGGTATCTAAAGTTTATAAAGATACAGAAACCAAAGAAGAAAAAAACATCAAAGCTGAAAAATTACTTTTCCAAACAAATATAGAAAATAGAATTGATTATTATAAAACTTTAATTCGTTCGAATTTTGCAAACAAAAAATCTATCTTTATAGTTTTACCTACTGAAAATGACGTTTTATACTTTGAAGAAAACCTTAAGAAAGGTATTGAAGATTTTGTGTTTGCTTTATATAGCTCTATCTCAAATAAAAAGCTTTTAGAAAAAATCAAAAAGACCATTAACGAGAATCACCCTATAGTCATAATAGCTACTCCTCCGTATTTAGCCCTAGCGAGAAATGATATAGATACTATTATATTAGAAAAAGAAAATTCAAATGCCTATAATACGGTTTCGAATCCTTATATTGATTTGAGAGTTTTTGTAGAAACTTATGCCTTTTTAAATAATACTAAACTTATTTTGGCGAGCGATCTCTTGCGTTTTGAAACTTTAGCTAAAAAAGAATTTGAGCATATTAGTGAGGTTTCTAATCTGTCTTATCGGATGTTTGATAATTTTAATATAGAAATCTTAGAAAGAAATAAAAAAGAAGATGGTACTTTTAAGATTTTTAACGATGAAACTATCGAAAAAATAAAAGATCAAATCTCTAAAAACAAAAAGGTTTTTATTTTTTCTTTGCGTAAAGGACTCGCTACTTATACAGTTTGCCGGAATTGCTACGAAGAAATAGTTTGTGACAATTGCGCTATGCCTCTCGTTTTATATAAATCTCATAAAACTGATAAAAGAATCTTTGCTTGTAATAAATGTAAAACCGAGAAAGATCCGCTCATCAAATGCAACAATTGCGGGAGCTGGGATCTCGTACCGCTCGGTATCGGTAGTTCGACTATATACGAAGAATTAAAGGAGCACATAGATAAAAATCAGATTTTGATTCTTGATAAAGAACACGTAAAAAATAACAAGGAAGCTTTAAATATTATCTCTGAATTCAAAAAGCCTAATCGCAATATCTTGATAGGTACTGAGATGGTTTTTAATTATGATTTCGAAAAAGTTGACCTTAGTATTATCGCTTCTTTTGATACTCTTTTTACAATACCGAATTATAAGATTAATGAGAAAATCTTAAATATTATTTTGAATACTACTAGTAAAACTAAACAAAATTTAATAATTGAAACTAAAAATAAAAATAGTGAAATTCTAGAAGATATAAAAAATCGAAACTTATTAGAATTCGTGAGAAAAGAATTAAAATTAAGAAAAGATTTTGATTACCCTCCTTATAAAAAATTTATAAAAATATCAAAAATAGATGCTAAAGAAGAGATTCTGAAAATGAAAAACGCACTAGGTGATTATTTTCAAAATTATAATCCTATAATCTTTAACGGTTATATTAAAGACAAAAGCAATAAATATATCTTGAATATTTTAATTAAATTAAATAAAAATGATTGGCTCGAACCGTATTTAGAGAAAAATATAATTAGAAATAAAGATTTAAATCACAAGCTCACTACGCTACCTAAAGATTTTAGTATTTCAATAGACCCAAGCGATTTAGTATAAATAACCTTTTTTATTTTATACTAGACAAATTAAAATTAATATAGTATGATATAAAAAATTTGCAAATTAAAAACTAAACCAATGGAAATCATAGACGGAAAAACAAGGCGCGTTTTTTTATATAAAAAACTAGTAATTAAGGTGGCAAAAATTGATTTTTATAATTTTGTTAGACATTTATTTAATTTTTTTAAAAAACAATTCTTTCTTTTAAAGAAAATTGGATTTAAAAATTACTTAAATCATTTAAGGAAATTAGAAAAAGAAAATGAAATCAAAAAAGCAAAGATTGAGAAAATTCTTATGCAGAAAAGTGAAGAAATGCAAATGATGTATTTAGGAGAACCTAAATTTAGAATTTTTGATTTTTTAACATTTGGAATTAAACCAAATATACAAGAATATAAGTTTTATAAAAAAACAAAAAATATTTTTGCTATACCAACTTATTTTTCACTATTTGGTTTAATAAACATACAAAAAAGAGGCCAAGAGATAAATTTTTGGGATAGTAAAGATGTATGGGATTATATTAATTTAAATAGCCAAAATGAACATCAGCCATGGTGCGATCACCACACCTTATCAGAAATTGCTAATTTTTGTATCAACGAAAATAATCAATTACAAATAGTTGATTACGGCAACAAAGCACTGGAACCTTTTTTAATATTAAATGGAGAAAAATTATTTAAAAACTTTAAAATCCCTGGAAATTAATTTCTAGGGATTTTTTATTTTATTCCACAATCACCACAAATTCTCCCCTAACTTTATCTTTATGATTTTCAAAATAAGATAATAGTTCTTCAGCTTTTCCTGAAACAAACTGCTCATAAATTTTAGTTAATTCTCGAGCTATAATTATAGTTTTTTCAGGAGCAAATTTTACTAAAGATTCTAAAGTTTTAATTATACGATGAGGACTTTCATAGAATACGCAAGCACGAGAAGAATTAGAAATTTCTTTAAATAAAGTTTCTCTCCCCTTTTTATGAGGTAAAAAACCTAAAAATGTAAACTCGTGAGAAATTACTCCGGACGCCGATAAAGCAGTAATAAGAGCACTCGCGCCTGGAATAGGAACTATCTCTACTTTGTCTTTAAATTTTTCTTTAATTTGAGATATGAGTAAACTACCAGGATCCGAAATAGTTGGGGTTCCCGCATCTGAGACTAAAGCTAAATTTTTCCCCTCTTCTAAAAACTCAAAAATCTTATCTACTTTAGATAATTTACTTTGAGCGTGATAACTGATAGTTTTAGTATTTATTTCGTATTTATCGAGTAGCTTTTTAGTCATTCGAGTATCTTCGCACAAAATAAAATCTACAGATTTTAAAACAGAAATAGCCCTAAAAGTTATATCTTCTAGATTTCCTATCGGTGTAGCTACTACGTAAAACTTTGACATTTTTATATTAAATTATCGAATATATTATTTACGATACTTTTTATTTCGCCATTTATCAGCTATCTTGATACGAGAAAGAGATTTTTCAAGTTCAACTTCAAAGTGCTCAAAATCAACACTAGATTTATTTTCCATTTGCTTTCTTATATTTTCAGATTTAGCACGAGCATCTTTAATAACTTCTTCACTAATTTCACTAACATGTTCGGCAAAGTCAGCTAAAACTGCAACTTCGGTTTCTCCCTTTTCGTTATTCTTCACTTCAACAAATCCTCCAACAACTAAAAAAGGTACATCTTCTCCAAAAGATTTCGCCAAAATTTCTCCTTTAGTCAAAGAAGCTATGATAGGTAGGTGGCCATAAAGAACGGTAATCTCTCCTTCTTTAGTAGGAATACTAACTTGGTCTACCATATCTTCTAAAACTAAACGTTCAGGTGTTATGATTTTAAATTTAAATTGTTTTGACATCTAAAATAAATTAAGCTACTACTTGCTCAATAGAACCTTTCATATAGAAAGCTCCTTCTGGTTTATCGTCATGTTTACCTTCTAAGATTTCTTTGAAAGATCTGATTGTGTCTTCGAGTGATACGTATACTCCACTAGCACCGGTGAATTGTTCTGCTACGAAGAAAGGTTGAGAGAGGAATTTTTGAATCTTACGAGCACGAGCTACGAGTTCTTTATCAGCTTCAGATAATTCTTCCATACCCAAAATCGCAATAATATCTTGCAAATCTTTGTAACGTTGTAAAATTCTTTGCACTTCACGAGCAACTTCATAATGATCTTTACCTACGATATTTGGATCTAAGATAGTAGAAGAAGAATCTAGAGGATCAACTGCAGGATAAATACCAAGCTCTGTTAAAGAACGATTAAGCACCACAGTAGAGTCGAGGTGAGAGAAAGTTGTAGCTGGTGCCGGATCAGTAAGGTCGTCGGCTGGTACGTAAACAGCTTGCACAGAAGTCACAGAACCTTTTTCAGTTGAAGTAATACGTTCTTGTAAATTTCCCATTTCTGTTGCGAGAGTTGGTTGATATCCTACAGCAGAAGGAATACGTCCTAACAAAGCAGAAACCTCAGAACCAGCTTGAGTGAAACGGAAAATATTATCTATGAAAAGCAAAACGTCTTTACCTTCAGCGTCCCGGAAGTGTTCAGCCATAGTAAGCCCTGAAAGAGCCACACGTAGACGTGCACCTGGTGGTTCATTCATTTGACCGAAGACCATCGCAACTTTATCTAGCACTTTAGAATCTTTCATTTCGTGATACAAGTCATTACCTTCACGAGTACGTTCACCTACTCCTGCAAAAACAGAATATCCTCCGTGATTAGAAGCAATGTTGTGAATAAGCTCTTGGATCACCACAGTCTTACCAACTCCAGCTCCTCCGAAAAGACCTACTTTACCTCCTTTAACAATAGGACAAATAAGATCAATAACTTTAATACCTGTTTCTAGAATTTCAACTTTAGTTGATTGAGAAGTATAGTCTGGAGCTTTACGGTGAATAGGAGAAAATTTTTGAGAATTAACATTTCCAGCATCATCAATAGGTTTACCTAAAACATTGAAAATTCTACCTAAGGTACCTTTACCCACTGGTACAGAGATAGGATTTTCAGTATCTACAACTTCCATATTACGTGCAAGTCCGTCAGTACTATCCATCGCAATAGCACGCACCACACTACCTCCTACGTGTTGTTCAACTTCAAGCACTAAATCTTGTTCTCCTTCTCTTTTCACTAAGAGAGCGTTATAAACCGCAGGCATATAGCCATCAAATTCTACGTCTACAACTGGTCCGATAATTCTTTTTATTTTTCCTATTTTATTCATAATATTTTAATAATAATGCTAATAATTTATATTAAACTTGCCATACCGGCACTAATCTCACTAATTTCTCTGGTAATATTTGCTTGACGCGCTTTGTTAAAAACTAAAGTCAGATCATCTATCATTTCTCCTGCAGCATCACCAGCATTTTTCATAGACATCATTCTAGCCGATTGTTCTGATGCATTTGATTCAAGTAACATTTGATAGATTTGCATTTTAACTATTTTTTCTGCTAATTCTTCTGTAAGCTCTTCGATATTTCCTTCTAATAAATATTCATTTTTATTATTAGAATTTAAAGTTTCTTTAGTTTTTTCATCTCCGATATTTTCAATAGATTCTTTTAATTCTTCTTTTGAAATCGGAAGTAATTTATGCATTTCAGGTCTTTGAGTTAAAGCAGAAATATAATTTGTATAAACTACGTAAACTTCATCATAAGTAGTATCTTTAAATTTTTCTTTAATGAACACTGACAAAGGGTCAATATCTCTTAAAATTAATTGATCTGGTAATTCTGTAAATGTCATCGTAATATTAAGCCCTAATCTACGAAGAGCACTGTCTCCCTTTTTACCGATAGTAATAAAATCCATTTGATTATTACTATTTTTGATATTATTTATTAATCTTTTAATTGCTTGAGCATTATAACCACCACAAAGTCCACGATTTGAAGTTATTAAAATATACAAAACTTTATTTTTTAATTCTTCCCTTTTGTTTAAAAATGGATGTTTGTTATTTTCTAAAGAGACTGCAAAAGAAGTTAGAAGTTCATGAGAATAATTCGCATATAAACGAGACGCTAAGGTATTAGAAACAGCACGCTTCATTTTACTTGCAGCAACTAGCTCCATAGCTTTAGTGATTTTTTTAGTATTCTTCACTGACTTTATTCTTCTTTTAATTTCTTTTGTACCTGCCATATTATTTAATAAATCCAGATTTAAAATCCATAATAGCTTGTTTTAATTCTGCTTCGCCATCATCTTCCCACATCTTCTTTTCAAGAATTTGTTTTATAAAAGTCTTAGCATTATGATCAACATAATCAACTAAACCTTTTTCAAAATCTTTTATATCTTTTACTTCTATATCATCCATATAACCTTTAACTAAAGCATACAAAGATATAATTTGATTAACTGTAGAGACTGGAGAATATTGAGCTTGTTTTAATAATTCCACAGCTCTTTTACCACGTTCAAGTTGACGCTTTGTAGCATCATCAAGATCAGAACCGAATTGAGCAAAAGCTTCAAGTTCACGGTATTGAGCAAGATCGAGTTTCAAAGTTCCAGCTACTTTTTTCATAGCTTTAATCTGAGCACTACCTCCCACACGAGATACAGAGAAACCTACGTTAACAGCAGGACGTACACCTTTATAGAAAAGATCTGTTTCTAAGAAAATTTGTCCGTCTGTAATAGAAATCACGTTAGTAGGAATATAAGCTGATAAGTCACCTGCTTGAGTTTCAATAATAGGTAAAGCAGTTATACTACCTCCTCCGTAATTTTGATTTCTTCTACAAGCTCTCTCGAGTAAACGTGAGTGCAAATAGAAAACGTCTCCAGGGTAAGCTTCACGACCTGGTGGACGACGAAGAAGTAATGAAATTTCACGATATGCTACTGCGTGCTTAGATAAATCGTCATAAACTATCAAAACGTCTTTGCCCATATCCATAAAATATTCAGCGATTGCAACTCCAGCATAAGGAGCAATATATGACAAAGCTGCTGGCTCAGATGAACCCGCAGATACTATGATAGTATAATCCATAGCTCCACCTTCACGAAGACGAGTTTCTATCTTGCGAAGTTTAGAATCTTTTTGACCAATAGATACATAAACACAAATTACATCCTCTCCTTTTTGGTTTAATATAGTATCAATAGCGATAGCAGTTTTACCTGTTTGACGATCACCAATGATAAGCTCTCTTTGACCACGTCCGATTGGGATAAGCGCATCGATAGCTTTAATACCTGTTTGAAGAGGTTGATCTACACCTTGTCGAGTAACTACTCCAGGAGCAACACGCTCAATAGGATAAGTTTTCTCACCTTTAATTTCTCCTTTACCATCGATAGGTTTACCAAGGGCATTTAATACTCTACCTACTTGCTCTTTAGAAACTTCTATTTCTAAAATACGAGAAGTACTTTTTACTTCATCACCTTCTTTAATTTTAGAGAAATCACCTAAGATAATAACTCCAACACTATCTTCTTCTAAGTTAAGAACAACTCCTTTTTCTCCACCAGAAAAAACAACCATCTCAGAAGATTTTACATCAACCAAACCACTAACTTTTGCAATCCCATCAAAAACTTCGATAACTGTACCTACGTTTTCAATTTGATTTTCAAAAGAGAAACTTTCTATTTCTTTTTTTAAATTTTTTATAATTATATTATCATTCATAATTATTTATACAAATAGTTTTTTAAACTTTTTAATTTACTTGATAAAGAAAAATCAATAATTTGATTATTCATTTTTAACACAAAACCATCTAACAAAGAAGGGTCTAACTTTTCATTAAAAACAATCGTATTAGCTTCGTATATTCTTTTCAACTCCTTAGCAATTTTTTCTTTGTAAGATTCTTCGAGCTTATAAGGACTTATTAAAAGAACTTTTAAAATACCTCGTTCTTTGTTCATTATCTCTTCAATTTTTTGAAAGATAATTTTAGATTTTGAAATTAAACCTTTTTTGTTCAAAAAACTAGCAATATTTTTAGAAAAACTTAAACTATCCTTTTCAGATCTTGCTTCCAAAGAGGATTTATAAATTATTTCTGCTATTTCTTTGTAATTTACATTCACCATATTATAAATTTTTTAATTCTTTATTTATACTTTCTAGGTAATCTTTATCAATCTTTTTAGATAGTATTTTTTCGTTGGTCAATATAATCAAGTCGATGATTTCTTTTTTAGTCTCATGGATCATGATTTCCTTTTCTTTTTCTAAAGCCTTTTTCCCATTCTCAATCATTAATGCAACTTCTTTAGAAGCATTTTCAATGATTTCTTTTTTTCTATTTTCAGAATCTTCTCTAGCAATTTTCAAAATTTCTACCGCTTCATTACGAGCTTTCAGAATAATTTCTTGATATTCTTTTTGAGTATTTTCTAAAATTTCACGATTTTTTTTACTGTTAAGTAAACCTTCTTCGATTTCTTTAGTTCTTTCATCTATTAATTTACGAGCTGGTTTAGCAGCCAATAAATAAACAGCCAAAAATACCAATATAAAATTAATGATTTGTGCAACCATTAACTTCCAATCTATGTGAAATGTTGAAATAAGAGCTTCCATTATTTTTATTGTTTAATATTTAATTTATTTAATTGAAAACGCGATAACCAAACCGTAAATAGCCAAAGCTTCAACGAATGCTGATGCTAAAAGCATAGGAACTAAGATTTTTCCTGCTGCTTCTGGATTTCTACCGATTGATTCCATAGCTTTACTACCGATCATACCGATACCGAAAGCTGCGCCGATAGCTGGTAATGCAATTGCTAATGCTTTTGCAAGTGGTGCTAAATTGATAACTTGATTTACTACTTCTTCCATAATTTTATTTTTATCTAGTTAAACTAGAACTTATTATTAATAATTTTTTAAATCTATCCAAATGACTAGCTCGGACAGAAAACTTATAAACTAACTTGTTGCCAAAACCTCTTCTTTGCGTTTTTCATGATTGTTTTCATGATGATCTTCATCATGACTATCATGATCATGAGCTGCGATTGTAAAGTAAACTGCAGAAAGCAAAGAGAAGATCAAAGCTTGTATCAGTCCTACAAAAACTTCTAAGAAAAGAAATGGTGTAGGCAAAATAAAAGCGAATATAGCAGCCATAGATGACAACAAAACCTCCCCCGCAAAAACATTACCGAATAAACGGAAAGACAAAGAAGCAATTTTTGCTAATTCTCCAATAAATTCAATAATTCCTACGAAGAATGAAATCGGGGCTACTACTATAATGCTAGGATCTTTTTTAATTTTCTTAAAAATCGAACCGAGCGACTCTATTCTAACATATTTATTTAAAGTTTTCCAGGCGCCCAAAGATATAATACCGAAGATATTTGCACCCACAATAGACATAATAGAGAGTGCTAGCGTTGTATTTAAATCAGCAGTTCCACCTCTAAACAAAGGTATGAAAGTCAAATGCCCATCATGCATAGCAGTAAAACCGACTGAACCAATAAAAGGCATAATACCGAGCCAGTTATTAAACAAAATAAAAACGAACACAGACATAACTATAGGAAATATCTTATTGGAAATTTTTCTATCGTGAGTAACTTGATCCAACAAAGACATACAACCTCCAATAAAAATTTCAAAAAAATGTTGCAATTTACCAGGAACTTTTTTAAGATTTAAGCGAATGATTAAAGCAAGAAAGAAAACTAAAATTACAGTCATCCAAGAGTTAATCAGAGAATTTGTAATAGTAAAATTTTTAATTTGAAAAACTGGTTCTGCAAATATGGTTATTTCGTGCGTTACCTTTTCGTTTGTATTATTTTCTATCGCCATAATTATTTTTGATTATCTACTTCATTCTTATAAATTTTTATTTCTCTATAAATACCGTAACAAGTGAGACAGAAACTTAATAAAATTAAAAATAAAAAAATTGTTTCATGATTATTTTTAATTAAAAATTTTGATAATAACCAAGCTAATAAAACTGGAAAAATTATCCAGGAAGTTACCTTTAAATAAAAAAATAAAGCTGGTTCCCACCAATTTTCTTTCATAATTAATTCACTTAAAAAATTAAGTGGTGAGCGTGGATGGAATCGGACCATCGACCTCTGTCTTATCAGGACAGCGTTCTACCACTGAACTACACGCTCATAAATAAGCTAACAAAAACTACTAGGACAAAGTCCTTATCTACAATATATCAAAAATAATACTTTTAGGCAAATAAAAACCCTCTTATATTTAAGAGGGTTTTTATTTAGAGATTAATATTCTCTTCTTCCACCAGAGCGGTTAAAACCGCCAGTTCTTGGAGGACGAGCTTCCATAGGACGAGCTTCATTAACAGTCAATCTGCGTCCTTCGAATTCCTTATCGTTGAACATAGAAACAGCATTTTGTGCTTCTTCGTCAGTTGACATTTCAACGAAACCGAAACCTTTAGAACGACCAGACATCTTGTCCATTATAATAACAGCAGATGTAACATTACCTGCTTGAGCGAAGTGTGCTTGTAGCGCATCTTCTTTTGTTGAGTAAGGTAAACCCCCTACATATAGCTTTGTAGCCATAATTAAACTTCTTCCTTTTTATCAGAAAAAAGGACAAAAAACTAAATTATAATGCCGAGACCTCTCGGCGTAGAAACTCACTCACGAAAACAAATCCTATGAATAAACTACTACTCTCAAAGTATGCCACATACTTAAATAAATAGCAAACCTTATATATAAATAAAAAGACTTGTATGCAACTTTTTGCACACAAGCCTTTGGGGTCTTAAAATAAGAAAATTATATTTTTTGCTGATTTACAACATCAGCTAAAATTAAATCTTTTTTTGGTTGTACAACCAAAGGTCGCCAACCATACACAAACTTCATACCTATTGGTATATAAACGATTAATCTATTCCAATCATCGTAAAAATATTTAAAACCAAATTCTTTCGCAAAAGCGATAGATTCTTCGTCTGACTTAATTCCTAGAGTTCCCCAAAGTGAACCTCCTTCATCAATGATTACAGTATCGAGGAGCTCTCTTGCTTTATAATCATTTACAATTTCTTTAAGTTCTCGATTTTCTTGAACAATATTTTTATATTCATGTTCAAGAATGCTGTAATAAATCGCTTTTTCAGCATCTTTATTACTTAATTTTTTTTCTGTTGTTGGTAGTAAACTACTTCCAAAAAAGAAAACACCAAAAGTAAGAATACCGCAAATAAATAAAATTTTATTCATGATAACAGATTTTTAAGGTTAAAAATTTTTTTTCAAATAGCTCGTAATTCAAGATTATTTAACCATATTAGAAAGGAAAAGTCTAGTTTATTCTTCGTTTAAAAAACCGGTTTGATAATTCCAAAGCTTCGCATAAGCGCCGTTTTTAGCTATCAATTCTTGATGATTTCCCTCTTCTATTATTTTACCTTTATCTAAAACGATGATTCTATCCATTTTTTGAATAGTAGATAATCTATGCGCAATCACAAGAGTAGTTTTATTGCGCATCAAAATATCTAAAGATTCTTGAATATAACGCTCCGAAATACTATCGAGCGAACTCGTTGCTTCATCTAGCACCAAAATAGGAGCATCTTTAAGCATAGCTCTCGCAATAGCAACTCTTTGACGTTCCCCGCCAGAGAGCTTTATTCCACGCTCTCCTACTAAAGTCTCATAACCATTTTGCAGACTAGAAATAAATTCGTGAGCATGAGCTTTTTTCGAAGCTTCTATTATTTCTTTTACGCTCGCATTTTCTTTCGAATAACCGATATTCTCTCCTATACTACGGTGAAATAAAATAGATTCTTGAGGTACGTAGGAAATCTTACTACGCAAATCATCTTGAGTTACGTTTTTAATATTTTGATTATCAATTAAAATTTCTCCATCTTTAACGTCGACGAATCTAAGTAGCATTTTAGTAATAGTGGATTTTCCACTTCCTGAATGACCCACTAAACCTATCTTTTCACCCGCTTTGATTTTCAAATTAAAATTAGTAAAAACTTGATTATCTTCTACGTATTCAAAGTTCACATTTTTAAATTCTATCTCCCCTTTGCCATCTACTAATTTCTCAGGACTGACAGGGTCTAAAATATCCGGCTCTTTATCTAAAATATCTACCATCTCTTTAGCATCAGTCATAGATTTCATAAATCTAATTAATACAGATGATAATTCCCACATTTTATCAAATAAACCTAAAATATAAACATAAGTCATAACAAAAGTTCCTATAGTAATTAACCCTTGATTCCAAAGATTTATCATTGTATATAAAATAAATATATGAAAAATAACCATAAATCCAGCTTGTAAAGAAGCTCTAATTACAAAATATTTATAAGATTTAACATAGTTAAATATATAATCATCTACAAAAAAGTTAAAAGTTTTATTTTCTTTTTTAAAAGCTGAAAAAGTTTTTACATTCATAATATTAGAAACAGAATCAGATAAAAATCCAGTAACCTTAGAATCTGAAGCAGCCCATTTTAAATCTATATCAACTTTACTTTTAATAAAAAATAAAACCATAAATATATATAAAGCGCACCATATTAAAAGATAGAAAGCTAACGCTTTTGATTGTAAATAAAGAGCAATAAAAGCAAAAGAGATTGCTAATAATAATTCCCAAGAACTTTTTATGATAGCTTCAGCTATATTTTCAAATGATTGGGTGAATCTTTTAATTTTTGTCACTAAACTTCCTGCAAAATTATTTGTAAAGAAATTATAAGAATGTTCTAAAACTTTTTTAAAGCTTATTTGATAAATATTTTTTATTGAGCGAGTTAAAAACCGATAAAATATATAATCTATCAGTCTAGCTGAAGTCAGAGAAATAATAAAAGATATTCCCATAGCAGCTAAAAACCAAATAGATATATTGGAACGTTGTATTACAGAAAGTGTATTATTACTTAAAGTGTCTATAATATTTTTATATATATAACCTGCTGCAATCATAGAAAACAGAATACGAGTAGAGCCTAAAAGTAAAATCGAAAAAATAGCAATCTTATATTGTTTAACAGATTCCCAATAATATTTAAAAATTCTTTTTATATTCATAAATTAAAATCCTAATCTCTAAAAACTAGAAACTAAAACCTAAATTAATTATTCTTCGTCTTCGTCCCCTGTTTCTCCAGAAAGCAAAGCTTCAATAATAGGAGAAATCTCACCTAGCATTATCTTCGGTAAATTGTGCCAAGATTTCTTGATTCGGTGATCGGTAATTCTATCTTGAGGGAAATTATAAGTTCGGATTTTTTCACTTCGGTCTCCTGTACCGATTTGATTCTTTCTTTCTCCGGCGTATTTTTTCGCTTCTTCTTCTTCTTTGAGAGCTTGCAATTTTGAAAGCAAAATTTGCATAGCCTTCTCGCGATTCGCTACTTGAGAACGTTGATTCGTAGAACGTACGTCGATACCTGTCGGTTTGTGGATTAGGCGCACCGCAGTTTCAACTTTGTTAACATTTTGACCCCCCTTACCTCCAGCGCGAGAATATTCCATCTCGATATCAGCCGGATTGATTTCAAATTTAACTTTAGTACGGATAGGCAAAATCGCTACTGAACAAGTCGAGGTATGTACTCGTCCGTTTTTCTCGGTAGCTGGAACTCTTTGCACTCTATGCACTCCGGTTTCGTAACGAAGTTCTTTATAAACTCCTTCACCTTTGATTTCAAAACTTGCTTCTTTGTATCCGCCAACGTCGTTCTTAGATTCATAGTTAACTTTCCAATCCCAACCTTTAATCTCGGCATATTTTTCATAAGCATTTGCGAGCTCCCAAGCAAAAAGTGCAGCTTCGTCTCCTCCTGCTCCAGCTCTAACTTCGAGCACTATTTCATTTGGAAATTCGTCGGCTTCTTCTTCTTTTTTCAAAATATCTTCGATTTGTTTTTCTGTAATTTCTCTTTCGTTTTGAATTCTAGCTAATTCTTCTTTTGCGAGTTCGTGCAAAGTATCGTCAGATGCAAGCATTTCACGAACCTCAGCTTCTTCACGATTCAAACGCTCTAAAACGCTAGCGAGATAACTAGTATTGTGATTCTTTTTTAATTCTTCTATATCGTAAGCCATAAAATATAAAAACTCTTTAAATTTTACTAAATTTTGAAGGTTAAGTCCAAAATAATAAAAGTTAAAGAGTTTTTTAATTACTTATTTCTTTAAAGCAGAAGCAGCACGGCGTTTGTTGAATTTATCAACACGTCCAGCAGTATCCATTAATTTTTCATTACCTGTAT
>CAYNLU010000013.1:0-20507 GCA_964398205.1 uncultured Candidatus Saccharibacteria bacterium | reverse complement strand
AAAATTTATATAAATTTTCTCCCGATCAAATTGATTGTATTAAATCCATGATTCTTGAATTTGAGGAAAAGCATTTAAATGTAAATTCTTTTTATCAAAAATATAAAGGTGATCCTTATATTATTTTTAATAAAATTTTTAACACTCACCCCGCAGGGAAAATACAAATTAAAAAAGGACCAATATCTTTAGCTTTTATTTGTTCAGATTTAATAGATTATACTCGTATTCATTCAGGAAATTTTTCAGGTATCTTAAGTGAAGAGATTTCTAGAGAAGATTTATCTAATGCTTATAATTCGGGAGGTGTATATACATATACAGCACCCTTAGACCTAGAATATTTGAGCGGTACTATTATTGGCGTTAATGGAGATAGTGAATATACTCAAGATACAATTTTACATGAAGAGCAACACGCATTAAATAATATATATGAATCAAAAATTCAAACCATAGAAAGAAAATATTTTTATTTAAATTTATATTCAGCTTCAACCACCGAAGACGCAAAAAAAATAATTAAAGCTTACTGCAATGGAATAATTGGACAAGCATCTGAAAGAGCGAAAGACGAAATTATTGCTTATAAAAGAACAAATTCAGATAATTCTTATATTTTAGATATCTTAACAAGAAGTAAAGAAGATAGGGGTTTATATGATTATTTTGACGTTGACGATACCTTAGAAAACATAAGGAATAATATTAAAAGTTTTGATGATTCTCAAGCTCTTTTAGATATAGCAAAAAATATTGTTATTTATAAATACAAAGATTTAATAGAAGAAGGAATTCTTGTTTTTGATTTATTAAAGTCCAAGGGTTATGAATTTCAATCTATTGTTGCTTTGTTGATGCAATATCCATTAAATAAATGGAAAAAAATCGCATCTCGTAATATAGAAAATAATAAATTGTTAATAGGAGAAAATGCTAATAATAAAAATGAGGATAATGAATTTGAATATGATTTCGATTACTTTAATAATATAAGTAATGAAGCAAATAAATTTGAAGATATGATTAATCCAGAAGAAAAAGCGTTATTATTAAAATTTAAAGAAAATTTAAAATAAATTAGTGCTATAATAAATAATATGACAGTAATAAAACACAAAGAGCAAAGAGTAGGAGTATTTATAGATACTCAAAATCTATATCACTCTGCTCGTAATCTATATAATAGAAAAGTTAATTTCGGAGCAGTGCTTCGTGACGCAGTTGCAGGGAGGAAACTTGTACGGGCTGTAGCTTACGTTATCACTACCGAAGCGGGAGATGAGCAGAATTTTTTTGATGCTTTAACTAAACTCGGTATTGAAACTAAAACTAAAGATTTACAAGTTTTTCATACTGGAACTAAGAAGGGGGATTGGGACGTAGGGCTTACCGTTGATGCTATCAAGATGGCTCCAAGATTAGATTCAGTAGTGATAATCTCAGGAGACGGAGACTATATTCCGCTCGTAGAATATTTGCAAACTATCGGAACTCAAGTGGAAGTAGTTTCTTTTGGAAAATCAACTTCCGCTAATCTCAAAGAAGCTTGCGACGATTTCGTAGATCTCTCAGAAAATCCTAGAAAGTATTTGATAGGGAGGTAAGTTTTGAAAAGAAATTAAATATTTCTGCATCTGCGCCCTCGGAGTCAAAAAGACAGGGGACCCACACGATGCTTAAAAATATTTAATTTCTTTTTTTTTTGTTTTTACTTTACAGCTAAAAAATGCTAAAATTTTTAAAGTCTCGTATATATAGTATTGAGATTTTATAAGTTAATCGTTTGTGTTCAAACAAAAGGTAGTGTTCATTTTTAGATGAAACAATACTGTAGTTTGAACATAAACTCGTGCTAAAAACACGGAAAAAATATGCAAAAAAAAGAATATAGTATAGAAATAGGTGGCAAGACTTTAACTGCTACTTTTACTGATTTAGCTGAGCAAGCTCACGGATCAGTTTTATTAAAATACGGTGAAACCGTAGTGCTCGCTACTGCTTGTATGAGTAAAGACGCGCAAAGCGGACTCGGATTTTTTAATCTAACTGTGGATTATGCTGAAAAGTTCTATGCAGCTGGAAAAATCTTAGGTTCTAAATATATGCGTCGTGAAGGTAAGCCTAGCGAAGAAGCAGTATTAGGGTCTCGCGTTATTGATAGAACTTTGCGTCCGCTTTTCGATCAAAGTATTCGTCATGCAGTGCAAGTTATCGTAACAGTACTCGCAGTAGATGATAATGATCCAACTATTTTAGGTATTAATGCGGCCTCACTAGCGCTCGCAGTTTCGAATATCCCTTGGGCGGGACCAGTCGGAGCGGTGCGTGTTGGGAAATACGATAGTGAGAATTTAGAAATCAATCCGCCAGTAACTAAAAGAGGAGAAGATGCTTTATATAAATACGACCTTACCGTGTGCGGTAAAGACGGTAACGTAAATATGATTGAAGCTTCAGCGAGAGAAGTTAGTGAAGATGAATTAGAGAACGCTTTAAAACTAGCAAGTGAAGAAATAACTAAACTTGAAAATTTTCAAAAGAAAATAGTTAGTGAAATTGGTAAAGAAAAAAGAGTAATAGAAAGTGAAACCCTAGATCCGAGATCTCTAGAATTATTCAATACAAATATTTTACCAAAAATGGAAGCTGCGATTTTTAGCGGTCCAGGTAAAAAAGAAGTTGATATACTTCATACAGAGTGGAATAATCTTTTCAAAGAATTTTATAAAACGAATGATCCTGAGAAAAAAAGTTTTGCATTAGAAGATAACCTTTTTGATGATACTGAAAACGAAATCTTGCACAAAAAAGCTATCTACGAAAGTAAAAGAGCAGACGGTAGAGGAATGCAAGAAGTTCGAGAACTATACGCGCAAGCCGGAGGATTCTCTAGTGTACTTCACGGTTCAGGAATATTTTATCGTGGGGGGACTCACGTTTTATCAGTGCTTACTCTAGGAGGTCCAGAAGACCGAAATACTATCGACGGTATA
The DNA here is from genome assembly GCA_964398205.1 of uncultured Candidatus Saccharibacteria bacterium. Lineage (GTDB taxonomy): Bacteria > Patescibacteriota > Minisyncoccia > Phycocordibacterales > UBA9973 > UBA9973. Next base: position 17,511 of record CAYNLU010000013.1, on the reverse strand, counting down.
CAAATTTCTACTGAGAAAAGATTTATGCATCATTATAATTTCCCTCCGTATTCAGCAGGAGAAGCTGGACGTTTCGGAGCGACTAATCGTCGCGAAGTAGGTCACGGAGCACTTGCAGAGAAAGCTTTGCTTATGGTTATACCGCCGAAAGAAACTTTCCCTTATACAATCCGGCTCGTTTCAGAGTCTATGGCTTCTAATGGATCAACTTCTCAAGCTTCGATTTGTGCTTCGACTCTCGCTCTTATGGATGGAGGAGTACCTATTAAAGCGCCGGTTGCGGGGATCGCTATGGGGCTTATGTATGAAGATGATAATAATTATAAAGTTCTAACTGATATTCAAGGCCCCGAAGATCATCACGGAGATATGGATTTTAAAGTTGCCGGAACTAAAGATGGAGTGACCGCGATACAACTCGACGTGAAGGTAGAAGGAGTACCTATTAAGATTTTAGGAGAAGCTCTTCGTGATGCGAAGAATGCTCGTATTAAAATTTTAGAAAATATTACAAACGCAATCTCAGAACCGAGAACAGATATTTCTCCAAATGCTCCAAAAATTGAAATCATAAAAATTAATCCTGAGAAAATTGGTATGGTTATCGGAGGAGGAGGAAAAACTATCAAAGAAATCAAAGAACGTTCAGGTGCTGAAATAACTATTGAAGATGACGGAACAGTTTACTTTACTGGTAAAGGAGATTCAGTTTCCATCGCACGCAATATAGTAGAGAGTATGACTCATGAATTTAAAGTCGGAGAAATCTTGAAAGGTGAAATAGTTAGAACTGCGGACTTCGGAGCTTTTGTAAAGTTAAATGATTATACAGACGGTATGGTGCATATTTCCAAGATAGCACCTTTCCGAGTTATGAAAGTTACTGATATAATAAAAGAAGGAATGATCGTACCAGTCAAGGTGATTAGCGCTGATACTGAATCAGGTAAAATCGGACTTTCTATAGTAGATGCAGATAAAGATTTTTTCAAACCTACAAATCCTATCAATCCTACAAATTAATTTTTTGAATTTAATTTCATTAAATATGGAAGAACAAAAAGATAAAATTGAAAATAAAACTTTGCATACTTTGGCTGAAGATATGGCTTTGGCTCTCGAGAAAAACGAGGGTGGCTTTGTTCGTAAAATTATCGAAGAAGAAGAGAAAAAAGAAGAAGAGAAAAAACAAAGAGCACTATATAATAGACGCAATCGTATTTACATAGTTTTAGCAATTTTGTTTTTGTTAGGCGGGGGAGTAGTTTTCTCGATTGTATTTTTAAAGGAAAATCCTATTAACTTTTTGATTCAAAAAAGATTTACTCCTATAATTTTCCACGAAAAAACTGAAATCCTAGATATAACTAATAAAAACAAGGATGAAATCGGAGATACTATTAGTGAATTAATTCTTAAAACTAAAATACCAAAAGGAGAAATTTTAGGTATTTATCTTAAAGATAGTAACAAAATAATAAATTTTGATAGTTTATTAAATAAGTTAGAGTCTCCCTTTATACCCAAAGAAGGTACTTTCTCGGACAACTTTTTATTGGGTGCTATTAATCGTGAAATCAAAGATGCTAGTGTTAAAGAAAATACTGAAATTGAATTAAATAATATTGAAAATCAGAAAAAAATCTTAGATGATTTCGTAACTTTTTCAGCTAAAGATTTTTTCTCAAAAGATACAACTTTTATTGATCAAGATAAAGAAACTAAAATGAAAGAATTGGTTCAATATTTTTTGGATACTGTGAATGTTCTAGAATCTAAAATTCAGATTTTTGGTATTTATCCATTTGAAAATAAAAATTCTCTTTCTGAAAAAGAAGCTACCTTGTACAAGAATTTCGGTTTAAATCTTTTAAATCAAATACTCAAAGAAAAATACACTCCAGAAGAAATAAAAAATATTACCCTAGAAGAGGGTATCAAGAGCGTTGCTCTTAGTGAATTATATACTGAAAACGAAATTGCCAATATGAATCCAAACGACAAGCAAAGTTTGATTGATCTTAATTTAGGTTTTCAATTATTAAAAATTAATAAAGCTTTAATAAACAAAGAAGTAGAGACAAACGATTCTTTACCAAAGGTTGATATAACTAAACCTATATCCTCTATTTACAAACAAGGCACTGATATTTTTATGTTATTTAATATTGGTGAAGGTAAAGATATATTTGGTCAAATGCGAAATTGGGAAAATAAGATGTTTTCTGACTTGCACGATATATTCGGCATTCCTCTTTCACTAGATACAGGTTATCTCTTAACTAAGAATTTCGAAGACGGTATTATTCAAAATAAAAATGCGAGAATTTTGCGTGACGGTAGCGGAGGGATCGTTATGATGTATGTATATATTGATAATAATACTTTAGTTATTACTAATACCGAAGAGGGAGCAAAAGAAATCATCTTTAGAGTGAATAGTAGTAAGATCAAAAAGTAGCTTGATTTAGATTTAGTACGTGATATCATTTTAATATGAATGAAAATAATTTACATACTAGAGAAGATCTAGAAAAAGAGAGAGACTTATTATTATCTGAATTAAAAGATATTGGCGTATATGATGAAGAGGCTAATAAGTGGAATGCTGTCCCTATGGCTAATAACGATATGGACTCAGATCCTAACGATCAAGCCGATAGATTTGAAGATTTTGAATCCCGAAGCTCTGTTCTAGAAGTCTTAGAAAACAGACTTAAAGCAGTGAATGAAAAATTAGAAAATTTTAAATAGTTAAAATAATCCAAAATGAAAATTTTGGATTATTTTTTTATAAGTTATATAAAATTATGTCATTTGCAAAAGTTTATTCAGCTCAAGTTTCTTTATTAAAAGGTGTTATCGTTTTAATCGAAGTTGATCTCTCGCGAGGGCTTCATTCTTTTTCGATTGTTGGACTTCCAGATAAAGCAGTCGACGAATCTAAAGATAGAGTGAGTTCGGCTATTAAGAATTCCGGATACAAATCTCCAAAAGCCGAAAACAAAAAAATTATAGTTTCTCTTTCTCCAGCAGATTTAAAAAAAGAAGGTCCGTTTTTTGATCTCGCTATCGCACTTTCTTATCTACTCGCAAGTGGTGATATTAAGTTTAATAGTGAGAAAAAACTTTTCTTAGGAGAGCTCGGACTCGATGGAAGTTTGCGTAGTATTAAAGGAGCTTTACCTTTAGTTGAAATCGCAAAAGAATCCGGTTTCGAAGAAATTTATTTACCACGAGAAAATGCAGTCGAAGCCGCTCTCGTAGAAGGAGTCATTATTTACGGCGCAGAGAATCTTAGAGAAGTTGTAGATCATTTAAATCAAGAAAATAATTTTCCTAAAGATGAAATTAATAAAAAGAAAAATAAAATTTCTCCTCAAAAGAAAACTGAAATTAATTTTGAAGTTAAAAATTTAGATTTAGATTTTTCTGATATCAAGGGTCAAGAAGGAGCGAAAAGAGGTCTCGAGATAGCAGCTTCCGGCGGACACAATATCGCTATGTACGGACCGCCAGGTACAGGTAAAACTATGCTCGCGAGAGCTTTCGCAACACTACTACCTCCTCTTACTAAAGAAGAGATTTTAGAGATAACCGGGATTCATTCGGTAGTCGGAGCTAATCGCGGAGAGCTCGTCATCTATCCACCCTTTCGAGCACCGCATCATACTTCGTCATATGTATCGCTTATCGGAGGAGGAGCAATTCCAAAACCTGGTGAAGTTACTCTATCGCATCGCGGAGTTTTATTCTTGGATGAATTTCCAGAATTTGAAAAAAGAGTTCTCGAAAGTTTACGTCAGCCTCTCGAAGATAATATCGTCTCTATCGCTCGAGCTCGAGGTAGCGCGATTTTCCCTTCAAATTTTATTTTAGTTGCAGCGATGAATCCTTGCCCTTGCGGAAATCTCGGATCTAAAAATAAAGTTTGCATTTGCAAACCCTTAGACATCGATAGATACAAAAGAAAACTTTCCGGACCGATTATGGACCGGATAGATATTTGGGTTTCGGTAGCAGATATAGATTACAAAAAGTTAGCCGAAACTCGTTCGGGAGAAGAGACAAAAATGATAAAGGACAGAGTTAAAAAAGCGAGAGAAATTCAAAAAGACAGATTCTTAAAACACGGGAAAAAGATTTCTCTTAATAGTGAGATGAACGTAAAAGATTTAGGTGAGATTGTTTCACTCGATAGTGAAACAAGAGAGCTACTCGATATGAGTGCAACCAAGCTCGGTTTATCAGCGAGAGCTTACCACCGGGTAATCAAGATTGCTCGCACTATAGCAGACCTCGAAGGTAGCGAAAACATAAATAAAAATCATATTTTAGAAGCAATTCAATATCGTCCAAAAGTAAACCTCTAAGTTTTACAGTTAATCACTAATAAAATAAAGCGTTTCTTGAAACTTTGGTATTTTTTAAATTTACCCAAAAATGTTTCTCAGGTTTGTAAAACTTTCAAAATCTCTCGTTTTAAGTTAAAATTTAAAGGACATGAAATTCAATATAGAAAAACAGGATACTAGTAACAAAAAAAATATTACAGACGACACACCTGATTATGATTCTTTAATGAAAATGACACTAGAAGAAAGATTACCCTTTTTGCAATTAAAGTTGGAAAAAGATTTCATCGCTTATTACGGAGATATTGGTCTTCGTTTAGTGAATGCTTTAAAGAAAGTTAATGATCAATCTTTAGTTATTAGTGTACCTAGATATGCTATGCATATACCAGATGAAGCTTATCAAACACCTAAAGAAGTTCTAGAAAGTCGTGCAAAAAATCTTTTTGAAAAAAGTGTTTTTATTTTAGAAACTATACAAGAAATAGAAAGTTTTTTAGAAAATAAAAATTTAGATGGAGAAACCTTAACAAAAATCTCATCTTACAAAGATAATTTATTTACAAGAGCATTGCAAATTTTACATAAAAGATTTTTAGTTAATCAACAACAAAACGAAGGCACTCTTTGGTATCTTGCTCAAACAAAATCCATCGAAAAAGATTTAGAAATTTCTGATGAAGAATTATTTTTAAGTTTATATTGGTTTAAGTTTGCAAAATCAAAAACCCCGCCCCCTTCTATTGAAGATGTTCTAAGTCATAAATTTTATATTAATAAATCTTCATCCTTGGAAGAAAAATATAAAAATCAAATTTCAGATATTTATAAAGATAATTGGAAAGAAGAAAAAAAAGAAACACAAGAAGCTTTATTAAAAAATTTATATAAATCTTTTAATGATAAAAATAATAATTCAGAGTTTGTTATTATAGAAAATGCAAAAGAAGTAGTAGGGTTTATTAAGTATGAAGATTTTGGAGAGTATCAATTTGCAAGTTCTTTAAATATTAAAAAAGATTATCAAAAATTTGGTTTAGCAGATTCTTTACTAGATGCTTCTTTAAAATCTAAATCAGTTATCAAACCTGTTCATGCGAGAGCGCGTTTGTCATTAGATTATATTCGTAAGTACATTGAAGATTTAAATGCTTTTGGAACTTCTGTTGAAGATTATCATAATACACCTCATTTAAATTTAATTTTTTCTGCTGAACAAAAAAATAATTTTATTACTTCTAATCTAGAATTAGACGAAATAAATAATTTAAATAATCTAAATATCTTGATTAAAAAAATAAAAAATACTAGTGAAATAACTTCAGTAAAAGATTTTTATTTAACTCGTCTAATTAAAAAAGACGACTTTATTTATTGTGTATACGAAAAATCAAATAATGTTAAAAGCTAAAAATCATTAGAAGTTAAATAAAGAGCTTCAAAAATACTTTTAAATAAATTTGAGATTCTTTGATCTTCGATAATTATACTAATTAAGTTCGATTCAGATACGGTGATAATACCAATTTTATTATCATAAATTTGCATCGCGGCCTCAACATTTAAAATTGGAGTTTTAATCATTTTAATATTTGTGATTTTAAAAAAGTCTACTTTTTTTTCTCTCCAGTTTTTAAATAAATTTTGAGAATATTCATTGTCAATTGCTAATATCCTCTTAGGGATATTTAATTTCTCTCTTTTTTTAACATAATTATCATTTATTTCTTTAAAATACTTTTCTACTATTTCCATATTTAAGTAAGTTAAAACCTCAGTTTTAGAATTTAAGGTTTCTTCTAAAACTTTTTCTATACCTTCTTTTCCTTCAAAAAACCTTACATTAGGTTTACCGGAGAGCAGATTATACATAGATACGAATTCTCCCAGTTCGTTTTTTAGGAATTCTTCAGTATCTTTTATTTCTTTTTTCTTTTTTTCAAAGAAATTTTCAAGATTATTAGGGTGAGTAGTTCGGAAAAGAGCTATTTTTCCGTGATTTTCTACTTTTTCTACTAAATTTAACTTTATAAGCTGATCTAAAACCTCATAAGTAATACCTCTTTTAAGTTCAGCTTTAAATATAATATATCGAGCAGGGGAAAGCCCATTTTCAAGTAGAGCCCCATATACTCGAGCTTGCTTTTCAGTTAGACCTATTTGAATTAATTTATTATTTATATTCATAAAGCTATTATTTTCTATTTGTCAATTTAAACTGACAAATCTATATTTATATTATAAGCATTTTTATCAAATTATCAAAAGATAAACTGTGGATAACTAAATTTATATCAATATATATTGACATTTCTCTCAAATAATGCTATACTATACCCAGATAGTTAAGAAAGGAATTTCAAGACTAAGTTCATTAAAAGGAGATAGCAATAGATTGATGCCCACCTCTGATGCTGAGAACCAAAGGTTCGAAGTACGGTACCTAGACCGGTAAGCTAGGAAAGAGGAGAGAGTGAGCTGAGAGACAATCTTTTGAAATCTGTTTGCACCGTAAACTGTGATTAATATAGAAAGTAAGCCGCAAACCCAAATCTATATAACACGATAAAGTTTACAACCGTGTCTTGAGTCAATATGACTCGAGAAGACATAGGCAGACCATAATAGCTTAACCCACTATTGTGATCTGAAATGTCTTTACGCCCTAACAAGGGGAGAGAGTAATAGACAATGACATAAATTAACATAATTCTTTTTACCAGAGAGGAGACTGGTGAGAAGAAGTATGAGGGATGAAAATATTAAGGCACATAATATACATATTTTACCCTCATGCTCCTTTTCACGAAGGAACCTATATAACGTATATCTTAACTAAAGTATAGATAGAGATTATATATGGAGTTAAAGATTTAGTCTTTAAGTGAAGAGGTGAACTTTGAAAAGAAAATATTGTGCGAGTGATTTCAAAAAGGTCGTTCCTTGTAAAAATCGCGAGTACATAATCCATACAAATTAATTTTTTTATTTGTGTGGAAAATATAGAATTTCATTTAAATTTTTTGGTGATTGGTGTCATGAATTTTTGTGACACTTGTTTACCAAAAAATTTTTCAAATGAAAACAATTGTTCCAACCAGCTGTATTGCGGTGGCTGGTCAAAATTTACGCCAATGGCGTAAATTATATCGCAATAAAATAAAAATGTTCGGTCAGGTATGGACCGAGCATGTTTATAAATTTACCCCAGTAGGCCTGGGGTTTGGTGAGATTTCTCTCACCAAAAAAGATCCGTATGAAATACGGATCTACCGGAATTCTTCCGGTGGAGTAATTTGGGTTACCGAGAAGAACCCAACGGGGTTCTTCTGTGGTGACCAAAGCCCCGAAATCCATAAGGATTTCGTGGGCTACGAGGGTGGCCCTGGAATTTTTAACTACTCCGCAGATACTGCGTGGGTAGGGTGGAAAAGGAGCTTTAAACGCTCCTTTTCCGATGTAAGATTCCTTCTTTCGTTCGAAAGAACGAGAGAGGATTTTTTGAAAAAAATTACAGAAAATAGGGAGACCTATCTTCTGTATACTCCTGAAACTCGCGGGTCCTATTCTGGATCCGCGAGTTTAAAAGTCGAAGAGCTGAAAGCTCTCGGCTTTAAAGTGTGCCACAGGGCACCGACGAAAAGATACCCGGATATGGCACCGGGTGATTATGTTAACAAAAATTTCAATTGGGGCGCGCCAACCCCAAAAGAGTACCAATGGTTCCGTCATGGAGCCGGTTACCGTGATAACGGTAATAAAGGTTGCAACTCGGGTTGCAATTGGTATGCATAGTCAATTGTCATTCTAACTGACGTTAAAGAGTAGACGCGAAACCGAACAGGCGAGATTTGGGTAGGGAATTTTTAACTTCATAAATTAAAAAAATGAAGAATAAAAACAAAGGGAGTTCATCTCCTTCAAGTCCTTATAAGGCAGTTAACGTAGGCGTTACAAAATAGATGTATTTCGATTTTTGTAACGTTTATCGTGAAAGTTTAGAGACCCCATGTTAGAATCTCTCATTAAGTTAATTAGGGTAATATGATTCTCTTGATGCAACTGGGTAAATATACAAGAATTACCTCTTGTATAATAGACAGGAAAATATAGTCTGTTTATAAAAATGAGCAAGGGGGAGATTATTTCAAACCTTTGCTTTCTTATTCAATTCATCATTCGACAAGCTCATGACAAGTCATTGGGTTTTAAAATGGTGGGTTGATAGGGCTCTTTAGAAATTTACAAAAGATTCTCTAGAGAGTAAAATAAAGTTAAATCAAACTTTAAAAACGAAAGAAAATATTTAAAGGAGAGTCTTAGTTGTTATTTATATAGCAAGAATCTCTCTCCTCTCTAAGGCTATTCTTTAAGTTGGCCTAAAAACCAAATTTTCTTTCGTTTTTAGGGTTTGCTATTTGCAATTAGGTATTTTTGTTATATATTTATAGGGATAAATATTTCTTGATCTTTTAAAACTTGTATTTTGGAAAGTTATATTTGTAGTCTTATTGGTGGATTATTTAATATTGGAGGTTACAGTATCTACGTACTTCAAATGAGAAGAGGGGATTCTGATCCCAAATCAGTTAGTTGGAGTTTGTGGAGTTTTATGTCTATCATAAACTGCATAAATTTTAAATATACAACAGATAATTTTATTCTACCTTTTATTTTTTTAATTGATTCTATTTTTTGTATTTTTATATTTTTTTATGGAATACATACAAAAAAGTTTCAATTTTTTAAATCAAAAGATTGGTCAATATTTTCTTTGGGATCAACTGCGATCTTGTTAGAATTTTTTTATAAAAACCATTTTATTTCAAATATAATAATTTTCTTTGCTTATGTATTTTCTTTTCTCCCAACTATTGTTGGCGTTTGGAAAAACAGAAATTCAGAAAATCCACTTTCTTGGTGGTTCTGTAGTATTGCTTATTTGTTTTTAATAACAGATATTTTTTATAAAAAATCACCAATTGAATTTTATTTAGTCCCCAGCATTCTTTTTATTTTGCATTTAGTGATTGCATTACTTGCGAAAAAGAAAGAAATTTTTGAAAGTCCAGTAAATTAATCTGTGGATTAATTTACTGGACTTTTTTATTTTTGTGTTGTATTCTAAAGGGGACACAAATTGATCTTTGAAATCTTATAATAAGATCAATTTAAATTTCCTAACTCTCAAAAACTGTTAAGTCATGAGAAAAATTTTTACTTGTTTTACTATGGTTTTTTTAGTAATTTTTTCTCAAAAAAATTACGCGCAAAGTTTCGAATTTGATATGAATTCTCTAGACTTCAATATCGAATTTGAAGTAAACGAGTACAATTTCCCAGATACCAATCAGGGCACCTGGATTTTCTTCATTAACAATTTTGAGAGTTATCCTGCAGAGTGGGATGATGGGAAAATTGTATTATCTAACCCATCGAAACTTTGGCTTTCGTCGGGATACACCTATACTTGTTTTGCCGGATTCACCAATATTTTTGGTGAGAAAAGATACACCAAAAACTTTACTTTTACTGCACCAACTGTAAACGTAACCTTGGATTATTTTATTGAAAACGGTGTATTGCACACTGTAGCAAGCATAGACGATAATCATTGTCTATTTGTAGATAGAATAAACACCAGGTTTTATTTCTTCGATCACCACCTCGGAGTAGGTGAAGATTTGAAAGTAAAGCAAGAATTCTTTTTCCCAGATGAATTCTGGGATCCAAAAGAAACTAATTTTACTGGCGAGTATGCTCTAAATAGAGCTTACCCAAGCTGGCAAAAAGGTTTATCGTTTGGAGTAGACCTTGTCGATTCACGAGGTCAAAAAAGACTTCAAGCTTATGCTTACACAGTGATGGGATTCGTAGACCAACTACGAATCGCTCACAACTTAACTAGTATTGGAGCTATCACTCCGTATTGGTTAGATAGTGAAGAAAGAGAAGCAAAAGTTTTTGACACAAGCGGTAAGCTTGTTGCAGAATTTTTAGCTAAAAGCGGAGAGCCTTTTTGGCCCTCATCTTATTTTTCAACAGCAGGGATTTATTTTTTGCAGGTTGAAGGAGTTGGCACCCAAAAGTTTGCCAAATTTTAATGATCTTTCTTAGTGTTTCTCATAAGGTTTTGATTTTCGATATCCTGTGCTCAAAAGTGAGTATAGGATATTTTTATTTATCCTGTTAGTTGTAGTTGATAGGATTAATAATAAATTAGGGAAACAAAAAGCCCGTCGCTTACGCGACGGGCTTTTTTAGAGTAGATATTATTCTACTGCGTCTTTTAGAGCTTTTGCAGGGCGGAATTTTGGAACTTTCTTTGCTGCAACTTTAACAGTTTCACCTGTCTTTGGATTGCGAGCCATACGTGCTGCGCGACCCTTTACAGAAAAGATACCAAATCCAGCAATTGAAACTTCACCACCTTTTTTCATTGTGGCAACGATACCATCAAAGATAGCATCTACTACTTCTTCTGCTTGAACTTTAGTTCCACCTAATTTGCCTTGTACCATTTCAACTAATGCTTGTTTATTCATATTATTTTACTTAGTTATAAAGTTATCAAGTTATAAAGTTAAAAAATAATTTTATAATTTGATTTTTAAACTGATAATTTGTATTTTCTATTTATTAAAATAGAATACTCGACCCTTAAAACCTTATAAATTCTACATATACATTATATAATAATGCTTTTTTAAGAGCAATAAATAAAAATATTGACAAAATAAAAAAGTATATTGTAAAAATAACAAAATTTTGTAATAAAAAATGCCTTTTTAGGCATTTTTTATTTAATTTCAGTAAATTTATCTAGCGTATTCTATAACTCGGGTTTCGCGAATCATAGTTACCTTGATTTCACCAGGGTATTTTAGCTCTTGTTCTATCTTTTGAGCGATGTCACGAGCCATAAGTTTTGCTTCTACGTCAGTTATTTTTTCAGGAGTTACGAATATACGAATTTCACGGCCAGCAGATAAAGCATAAGATTTTTCAACAGCAGGGAAATTATTTACCAAAGATTCTAATTCTTCAAGTCTCTTTAGATAATTCTCTACACTGTCACGTCTTGCTCCAGGGCGACCTCCAGAAATAGCATCTGCAGTTTGTACTATTATAGATTCGATAGTTTCATAAGGATAATCTTCGTGGTGACTCTTCATTGCAGTAATAATCCTTTCGTCTGCACCGAATTTTTGTAAAATACGCATACCTATTTCGACGTGAGTGCCAGAAACTTCATGATCAAGAGCTTTACCAATATCGTGCACAAGAGCTCCCGCTTTCGCTATTTGAATATCTGCACCGAGTTCTTCTGCTAGCATTCCTGCAATATGAGCCATCTCGACTGAGTGCTGGAGAACGTTTTGACCATAACTTGTTCTAAAATATAATCTACCTATAATAGATACTAAACGAGGGTCAAAGTTAAATATACCACACTCATAAACTGCTTGATCTCCTTTTTCTTTAATAATCTTATTGATATCTTCACGTGCTTTTTCTACTAATTCTTCGATACGAGCAGGTTGAATACGTCCATCTAAGATTAGGTTTTCTAAAGCAAGACGAGCAACTTGACGACGTACCGGATCAAAAGAAGAGATAACTAACACTCCAGGAGTATCATCAACAATAAGTTCTACTCCTGCAGCGCGCTCAAAAGCACGAATATTACGTCCTTCTTTACCTATAATTTTACCTTTAATTTCGTTATTCGGTATAGTAACACTAGTTACCATTAATTCAGCAGCAGTACTAGATGCAAGTCTTTGCACAGAAGTAGCAAGTATATCTTTTGCTCTTCTTTCTAATTTTTCTTCGTTAGAATTTTCTAATTTTACCATTCTAACTAATAAATCTTCTTCGTATTTTTTCTCGATATCACGAAGAAGTTCTTCTTTGGCTTCTTCTTTGGATAAATTAGCAACTCTTTCTAATTCTGCTAACTTTTCTTTTTCTACGTTTTGAATTCTTTCACCAACCTTTTTTAATTCTTCAGCTTTTATTTTAAGGTTTTCTACTTCCTTATCTATTTCAGCTTGACGAGAATCTAAAAGTTCGTCTTTCTTGATAAGACGTTTCTCAGTTTCTTTGAATTCTTCGACTTTGTTTTTTTCTTCTTCTTCTATTTTAGCTAATCTTTCTTCAGATTTTGCTTTTGCTTCGTCGGTTATTCTTTGAGCTTCTTCTTTTGCACCGATCATCATCTGTTTGATATCGATTTCAATAGAGCGTCTTTTACCCAAAGCAATAATCAAACGAAGGTAGTATCCGACTACCACGCCTAAAAAGAGCGCAATTGCCCCTATTAGAATTATTGTTGTTAAACTCATAAGCCTATAATCACGGCTTATAAAAACAAGCCACTATATTTGCGGTTTTTTATCTTTTATCAAAGAAATATTAATTTTTTTACCTAAAAAATTGATTTGAAACAACATATATATATGGGATATTCCTATAAACCGATCGAAAATAATTTTTAAATATTGAACACTCTTACTATAACAAAAATAGCCTTGACTGTAAAGTTAGGGAATTTTATCTTCAAATTGACACTTTTTTAGAATATTTTGCTATAATTTAATTATTATTAAATATAAGTAATTTAAATATGATTAAAAAAATATTATTAAGTTTAGCTTTGTTTGGATTTGTATTCGGTAGTCCGATCTTTGCAAATGCGGCTAGTTTTACAAGTCTCAAAGCGCAACTTTTTGATTTGAGTAGCAAGATAGAGAATTTTAAGAAGGTAGAGAAAGGAGAAGTGCTGGGTGCGACATCTACAGCTGGAGGTTATTTAAGAGTTTCTTTGTGGGCATCAAAAGAATTTAATGTAGAACCTAGTGATTCTGTTGAAGTGCGTTGGTATGTTGATGAAGATATTGCAAAAGCAACTTCTTGTGTTGGAGTTGCAGTTAACGGTTTTGTAAATGATTGGAATGGTTCCAAAGCATTTACCCCTGAAGGTTATAAAACTCAAACTTTAACTAATATTACAAAATCAGATATTTTACAATTAACTTGTACTTTTGCAGATAATTATACTGAAACATCACAATTTAATTTATTAATAAAAGCAGACACACCTGCTCCTACAGTAAAACCTGAAATTACTAGCTTTATTTCAGATACATATGATATGCCATATATACCTTATGATATAAAGTTAAGTTGGGACTCTAAAAATGCTACAAGTTGTGAATGGATAACAGTAGGAGGTGATCCAAGCGCTTTTGCACAATGGCCTTTTCCTTTAAACAAGACACTTAAAGGAAGTCAAACAATAAAAAATGTTAGATATGCTGCTCAATTTGGATTGATATGTAGAAATGAACAAAATAACTCTTTTGAAAGAAAAGATATTGAGGTAAAATTTGCCCCAAAGTTAGATTTTAACACTCAATCGATTATTGTTCCTTATTTAGGAAGTACAACCTTAACTTGGGAAACAAATATGCGTTTGTCTAATCTTTGCGTTGCTTCTGGAGATTGGTCAGGAAATAAAAATTATGTAGGTAGTCAAACTATTTCAGGAATTAAAAATGATAAGATTTTTACGTTGTCTTGCAAACATCCAGTTACAGGTTCACCTATTTCTAAAACTGTTAAAGTTAAAGTTATAAAACCAGATGATAAAGATAAAACTCCAACAGAACCAGTACCAACCGGAGGTAGTAATACAAATATAGTAAGTAATTCAAATAATAATATCTGTAGTTTTACATTCACTAAAGATTTAGCTTATGGATCTACTGATTCTGTGAAGAATAAAGACGTATCTTTAATGCAATCAGTATTAGTAGATGAAGGATTACTTTCTAGCAAAGATGCTACAGGTAAATTCTATTCTGTAACTCAAACTGCTTTAAAGAAATTTCAAAAGAAATATGGTTTATCTCAAAATGGTAAAGTTGATCAAAAGACTAGAATCAAATTAAATGAATTGTTCCCAGTTTATTGCAATCAATAATAAATAAATTAAAAAATCCTCATTCATTTGAGGATTTTTTAATTTATTTTGTAGGTTTAGATTTTGTAACTATTTCGTCAATGATACCGTACTTCTTAGCTTCTTCAGCATCCATATAGAAATCTCTTTCTACGTCACGCTCTATTTGAGCGAGACTCTTACCAGTATTTTTCGAAAGCATTTTATTTAAAATATCACGAGTTTTTAGGATATGCTTTGCACTTATTGCGATATCTGTTGCTTGACCTTCGACTCCTCCTAAAGGTTGATGAATCATAACTTCAGCATTTGGTAAAATAAATCTTTTACCTTTTTTGCCTGAAGAAAGGACTAAAGCTCCTCCAGAGGCAGCAATACCTACGCAGAAAGTCGCTACATCAGGACGCACATGATTCATAGTATCAATAATTGCGAGAGTAGAAGTAACTGAACCCCCAGGAGAATTTATATAAAGATAAATATCTTTCTTAGGATCCTCAGATTCTAGGAATAATAATTGAGCTATGATTAAGTTTGCGCTATTATCATCTATCGGTCCGCCAAGGAAAATAATACGTTCTCGTAATAGGCGAGAATAAATATCATAAGCTCTTTCTCCAAATTGTGATTTTTCGATAACTGTTGGAATTAACATAAAATTTAAGGTTAACTAATAACAGATTGAGTATATCATAATATAAATTTAATTCCACGTGAACATCCGATGTCCAATTAGACAAAGATAAATGGGGATAACTTTTCGACATATATATATATATATTGTTATAATTAATTTATTATTAAGGTTTTATAAAAATATAATTTATGATTAAAAAAATATTATTAAGTTTAGCTATGTTTGGATTTGTATTCAGTAGTCCTATACTTGCAAATGCTGCTAGTTTTACAAGTCTCAAAGCTCAACTATTAGAAATTAGTAAGAAGCTTGAAAGTTATAATGATACTAGTGTGGCTCAAGTTTCTTCTACGTTACAACCAACTCTAGAATTCTACGCTACTCCTAGCAATATAGGCTACGGAGACAAGGTTGTTTTATCTTGGGTGGCAAAGAATACCTCTGGTAATTGTTATGGATATTCAACCGGTTTTGGTCCTTATGAAGTTGTGTCAAGTTGGCCTAGTGCTGGAAAATTAAAAAGTAAATCTGGAAGTGAAACTTTGTCTTTAATAAGAACAGATACGTTTACAATAAATTGTTTTAATATTGAAAAATCTGTTACTGTTACAGTGGGACCTAATTTGGTGCCAAGTGTAAATATACTTGCACATTCTAATGGTATTAACTATGGTCAAGATTATAAATATTTGTCTTGGTTTACCAATAATGTATCTAATTGTGTTGCTACTAGTGATCCTGTTGGTAAGTGGTCAGGTAATAAAAGTGTTAATGGAGGAAATGATATTATAAAAAACATTACACAAGATGTTAAATTAACTTTAACTTGTATTAGTAATATAGATCAAAAACCGATAAGTGATTCTAAAACAATTAAATTAATAAAAAAGAAGATAGAAATATATTTATCAAATGTTTCAACTTATTATGGTGATGGAACTACTATATATGCAGTAGGTTGGAGTGTTCCTGGAGATAAAAATTTAATTAATTGTACTGCATCAAGTAATCCTGGAGGGTATTGGAGTGGTAATAAGGTTGTGGGGAATGGTCATTCCAATGTAGAGAAACTAGGGTCTTTGGATAAAAAGATAATTTTAACTTTAACTTGTAATGGTCCAGAAGGTTATGAAATCACAACTAAATCAATTAGTATTGGACCTGATTTAGTAATAGAGACAATTCCGGATGCATTAACGCCAGTAGATTCGGTTGGTGATTCTAATTCTCAAAGTGATACTTGTTCTTTTAAACTAAATAGAAGTTTAAGGTACGGTTCTTTAGATACTAAAACAAATAAAGATGTATCTTTAATGCAATCTGTATTAGTAGATGAAGGATTACTTTCTAGTAAAGAAGCTACAGGTAAATTTTATTCTGTAACTCAAACTGCTTTAAAGAAATTTCAAAAGAAATATGGTTTATCTCAAAATGGTACAGCTGATGAAAAAACCCGAACTAAATTAAATGAATTATACAAGTTTTATTGTTCTAATTAATATATAGTTTACTTTTAGCAATTAAAACGCCCGGTAACATACCGGGCTTTTAATTTTAATTTTAGTTTTTGACAATTAAGGTTGTTTTTAGTATTGTTTAAGGGAAATATTTCTTTACAATAAAACCTCAAAACCTCATAGCATGGAACAGATGAGATTTAAGTTTTTTAATTTGATGAGTAAGCTTAAGGGTAAAACTATCTTGATAATTTTACCGAAATGGGTAGATTTGCCGGCTTTACTTAGTAGTTTTGCTTTAAAGTTGCTTTTAGAGCAAATACCCGAAAACAATTTAAAAGTAGACATCATTACTGATGATGGCATTGATCACTACAAGGTAAATTTTTCAGAAAAATTATCCTTTGTAAAAGGATCTGTAATAATCCAAACCTATCAAGAGTATGTAGAAGAGTACGGAAATCCAGATGCTGTTTGCTTTTTGGATTTAGTGTACCCAAGACAAATTTTAGTAGGCCGTATTGATATTAATTTTGAAATTTTGCAGAAATTTAAACAAATGATTGTTTTCAATTGTTTTCCTGGCAAACTATTAGAAGAGAAAAATCGTTCGGTTTTCTCTTTGTCAAACGTAGCAGGTCCAGCTGAGATTATTTCTGAAATTTTTTATAAATTTTTATTTCAAGAAGATCAAAAAGTGATAGGCTTTTCTTTTGATGAGTTTAAAGAACAAAAAGAAATCTTTGTTCGAAATTTTAAACCCAAAAAAGAAGTATTACTCGCTCTATATTTAAGCATTTGGTTAAAAACTAATCGCTTTAATGTAGGAGCTGGTAGTTCATTAATAACTGCCGGTAAATTAAAAACATATTATGGAGATCTTGAGAAACTCCATAAAATACAGAATTTATTTTAAAGCAAAAGCCCGGATTATCCGGGCTTTTTTAATTGCTATTTATTTTAAGTGGTGCCAAGCTGTTGGATGTACATGTTTAATTTGACCAAATACTCAAATATGTTATTCTATATTTGAAAATTCTTTACTCTCTTAACCCCTCAATTAGGACACTTCATATCTTCTAATAATACCTCACT
>CAYNLU010000012.1:0-21819 GCA_964398205.1 uncultured Candidatus Saccharibacteria bacterium | reverse complement strand
CTTTGCGACGCTCCGAATTTTGGCGAAAAAACGAATTTTGAATTTGTGCTGGGGTACATGGATTCGAACCACGATTAAAGGCTTCAAAGGCCTCTGTCCTACCATTAGACGATACCCCAATTTATTTAATTTTCAAAACTAACTCTTTTTTACCTTTAATCGTTTTATAAAATCTTTCTTTATAAAAAGCTTCATATTTATCATAATACTCCTCAAAATACAATAACTCAAACGGAAGTCTTGATTTTGTAGATCTTACTTTACCAGAATTATGATAAACCAACCTACGATTTAAATCTTCAGTACAACCTATATACAAGTTATTATCTTTTTTGCTTTTTAAAACATATACATAATGCATACGATTAAAGGCTTCAAAGGCCTCTGTCCTACCATTAGCCTCGCCCATAGGGCTACGGCCGAGGGACGATACCCCAATAAAAACATTTAATAATATATCACGAATTAGTGAATATTTCAATAATAACCTAATAAATAACTATATATTTAAAAATACTTGACAAATAAATTGATTTATGCTATACTTGTAGAGTAAGAATGTTATGAAAATAAAGACATTACTTACAAGCACAGAGGCCCCTTTTCATTGAGAAGGGGCTTTTTTAATTTTTATTTATTCTTCATTTAAGATTTTAATAACTGCGAGTTCGAGAGGTAAAGATGGGATGAATGCATTATTTAGGTTCGCGTAAGCTTCGAGTAATATAATAAGTGCGCGAGAGCGAAGGATTGCCTTTTTGTCTTCTTTGACTAAGTTTTTCAAAAATTCTAAATCTTCTTCGGCTAAATCCCCTTTCATATTCTCTACTTGAGAAGGTGCATAACGAATAATAACTGCAAGGCGGAATTTCTGTAAAATTAGTTTTAAGAAAAGATTCATATCAAGATTAGATAAAGAAGCTTTCCTTATTATATCTAAGGCTTCTTCAGTTGAAGAATTTACTAAACTTGTTAAAAAGTCATTCACTAAAATTCTTTTTGGAGCGTTAGTGATGCTTTCGATTAATTCGGTATCTATACTATCCTTTTTCTTATCTTTCTTTGCAAAATTCAAAACTTTATCTAATATACCTAAAGCATCTCGGAAAGATCCGTCACCTAAAATAGCAATAAGCTCATCAGAGCCTTGAGCTAAGGTAAAACCTTCCTCTTTTGCAATCTTACTAAGATGATTACGCAAGATTAAATCAGTAGGCTTTTTGAAATTGAAAACCTGACAACGAGAGATAATAGTATCCGGAACTTTATGAAGTTCAGTCGTAGCGAGAATAAAGATAACGTGAGCTGGAGGTTCTTCGAGAGTTTTTAAGAGGGCTCCCCAAGCGTCTTTCGAAAGCATATGAACCTCGTCAATGATATAAATCTTGTATTTCGAATCAAAAGGTAAAGTCCGTACTCCGTCGCGAAGTTCGCGAATATCATCAATACCACGATTAGAAGCAGCATCTATTTCATAAGTATCATTCGGAGAGATTTTTAAATTATTTGCAAAAATACGAGCAAGAGAAGTTTTACCAGTACCGCGAGAACCTACAAAAAGATATGCGTGCGAGATATTACCAGTCTTGATAGAGTTCTCTAAAACTGAAACAATATGATCTTGCCCAACAACTTCATTCCAATCTTTCGGACGATATTTACGATATAAAGCTAAATTTTCCATATCTAAAGTATATCAGATTTTGCTAAAAAATCATTTATAATATTTTTTACTTCTTGACTATCTTTCGCATCCATAAGTAAAACTCGTAAATCTTTCGCTCCGTCGAAACCGTTGACGTAAGCCTTATAATGCTTTTTCATAATTGCAAAACTTTTATAATCTATCAATTCTTTTTCAAATAATTCTGTATGCTCAACGAGAGTTAATAATTTCTCTCGTAAAGCAGGAGCATAATTTAAAAAGCCTTGCGTAGAACGACTGGTTCGAGCAGAGAAAATTTTCAGGAGAAAATTATTCGTGCTTTTTAAATTATGCTCCTGCTTGATTTTATCTTTATTTCTAAACAACCAAGGATTACCGAAAATCGCTCGTCCGAGCATAAGCCCGTCGCAACCAGTCTCGGAAGCTTTCTTGTATCCATCTTCGATATTTAAAATATCTCCATTACCAATTATCAAAGTCTCAGGAGAAATCTCGTCTCTAAGTTTTATAATCTCTCGCATAAGTTCCCAATGCGCCGGCACAAGAGACATCTCTTTACGAGTACGTAAATGTACAGTCAAAACCGGTAATTTTAAAGTGAGTAGATTTCGAATCCAAGTATCGATTTCGTTTTTATTATAACCGATGCGAGTTTTCACTGAAACTGGAATATTCCCCGCACCTTCTCGAGCAGACTCTATTATCTCGCGAGCAAGTTCAAAATTTTTAATCATACTTGCTCCAGCACCTTGCTTCTCAATACTACGATCAGGGCAACCCATATTAATATCGATACCGTCAAAACCTAATTCTCGACAAAGCTCTGAGGCGGATTTAATATTTTCTTTATTAGATCCGAAAATCTGAGCAACTATCGGATGTTGATTCGGGGTGAATTTCAAATCAATAAGCAATTTCTCTCTCGCAACAGGATGCGCAAGTCCATCAGCCGAAACGAATTCAGTCCAAAATACGTCAGGATTTCCTTTGCTACTTATGATTTGTCGAAAAGGAAAATCCGTAACGTCAGCCATAGGCGCAAGCACGAAAAAAGGCCGATTAGTATGGCTTTTTTCGTGCTTTTTATTAAATTTTGGCATATTTGCCCAAAAACCTTTTATCATCTCCATTTGTAATATACTTTATTTTGGAACCTTAAATCAAGGTATTCTAAATTTGAATAATTTGTTTTGATATTATTAACAAGCGGTTCAGAATCCAAACTAGATTTTAAATTTTGAAAAATTTTCTCTAAATCATCTTTTTGGGAGAAAATAATTTTTGGAGAAGAAAGCGACAAACTATTTGAAGACAAATAAATATCTACTTCGAAATCTTCTCTTAATACTAAAGCAACCGGGGTTAAATTAATTCTCTTTAAGTTTTCAATAAATAAAACTAAGTTTTTAAAATTATCTTTTGCAAAATAATATTCTGTGAGCGGTCCGTAAAATCTAAAATAAACTTCACCTGAGAAAAACGGGGCTTGATCAAATACGTATCCATCTTTATCCATAAATTCACAAGGTTGGTCTAATAGGAAAGTTTCTCCGCACCAAGTATAAGAAGGACCTCTTTCGGTAATTTCAATTTTTAAAGTTTCAGGATTAGAAACATCAAAATTCAAAGTCTCAATCCTACGAAAATTACTCATCAAATCTTTTTTAATTTTAGAACGCGGAGTAATCACAAAATTACTTTTAGGGAAAAGATATAAATATTTACCTTCGAGTTTAGAATAAACGAAACTTTCTAGTTTATCTTTATCTAAAACCTTCGCTCCAACTACTTCTACTTTTTTAATATTTATTTCATCCCACTTAGAAAGAAAATAAATCCCCACCAAAAGCAAAACAAAAAGTACAGAAAAAATTATAATTTTAATCTTGTAAGCTTTTTTTCTTTTTTTCTTTAATTCTTCTACATGAGAAGAAATAAATTTATTCTTCTGCATAGACTAAGATTTTTTACCTATGTATTCTTTGCCACCCATATAAACACGCAACGCTTCTGGAATTTTAATACTACCGTCTTCTTGTTGGTAATTTTCAATAATAGCGATCAAAGCTCTACCTATAGCTAAAACTGTAGCATCATTCATATGCACATGATCTATTTTGCCATCTTTACGACGAACACGAGTATTAAGTCTACGAGATTGAAAACCTCCTGTAAGGTCCGCACTATGAGTTTCGCGATATTTATTTTGACCTGGCATCCAAGTTTCGATATCGATTTGACGACTATCAGGAAAACCCATATCTCCAGTACAAACAGAAATAACTTGATAAGGTAAATTTAATTTTTGTAAAATGTGTTCTTGAATCCCAACTAAAAATTCTTGCTCTTCACGAGAATTTTCAGGTAAAGAAAAAACTTCCATTTCTAATTTATCAAATTGATGTTGTCTCAAAATACCGTTAGTATCTTTACCAGCCGCACCAGCTTCGCGACGAAAAGCAGTAGAATAACCAGCGTACCTCAAAGGCAAATCTTCTTCATTAAATATTTTATCCATATGCATAGAACCCAAAGTATGCTCAGCACTACCTATAAGCATAAGGTCATCATTAGGAAACATATAATGATCTTCGGGTTTCATCAAACGAGCCATCTTGAGTTGAACGTTAGGACGAATAAAAACCGGAGGAATAACTGGAACAAAAGCTTTAGGATTTAAAGATAAATTTTTTTGATTTAAAATTGTTTGTAAAGTTTCAACGTTAGTTAAAATCTCATAACACATATTAATAAGAGCAAATTGCATTAAAACTAAATCACCCTTAAGATAAGCATATCTAGAACCTGAAACCTCACCTGCGGTTTCGGTATCTATCAAACCTAATTCACTGCCGATATCATAATGCTCTTTAGGAGTAAAATTAAAATTAGGTTTTTCTCCCCAAGTTCTCACAACTTGATTGCTATTTTCATCCTCACCTAAAGGAGTATCTACTGAAGGGATATTAGGTATGGTGAGCATAATTTTCTGCCATTCGTGAATAAGATTTTTCAATTTTTCTTCTTTGTTTTTCAAATCTTCTTTAACTATACGCATTTCTTCGATGATTTGAAGTTTTAAAGCGGGATCTTGATTGCGAGAAATATTTAAAGAAACTTTATTTACTTCGGTTCTGAGTTCTTCTATTTCTTTAAGTAATTTTAAACGTTCATCATCAAGAGTTATTAAAGCATCTATATCAATATCTACATGCTTTTTCTTAGCACCGGCTTCTACTATATCTTTGTTTTCACGAATAAATTTTATATCTATCATGGACTTATTATAGCAAAAAAGTGTTATAATAGTAAACAAATGGAAATCAGAGAATTTTCTAAAGAGTATTGGCCCAAGGGATTATTTGAAATACCTCAAGTACCCGAAAAGCTCTATATTATGGGAGAATTTAGTGATGAAGATTTAATCTATCTTTCGGTAGTTGGATCGCGCAAATATACTTCGTACGGTAAAGAAGTTTGTGAAAAATTAATCGAAGGTTTACGTGGTTACCCTATTTGTATAGTTTCAGGATTTGCTCTCGGTATGGATACTATCGCTCACAAAAAAGCTATGGAAGTCGGACTTAAAACTATAGTCTTCCCTGGCTCAGGGCTTTCTAAAAGTGCTATTCATCCAAAAGCAAATATCAACCTTATGGAAGAAGTAGTTCGTAAAGGCGGTTGCCTTATATCAGAATACGAAGAGAATTTTAAAGCGACGCATTGGTCTTTCCCGATGAGGAATCGTTTGATGGCGGCAATTTCGAAAGCTGTTCTCATAATCGAAGCTGAAGAAAAATCCGGTACTATGATAACTGCGAGACTTGCTACCGAGTATAACAAAGACGTGCTCGCTATACCTGGAAATATTTTCTCACCAAATAGTACAGGTACAAATAAATTAATAAGATTAGGCGCAACTCCGATAACAAAAGTTGAAGATTTACTTGAAGCTTTAGGATTTGAAGTCAAAGAAAATTTCCAAAATAGTTTATTTGAAGATTTAGATAAAGACGAGAAAAAAGTTTTAGATATTTTACGCGAACCTCTAGAAAGAGATATTTTGATTCAAAAGTTAAATATGAACGTAGGAGAAGCGAATGCTTTACTTTCGGTTATGGAAATCAAAGATTTAATCAAAGAAGAATTAGGGAAAATTCAGAGGAAATAAAAAAGCCTGCTTCAGAATTCTTTAATTCCAAAGCAGGCGGCTCCCATTTACAAATAAAAAAACAAGTTAAAACTACAAATAGTATAACACAAAATTAGAAATCAATCAATATTAATCGTCTTCGTATTCCCCTTCATCGTCGTAATTAGTATTTACTTTAGAATTAGTAGAGTTGTTTATACTATTAGTAGAATTAATATTCGGATTATTAGAATTATCTTTTATCACAATAGTTTGACCTAATTTCCCAATATAATAACCAGAAAGTAAATTCCAAGCAAAATTCGAATGAATTTTAGCAAAAATAGCACTTGCTTCTTTACCACACTCATTTACTAATTTACTTACTCCTCCAGGATGCTGATCAACAAAAGAAGCAACGGAATAAACTTGATCTTTGATAATCAGATAACAATCATTTCTCGAATTATGTTTCGCGATTTCTTCTTTAGTTAAGGTTATAGTTTTAGTTCCAGAAATAGGATTAGTGTTCGTTGCACTCGGATTATTAATATCTACAACCGAGACAACTTCGTTACTAAGAGGAGTCTCGATATTTTGCGGAGGTAAAAATGCTAAAGCTACAATACTACCAACAAATATTATAAAAGTTATAAGAGTGATATATTTTAATTTCATATTTTTATTATAGGCTAAATTCTTCGGAATAAATAGCGTTAGTTAAGATTCCATTATTTTTAAATTGCTTCTTGAGGGCTTTAATCATCGGGACTGGTGAACAGATAAAAATACTTTTATCATCGAGTCCGGATTTTTCTTTGATTATATTTGCATTGATAAAACCGTCTGTATCTGAGAAATGAGGAATAATTTTAATTTGAGGATTATTTAATTTCTCTAATTCACTAAGATAAACAGCTTCACGAGGATTCCGTACACAATAATATAAATCAACATCATAACCGTTTTCTTTCACTATAGATTTCGCCATACTTAAAAAAGGAGTGATACCTATACCTCCAGCTATCCAGATTTGCTTTTTGGAACTTGCTTCTTCATAAGAAAACTTTCCAAAAGGCCCTTCGATAAATGCTAAAGTTCCCTTTTCTAACTTTTGTATCTTGGAAGTAAAATCACCTAAATTTTTAATAGTGAAAGAAATTTTATTATCATCATCATTAGAAGAAAATGAAAAAGGGTGACTTTCGCGACCAGTTAGCACGCTATCGAAAGATATGAACGCGTATTGCCCAGCTTTGAAATCTAATTTCTCACCTTTAGGACTAAGTATTACTTCGGTAATACCTTCTCCGAGATTAGAAATAGATTCGACTATGTATTTATATTTTTTATTAGTATATTTACCAAAAACTGTATGATACAAAAATGAGTAGACTGCAACAGCTGACACAAACAACACGTAAACCCGCAAAGGCAAATAACTACTAGTATCGCTCGGTATTAAAAATGCATGCAGTCCTCCCAAGAAAAAAGCTAAGCCCATAAATTTATGAGTCCATTTCCAAATATGATATTTAGGACGAAAATACAAAGTCAAAAATATTAGTGCAATTAATAAATAAAGAGAGAAAATTCCAAAATTTATCGCCAAAGTACTAGGGTTCGGAGTCAAGAAAGATATAGCGCGAGCAAAAGATAAATCAGTATATTTATAAAGTAGTAGTAAAGGATGAAAAAGCATCATCATAAAAGCAATTTGCCCTATCTGACTGTGACGTTCGTAAACTTTATTTAATCCGTAGAATAAATTCTCTAAAAAATGAAATCTAGCGGATAAGATTAAGGAAGTTGCAAACAAAGTCAAACCGAGAACTCCAAAGATTTTCCCTAAACCTACGCTTATAGAATAAGTAGTATTAAAATCAGTATTGAAACTAGGTGAGAGGAAAAGTAAAACAAGTGCAATAACTTGAATACCAAACACGAAAATCATTCCTAAATTATTTTTAATTTGTGCTTTCATATTCTATAAATATATCACAAAATTTGCGAAAAAAATATAATTCGTGTAATACTTAATAAATAATGAAGTTATTAATAGTAGAATCCCCAAGTAAAGCGAAGACTATCGAGAAATATCTCGAAGGCGAATTCACTGTGCGCGCTTCAGTTGGACATATTAGAGATTTACCAAAATCTAACAAAAAAGCTATCGATATCGAAGCGGGTTTCGTGCCACATTATGAAATCTCAAAGGGTAAAGAGAAAGTTGTTTCAGAACTCAAAGACTTAGCAAAGAAAGCAAATGAAATATTACTCGCAACTGACCCCGACCGTGAAGGAGAAGCGATAGCTTGGCATATAGAGACTTTACTCAAAGAAGATAAAAAGATTAAAGCTCCTATCAAAAGAGTAACTTTCAACGAGATTACGAAAGAAGCAGTCAAAGAAGCCTTGAAAGAACCTCGTGCTATTGATACAGATTTACGTAAAGCTCAAGAGGCTCGTAGAGTACTCGATCGTCTCGTAGGGTACGATTTATCGGGACTTATTTGGAAAAAGGTTCGCTACGGCTTATCTGCAGGGCGCGTTCAATCCCCTGCGCTCCGCATCATAATGGAAAGAGAAAGAGAAATTCGAGCTTTCATACCAGAGCGATACTTTAAAATTTGGGGAAATTTCAAAACTTTAAATAAAGAAGACTTAACTTTAGAATGTAACGAAGAACCTAGAGACGAAAAATTAGTTGAGAAAATTTTAGAATTAGGAAATAAAAAAGATTGGTTAGTAAGTGAAGTCAAAGAAAGTGAGCAAAAGCGTTCTGCTCGAGCACCTTTCACTACTTCGACTCTACAACAAACTGCTTCTTCTCGTTTAGGATATTCACCTTCTCGTACTATGCAAATCGCTCAAAAACTTTATGAAGCAGGTCATATCACTTATATGCGTACTGATAGTACTAATCTTTCGAAAGTAGCTCAAGCTCAAATACTTTCTTTCGTAGAGAAGAATTATGGTAAAGAATACGTAAGTGCAAATATCTACAAAACTAAATCTAAAAACGCTCAAGAAGCTCACGAAGCTATTCGTCCTACTCACGTAGAAGTTATGCACGCTGGCACCGAAGAGCAACAAAAGCTATATCGTCTAATCTGGGAACGAGCAGTTTCTAGTCAAATGACTCCTGCACAATTATTGAAAACTAAAATCACCGCGGAAATCGAAAACGAAAAAGATTTACCCGGTTTTAGTGCGAATGGATCTCGACTTCTTTTCCCTGGTTGGCTCAAAGTAGATAGTGCGGCTCGAGGTGAAGACGTAGAATTACCAAAAGTTAAAGTTGGAGAAAAATTAAATTTAGTGAATTTAGAAAAATTAGAGAAATTTACCGAACCACCTTCTCGCTACAGTGAAGCTGGACTTGTTAAAGAACTCGAGGAACGCGGAATCGGTAGACCTTCGACTTATGCTTCTATTATGAGAACCATAGAAGATCGAGGTTACGTTCGCAAAGAAGGACGTACACTTTTCCCTACTGATACCGGTGAAGTAGTTTCAGATTTCTTAGAGAAAAACTTTATGAATTATATTTCTGATACTTTCACTGCGGAAATCGAAAACGAGCTCGATGATATTTCAAACGGTAAAAGAGATTACGAGAAAACTTTATCTGAATTCTATAAACCTTTCTTGAAAGATGTAAAAAGCAAAGACAAATTAGAAAAAGCTACAAACTTAGGTGAAGCTCCAAGCGACATCAAATGCCCTAAATGCGGAGGCAAAATGATTATCAAGCTTGCTCGCGCTGGAAAGTTTTATTCTTGTGCGAATTATCCGGATTGTACGGGGGCTTTAACTTTAGAAGGTAAAGAACTCGAAGGACCGAAAGAAGTTGGCGAGAAATGCCCTGTTTGTGGAGATAAAGCTGGGAAATCTGGAGGTGGAGTTTTAGTAGTACGCGAGCGTCGTGACGGTAGCGGAACTTTTATATCTTGCTCTCGTTATCCAAAATGTAAATTCGTAAAACAAGATGAAGAAGAATTAAAACGCAAAATGACTGATGTTAAATGCCCTACTTGCAATAACGGATTTATGATGGAACGCAAAGGAAGATTTGGAATCTTTTATTCTTGTTCAAATTATCCAGATTGTAAAAATGCAATCAAAGCGAAACCGACTGGCAATATTTGCCCTATGTGTAATTCTCTGATGATGGAAGGTACAAAAACAATTCCAGAACGTTGTAGTAATAAACTTTGCCCAAACCATAATCCTCACAAATTAAATCAGATAAAATAAAAAAGGGACCGAGGTCCCTTTTGTGTTAAATTAATATTTCTTTTTTAAAATCTCTTGTCTTTTGTTTTGAAGATAATTTTTAACCTCATCATCTTCTTCGTGTGAAATAAGTAATTCATAGCTATAAAGCATAGCTTTAATGATAGATTTACTGTATTCACAATTTTGATCAAGATTAACAATTTTCAATGCTAAAACAAGAGCATCGTCTGTTTTGTGCTTAATACCACAAACCTTAGCATAAGCTTCAATACCCAAAATACCCAATTGACCAGGTTCCAATCCAAAATCTGGATAAAAGATTTTACCGTTTTCCAATACCCTTTTTGATATATTATTGTCATAATCAATAAATAACGAAAAAAGATCGAAACTTAAATTAAATTTACCACTTTGAAAAAGTGCAAAAGCATACTTTTCCGGAAAGTTAGGTTCCATAAAGTGATCCTTGTTTACCAAGGTAAACTTATTATTTTCATCAAATAATAGTGAAATTTGATAAAACCAATTTCGATAATCTGCCAATGAGTGGCAAAAATATGTAATTGGTGTTTTTAAATTTGATTTAGGGAAATTATCTACAAGATAATCTTTTGGGGGTAATTTAATAGCCAAAAAATCTTCGCGAAACTCTTCTTTTGTCATTTTTATTCTATTTTTTTGTACGTAAATTAATTCTATTATAGATTAACACATTTTTATAAAATGTCAAAATCTATTTGCTTTTATCTGAAAAAATGGCAATAATTAAATTATGACTGATTATAGAGAAATCATAAATCAAACAGGTGGTGGAATTTCTAAAGAAGACGAAATCTTAATAGAAAAAGCTTATCATTTTGCTATGCGTGCTCACGAAGGTCAAAAAAGAAAAAGCGGTGAGCCTTATTTTATTCACGTATTTGAAACTGCAAAAATCCTAGCGAAACTCGGGATGGATGCGAAAACTATCGCTGCCGGATTAATGCACGACGTACTCGAAGATACCGAAATCACAGAAGAACAAATGAAAAAAGAATTTGGCGAAGAAATAGTTTTCTTGGTCAAAGGAGTAACTAAATTAGGAACCCTAAAATATCGAGGCCACGAAAGGCACGTAGAGAGCTTGCGTAAATTCTTCGTTGCGATGGCTAACGATTTACGAGTTGTGATTATCAAATTCGCTGATAGACTTCATAATCTTAAAACTCTAGAGTATGTTAATGAGGAAAAACGGGCTCGCATAGCGCTTGAATCTATAGAGCTTTATGCTCCGCTTGCAAATCGCCTCGGTATGGGAAAACTTAAAAATGAAATAGAAGAATACGCTTTCCCTTATGCTTTCCCTAAAGAATATGCTGAGGTTAGTAAAATGATTGATGAAAGGAAAGATGAATTAGAAAAAAATTTAAATGCTATCAAAGAAGAATTAGAAAGAGAATTAAAAAACAATAATATAAATTTTAAAGAGATAAGTTATAGAGTAAAGACAAAATACTCTCTTTGGAAAAAATTATTAAGATACGATAAAGATTTAGATAAAATTTATGATGTTATTGCTTTGCGAGTTGTAGTTTCAGATTTAGCAGATTGCTATAAAACCCTAGGTCTTATTCATTCTATTTGGAAACCAATGCTAGGACGTATTAAAGATTATATTTCCCTACCAAAACCTAACGGTTATCAATCTTTGCATACTACTATTTTTACTGGAGAGAAAGGTATTGCTGAAATTCAAATTAGAACCGAAGAAATGCACGCAGAAGCAGCTTACGGTATCGCTGCTCACTTTGCTTATAAAGAGAATCACAAAGAACACTTAAATAAAAACAAGAGTAAATATAATTGGATAGAAGAACTAAAAGAATTAAATTATAATCCTGATAAACCTCAAAGCTTTTTTGATCACCTTAAAATGGATTTCTTTAATGATAGAATCTTTATTCTAACTCCTAAGGGCGACGTTATAGACTTACCCGAGAATTCTAGTCCGATAGATTTCGCTTATGCAATTCACTCAGATTTAGGAAATCACATAAGTAGCGTAAAAATAAACGGTAAACTTTCACCTATTTTTTCAAAACTCAAAAATGGAGATATTGTTGAAGTTATAGCTAAAAAAGATGCTCACCCAAGCTCAAAATGGCTTGATCATGCTAAAACAACTATTGCTCGTAAACACATTAAATCTTACATGGATAAAAATAGTTTACTTAATAGATTAAAGTCTTTCGGTAGATCCTAAATTTAAAAACTCTCGATAATATCGAGAGTTTTTAAATTAAAGTGAGAAATTTGAGATGTTATATAAATCAGAATTATCTTCATTTTCTTTTTCATCTTTATTTCTATCATCCAACAAAGCCAAATCACTATCTTCAATTTTTTCTAAAAATGATTCCATAGGTGGCATTTCGTTTGAGATTTGATTAGAATCATTTTCAATATCTCCGGATTCTGTTGTAGTAGGATTTTGAATTTCATTTTTCGCAATATGATTCTCTAGCATTTGATTACTATTTAGAGCTTCTTTCTTTTGATTTAGCATATCGAGTATAGTTCGCAAATCATCATTAGAGAAAAAATCTATTTTGATTTGTCCGCCTTTTTCATTTCTTTCTATGTGCACTCGAGTTCCTAATTTATCTTGAAATTCTTCTTCGATTTCTGTAATTTCAGGATCGGGCATTAAATCCTTCTTGCGAACTCTATCATAAGCAACCCTACGAGCAAGCTTCTCTGCTTCACGTACAGTAATACGTTTATAAACTATTTCTTTGAATAAAACTAATTGTTCTTCGGGATGATCAGAAAGCATTAATAAAGGACGAGTATGACCTTCGGTAATTTTTCCTTCTTCAAGACCTTTTAGAATCTCTTCAGGTAAAGCTAAAATACGCAAAGAATTCGAAACGTATTCACGAGATCGCCCCATCTTGGCTGCGATTTCAGCATGAGTAAATTTAAATTCATTCGCAAGTCTGAAAAAAGCGCGTGCGCGATCTACGGCATTTAGATCTTCTCTTTGTAAATTTTCCAAAATCGCAAGTTCGAGTTTCATTAGATTACTATCACCTACACGGATTATGACTGGGACTTGCTTGACTCCGGCTAATTGTGAAGCGCGCAAACGTCGCTCTCCAGCGATAAGTTCATATTCAGTCAAAAGTCCACCATCTTCTTTTTCTCTCTCTACTCGAGATACAGTCAAAGGTTGCAAAACTCCATATTGACGAATAGAATCCGCAAGCTCAGCAAGGCGACCTGCATCGAATTCACGACGAGGTTGATAAGGGTTTGGTTTGATTTTATCTGTTTCGATCCAGAAAATTGAATTGGAATATAAATTAGACATAAAGATATTCTAGCACAAATAATCTTTTTAAAAAATTGCGAAAAATCCTATTTTTGTGTAAAATATGTGGATTAGTATGTTTTTGCCGGAGTGGCGGAATTGGTAGACGCGCACGACTCAAAATCGTGTATCGCAAGGTGTGAGAGTTCGATTCTCTCCTCCGGCACAAATAAAAAAAGCCAGATTAATCTGGCTTTTTAATTTCATAAATCAAGCTTTTAATTAAAAATTGCTTGATACGCTTTTGAAAATCTTCAACTGGTATATTGTATTTTTCAGTAGAATTTTCTCTCTTAACTTCAACAGATAAAAAGATATCTTGATTGGGTTCGAAAAAATAACCGAGAGGTTTTCTCGGAAAAACTCCTGCAAGTTTTACCAATTTATTTACCATAACAGGAGTGAGTTTTTGGTAAACTAATTGCCTTGTAACCTCATCGGCTTTTTCCCAATCCGAATTCGGGTTTTTAAGCTTTTTAACTAAAGTTTTAAATTCTCTCGAATTAAATAAACTCTGATTATCTACAACTCGAACCTTGAGTATTTTTTGAACTTTTTTCCAAAGCCATTCTTTTTCTTCTTCAGAAATTCTTTCATCGATGAAAGAATCCAACTCGGCTAAACTTACTGAGCCAAGATTTCTGAATCCCGGCAACATATCTCGAATTAAAATTAATTCGAAAAGATAGTTAATTTTCAAATGAGTAGACAAAATCTGAATTCTACAAGAAAGATCAGCGTCTCTAACTTTTATTAAAAAATTTTTTTTCATATTACGAAATTTTTAAAGGTACAAAATTAACTTAATAATACAACTTTTTACTAAAAAGTCAATATATTAATATAACCCTTATTTTGATATGATTTTATTAAATATGTCAAAAAATACAAAACACAATTCAATAGATTTTGAAGTAAACGGAGGTAAAAAATTATCAGGTAGTATTACAACTAACTTTTCTAAAAATGGCTCAGTTGGGCTACTTTGTGCTTCCCTACTAAACCGTGGTAAAACTACTCTTCATGGTATCGCTCGTATCGAAGAAGTTTATCGGGTTATAGAAATTTTAGAAAGTATTGGAGTAAAAGTAAAATGGATTAAAAATAATTCCTTAATTATAACTCCGCCCGAGAAATTTGATTTAAAAAATATTAATGTAGAGTCTGCTATCAAAACTCGTTCGATTATTATGATTATCGGGCCGTTGATTCATTATTTAAAAAACTTTGCTATTCCTCACGCTTCTGGTTGCAACTTAGGTAAAAGGACTATCTCGGCTCATACCTATGCGCTCGCTGAACTCGGAGTAAAAATCAAAACTACTAACAATAGTTATGAAATAAGTAGTACAAAACTAAAACCAAAGGATATAGTTATGTACGAAGCTGGAGATACGGCTTGTGAAAATATTTTAACCGCTTCAGCACTCATCAAAGGTAAAACTACTATTCGTTTCGCTAGTGCCAACTATATGGTTCAAGAAATTTGCTTCTTCCTTAAAACTCTCGGAGTCAAGGTTGACGGTATTGGTTCTTCGACTTTAGTAGTACACGGTATAGAAGAAATCAATAAAGACGTAGAATACACTAACAGCGAAGACCCTATTGAGTCTATGATGTTTATCTCGGCAGCTATCGTTACAGATTCTCATCTATCTATCACTCGCGCACCTATAGATTTCCTTTCCCTAGAATTAGAAAAACTTCGACGTATGGGTTTAAAATATAAAGTTTCGAAAACTTACCTTTCTTATAATGGAAAAACCAAACTTGTAGATTTAGAAATTTTACCTTCAAAACTAAAAGCTCTTGATGATAAAATTCACGCGAATCCTTATCCTGGAATCAATATGGACAACTTGCCTTTCTTTGCTCCGATTGCTCTTAAAGCTCGCGGTCAAACTATGATTCACGATTGGGTTTATGAAAACCGAGCTATATACTTTACTGAACTTAATCGCCTTGGAGGAGACGTAACCCTAGCTGACCCTCATCGCGTTTATATTCACGGAGTAGATAAATTAAAACCTGCGCAAGTAGTTTGCCCTCCAGCCCTTCGTCCTTCGATGGTAATACTTATTGCGATGCTTGGAGCAAATGGAGTTTCTATACTTCGTAACGTATATATGATAAACCGTGGCTATGAAGAAATTGCCGAAAGATTAAACAAAATCGGGGCAGATATCAAAATCATAAAAAACTAATGAATAAGGTTATTGTTATTTTAGGTCCAACTGCAAGCGGTAAAACTAATCTTGCTATTAAACTCGCTTTAGAGCTCGGTGGCGAGATTATTTCGGCTGATTCAAGGCAAATTTATAAATATCTCGATATCGGTACAGGTAAAGTTAAAGAAGAAGAAAAGAAAGGCATAATTCATCACGGTATAGATATTGTAGATCCAAAGAAAAATTTCTCAGTTATACAATATCAAAAATACGCACTCAAAAAAATAAAAGAAATAATTAAAAAAGGAAAAGTACCAATAATTTGCGGAGGGACTGGATTTTATATTGATGCAATCACTCGTAACTTTATCCTACCTGAAGTTAAACCTAATTTAAAACTAAGAAAAGAATTGAGTAAAAATACTCCCGAAAAAAACTTTGAAATTTTAAAATCTTTAGATTCAGATAGAGCAAAAAATATAGATTCTAAAAACAACGTACGTTTAATCCGAGCGATAGAGATAGCGAAGGCTTTAGGTAAAGTACCTAGAATATTAGATCAAAAATCAAAATATAAATTTCTTAAAATAGGACTCAAAGTAGAAAAAGAGAAATTAGAGAAGAATATAAATAAACGAGTCAAGCAAATGTTCAAAGAAGGTTTAGAGGAAGAGGTAGAAAACTTAAAAAAAATGGGCATTAAAGAATCTCGCTTGAAAGATTTTGGATTTGAATATTATAATCCAACTTTAGAATCTGTGATTAGTGAATCTAAAAAATACGCTAAAAGGCAAATGACTTATTTTAAAAAAGATAAAAATATAAATTGGATAGAATCTAAAAATTATAAAGAAATTAAAGCTCTAATTTCTTCTTTTTTGCTCTAATTTTATATTTATTATAAGCGTCAAATATGATAGGCAAAATAGAAACAAAAACAACTGTAAATATTAAATAGTGTAGGTAATTTTTAATTTGAGGAAAAGCAATACCTAAAGCATAACCAACAAGAGTTACCGTAGTAGACCAAATAAAAGAAGATAAAACACTATATTTTATAAACTTTACATAATTCATTTTTGAAATCCCAGCAACTATAGGTAAAAAAGTTCTAACTATAGGCACAAATCTAGATATAAGTATTGCAAACTTTCCATGCTTCTCGAAAAATTCGTGAGCGTAATTAATATGCTCTTCTTTTAAAAATCTCCGGAAGAATTTATAACGGCGAAGTTTCTCGATATGCTCCCCTATATAATATCCGGCTAAACCCCCTAAAAAAGTAGCAATAAAAATCACTGGTATTAATTTAAATAAATTTAAAAATCCTGAAATAGCGAGTAGTCCTGCAGTAAAAAGTAGTGAATCTCCAGGAAGCGCAAAGAATATCCCAGACTCTAAAAATACAATAATAAAAATCCCTGTATAACCGTACGTAGTTATTAAATTCGGAATATCAAAAAGTTCTAACATTTACTTATTATAACATAATAATTCAAAATTATTGACGATTCTATCTTAATATTATAAGATAATTTTGAAATCGTTATTTAACAAAAAAAACATCAAACTATGAAACAAATAAAAATACAGTACCGTATCACAAAAAGGACTCCTAATTTAGATAAATATCTAAAAGAAATTTTTAAACACCCTTTACTGACCCCTGAAGAAGAAGTTGAGTTAAGCATTAAAATCAAAAAAGGAGATGAAAATGCTTTAAAGAAATTAGTTACTTCTAATTTGAGGTTTGTAGTTTCAGTTGCAAAGCAATATTATGTAGATCTAGAATTAATAGATCTAATCAACACCGGCAACTTAGGGCTCATAAAAGCGGCTCGAAGATTTGATCATTCCAGAGGTTTTAAATTTACGAGTTATGCTATTTGGTGGATAAGACAAGCAATTTTAGAATTTATAAATGAATATTCTAAGATCATAAAAATTCCTGATGGGAAAAAAAATACTCAAAAAAAGATCGAAAAATATGCTCTTGTTTTTTTAGAAAAAAACGAAAGAGAACCTACAAAAGAAGATCTATTAGCTTTGAATATTTATACAGAAGAAGATATTATTTTGTATTTTACAAATCAAAAACATTTATCCTTAAATTATAGTCTTGAAAACGAAGATTCAGAAAGCTCTAGTTTGTTAGATATATTAAACGATAACTCTATCGATCCTCCTGACAAAAATCTAAATGGAGAATCATTAAAAAGAGATCTATCAGAGTGCCTCTTGGATTTAACTCAATTAGAAAGAAATGTAATTGAAAGCTATTTTGGTTTAAGTGAGGAATCAAGACTTGGAATGAATGAAATTGCAAAAAAATTTAATTTATCTAAAGGGATGATTAGACAGATTAAAGAAATTGCTTTGCGTAAATTAAGGAAAAAGAATTTATTCCTAAAAGAATATTTAAGTTAAAAAAATAAAGGGGGACTCTTTAAAAAAGTCTCCTTTTTTATTTCTTCAAATTTTTCAAAATTAGATTTTATAACTTTTGTTCAACTAATCCCCTATTTTTGCTTGACTTTTCTAATTAAATAGTGTATAGTAATTTTGAAAAAACATTCATTCATTCAAATAAATAACAATGTCAGATATCAAAAAAACAGAAAGCTCAAACTGGAAAGAGGCACAAGAGCTTCTTGAAAAAGGTAAAATTTCTGAAGCAACTAAAACTGAGGAAATACCTAAGAATGAAAAAAAGGAATATTCAGTAATAGTAATCACAGAAAAGTGCGAAGGCCATATCTGGGGTGCAACCAGGAGATACAACACTTGGTTTGACGTACAAGATAAACCTATCACAGCGAAAGTAATTGCATGGCAAGTGCATCAAAAAATAAAATTGCCAAAAGAAAGAAAAAGTAGGTCTAATTGGACAGACCCAAATGAAACAGGAGCTTTATAATCAAAAAAGCCTCAGAATTGTATAAAGATACATTTTGAGGCTTTTTATTTTATCTAATTTATTTTATTTTAAAATTCTCTATTACTTTATCTTTGTATTCGTAAACGAATTCTCTCTTTTCGCGAATATGTCCATCTTCGTAGATAACTATTCCGGAATTATTTACCAAATCTAAATCCATAGATAAAACGTAAAAGCTACCTCCTAAAACTGCCGGCACAGGAGAAAGAGTATTGATATTTTTCCAAAGTATTTCTTCGACTGCTTCTCTTTCACTCAAATCTTCACAAGAATAATCAGTCAAAGCTAAAGAATAATCTATCTTTCCGCTATATTTATAAATTCCTTTTCCGTCATCTTCTTTCGCTCCGAAACCAATATTTGCAGTTCCTTCTCCAAAAATAATTCTAAGTTCTTCTTTGTTAGTTAAACCTTCCCCGCTCGCATTCCAAACTAGATTTAGAGTTCTAGAGCTAGTAGTAGGATCCATATCTGTAACTGTACCTTCAAAATCCCCTAATAAAGAATCTTTCTCAGCTGGTAATAATTTAAGGTAACCTTTAGCTGTTTTATTAGTATTATCGAGATTTACTCGCAAGATAAATTTATCATAAAATCCATTCTCGTCTTTTTTCCCAAATTGTACGAAGCAAAGTTCACGAGTATTTAAATTTTGAGTTTGCTCTTGATTAGGGATTACTTCGGTAACTTTTACTTCTTTATTTTTATTTAAAAAAGATAAGCCTACACCGAGTAAAATAATAGCGAGACCTATCCAAATATGCTTTGTATTTTTCATATATCTATATTATATAATAAAAAAGCTGGGATTAAAATCCCAGCCTGTTTAGCCTTCATAATAAAAATAGAATAATCCTTTTTGGTTATCTATATCCAGCACATAAGACATGTTGTAAGTATATCTTTGAATTTGAACCTTTTGAGATAAAGAAAGATCTTCGATGAATTTATAATTACCTTCTTTGATCTCAAATTTTTTAGGCAAAATAATACCTAAAAGGTTTGCATTTTGCTGTAAAAAATCTCTAAAGAATGCTTCGTCTCTGGGAAGCAATTTTGGAATCTGGTTAAATGTTTTCATCTTAAAGTATTTTTAAATTAACGATCTTCTTCAGCAGGTAATTCGTGGAGATAAATATTCCCCTTACCTGTTTCTGGGTCATTTTTTAAATAAATGTCATACGGGACTTTATCAATGATGACGTTTTTATCCAACAAAGAAAACTCATCTTTATTGGGCTCCTTTTTACCAAAATCCAATTCGTAATATTGAGGAATATTGTGTATTTTTAACAGTTTCAACTGTTGTTTAAAATACTTCTCATCTTTTCTTGTCAATTTTGGTAAAGCATTGATCAAGTGTGAATAATCTATTTTTTCATCTTTCATGACAAAAGTTTTTTATTAAAAATCAAATTTCCTATATATTCTACATATTTTTAGAAAAAATGCACGCAGAAAAATAAATTTGACTAAATTATTGATATAAGATATAGTATTTTTGGAAATAGATCATTCATTCACCTTTAAAACTTAACATCATGGGGTACGAAAATTGGCACGAAGGAATAAACACCGGACACGGGCATTCAGCCAAAGGCACAGACCAAAATCTGGGAAAAAAAATAAAGCCAGAAAGTAAAGAAGTTAAAATTCGACCCAAAAAAAACCTAAACCTCCACCACCTAAAAGGTTTTAAAAAATACTCTCCTTAACCTGTTTAGGTTCTGAGCCGACTTCCGTCAGTCGGCTCTTTTTTATTTTATAAATATGATATAATAATACAGAAATTGATCCAACCCCCCCCAATCTTGTCCTTCAGTTTTGGTTAGGGCCGACTTTTATCTCAAAAGTTGGCCTTTTTTATTTTATAAAACTATAAATATAGTAAGCTATTACGCTCGTAGTTAAAGTTACGAAAATTCCCCAAGCGATATCAACGAGAGTCATAGATAAAGGCCAGTTTGGAATAGTAGCGTGATTTGTAAGATCGTATGCTCCGTAGGCTGCAAGGCCTAAAATTGCCCCTTTTAGAGCTATATTTAAGAGCGAGCTACCGGTAGAAATAGCGGGGCTTAGAACCAAGAATACAATAGCAAAAGCATAAAGCGGATAAAATACGAGTGCAGGACCCATCTTGAAACTCTCAGTAAAAAGGAAACTCATAGTCTTCGTATAAAAAGGCTTACCTAAATAAAGTAACCAAACAGCATCTAAAACAACTAAAGGTATTAAAGTAGAAACAAAAAGTAAAATATTTTGCATATATTTATTTTATCATACTTTTTTATTTAAAAATATTATAGAAAAAATCCATAAAATCATAATTCCAAAAAATACAAAAACTAAATAAGATAAAATCTTTTCTCCAAAAACATAAGTCACAATTCCCCAAAAACTATACCATAAAGTTGAAGCTAGGATTGAATGAAGTGTAAATTTATAAAAATTAGATTTTAAAATACCTGCGCAAGTAGAAATAAGAGATCCTAAATTTGGTTGCCAATAAGACATATATATAGCTTTATAACCGTATTTTTCAAATTTATCTTTAGCTTCTTCTAAAGAATCTTTTAAACCAAACTTTATAAAAATTCTATACCAACCATATTTACCAAGTAAATAATTAAAAGAATAAGCTAATATAAAACCTAATATTGAAGCCGAAACTGACAAGATAGCTTGATTGGGATTTCCTCCAGATAAAATAACTCCTGCGAATATAACTACTCCTCCAGGTAAATAAAACCCAACCATAAGCATTCCTTCTATTAAAGAAGCTAAAAGTACAGTAAGAAAACCATATTTTATAAAATAATCTTTTGCTAATTGAATTAGAACTTGATCAGACGGCAAATCTAAAATTTTCCAAAATAAAATAAAAATTAAAAAAATAATAATTATTATTAAAGGTAATTTAATTTTTTGAAAAATTTTTATCATATCGCGCCTTCTTTTTTAAGTAATTTAATTTTATTTTCACGACCGCGGTTATACTCTCCGACTACGCCGTCGCTACGAATAACTCGGTGACAAGGTATTTCCGGATTATAATTCCCCTTCAATATCGAACCAACAGCCCTCGAAGCATTTTCGCTTCCGGCTTTTTTCGCAACTTGTTTATAAGTCATAACTTTGCCTTTAGGAATTTTACGAACTATATCTAAAACTCTTTCTTTAAAAGTTTTCATAAAATTTAGATAAATTTAATATCTTTAAAATTCATTTTATTATTTTTGAAATCTTCATATATATCTACTGGACGAACTAAAATATATTCATCTTTAGAAATCCAACGAATATCAAAAAGCTCGAAAGCGT
>CAYNLU010000011.1:0-22662 GCA_964398205.1 uncultured Candidatus Saccharibacteria bacterium | reverse complement strand
GGCGTAGAATCCGCACCAACTAAATATTGCTTCGAAGAGAGAAAAGCCTGAGAAAAATAGCAACCAAGGGCTCCAAGAAGTCGCGATAGCAAAAATTAAAAGCCCGATAGCGATAGCGAAACGCAAAGCTCGGTCGTATTTACCTATATTTTGAGATAAACCTCGAGTAGTACCGCGAGCAAACTTTTTCAGAAGATATCTATATAAAAATCCGAAAATAAAAGCTAAAGTATAAGTTAAAATTATTAGTGTTATTTTCTCCATAATTATTTCTCGTGTGATAAAGCAATATCGACGAGTTCGCGAGCGATGAGGCGGGCGCCGTCTTTTTTATAGAAATTTTTCGCATTATTAGCCATATGATCCCAAACTCTTTTATCATTCATAATTCTTTCGATTTCTGAATATAAAATATTACCTTTGAGGTTTAATTCTTCGATAACGATGCAAGCTCCTGCTCGTGCGTAAGCGAAAGCGTTCTTTTTAGAATGATCACCGTTAGAAATAGTAAAAGGTACGAGTATAGACGGCACTCCCCAAGCTGCGATTTCAAAAATAGTCGAACCTGCTCGAGAAAGTATAATATTTGCGGATCCAGAAGCCATCTTCATTTGAAGCGGATTTAGGAAAGCTATAGGATTATAACGAACGGCGTTGCGGTTATTTTCTAAGACGACTTTCGCTCTATCAGAAACGAATTTGTGATTTTTAACTCCGGTTTGATGAATGATTTGATATTTCTCTACGAGTTTAGGTAGAGCGTCGATGACTGTATTATTAAGTAATTCGGCTCCTTGTGAACCTCCGAGTACTAAGAGGACTGGAAGATTGGATTCAAATTTGAAAAATTGTAAAGATTGATTCCTCTCTTCTTTTTCTTCGAGTTCGGTGCGGACTGGTTGACCGGTATAGACTACTTTATCTTTCGGAAAGTATTCTGCGCTTTCAGGGAAAGATACGGCTATCTTGTGAGCGAATTTTGAAGCCCAAAGGTTTACTCTACCTGGAGCAGCGTCGGATTCGTGAATGATTAGCGGTATCCGAAGTATACGCGCAGCGAAAACTGTCGGGAAAGCTGCGTAACCTCCTTTCGAGAAAACTACGTCTGGATAAATACTAAAAAGTTTAACTATACCTTTTAAAACTCCGAAAAAAGTTTTGAAAATATCTAGAAAGTTTTGAAAAGAAAAGTAGACTCGCATTTTTCCGGTTTCTATTTCTTCAAAAATTAAACTATTCTCGAAAAGAGCTTGCCTATCGTAAGGCTCAGTTGAAATATAGTAGAGTTTCGCTCCAACTATCTTTTCTTCGGTTAAAATTTGATTGGTTTTTTGGGCGACAGCGATAATCGGATAAAAGTGACCTCCTGTTCCCCCACCTGTAAAAACTATTTTCATATAATTAAGTTGATTTTCTTGAAACTTGTAAAATTAAACCGACTGCAATCAGATATATCATTAAAGAAGTTCCTCCGTGACTCATAAATACGAGCGGTACTCCTGTAAGCGGGAAAACTCCTATCACGGATGCAATATGCAAAAATGATTGCGCTACCATAAGTATAACAATTCCAAAGACTAAAAGTCTACCGAAATTATCTTTGGCATTATTAGCAATATGAAAACCTCTTAAAGCCCAAATAAGGTAAATAAATAAAATTATAACTCCCCCTACAAAGC
The DNA here is from genome assembly GCA_964398205.1 of uncultured Candidatus Saccharibacteria bacterium. GTDB lineage: Bacteria > Patescibacteriota > Minisyncoccia > Phycocordibacterales > UBA9973 > UBA9973. Next base: position 20,983 of record CAYNLU010000011.1, on the reverse strand, counting down.
CGAATTCTTCACCTAAAACTGCGAAGATAGAGTCTCCTTGAGGCTCGGGTAAATAAGTGAATTTCTGAATACTTTGACCGTAACCTCGTCCTAAAACTCCTCCTGAGCCGATAGCGATTAGGGATTGTTGTAGCTGATATGAAGAGCCCTTTGCGTCGTGACTAGGGTCTATGAAGGTTTTTACGCGTTCTTGCAAATAAGGTTTAAAATAGACTAAAACTGCGAGAGATACGACGATAATTCCTAAAGCCCCGAAGAGATACCGCAACGGTACGCCTCCTACGAAAAGCATAGCGATACCAGTTATCGATATTAGGATGAAGCTTTTGGTGTCCGGTTGATTAAGTAAAATAAAAGCGATAATAAAAAGCATGATTCCTAAAGGAAGTAATCCATAACGAAAATCTTCAACTTTAGTTTTGACGTGAGATAGCCAAGCTGCGAAATAAATAATAAAACCGAATTTTAAAATCTCCGCCGGTTGAAAAGAGATCGGTCCTAATTCTATCCAACGCAAAGCTCCTCCGTGCGAGAATCCGAGTCCTGGTACGTAAACTCCGGCTGTAAGTAAAATCGTAAGCAAAAAAATATAAAACGCGTATTTTTTCCAAATTTTATAATCTATCTTCGAAGAAATATACATACCTAAAAATCCTAAACCGAGCCCCAATACGAGTTGAGTAGTTAGTACGCTATAGAAAAGCTTCGCATTCTTCGCGAGAACTCCGAGTGAAGCCGAAGTGAACATAGCAGCACCAAAAAAAACTAAAATCAAAGTTAAAGTTAAGAAGAAACGATCTACTTTTGTTCGAGATTGTGACATTAACTTATTAAAAATAAAATAACTCCTAAGATTGCAAAAACGATTGAGAAAACCCAGTATCTCATAGTCACTTTATAACTAGGCCAACCAATACTCTCGAAATGATGATGAAGCGGAGCTATTCTAAAAACCTTTTTGCCGTTTCTAAATTTCTTAGAAAGCATTTGAATAATATTAGATAAAGAAGTTATCACTAAAGGCATCGCCACAATAGGCAAAACTAAAACCGAATTAGTTAAAAAGGCAAAAACCGCTATTATAAGCGTAAGGGGCATCATACCGGTTTCCCCCATATAAAATCTCGCTGGAGGAATATTGAACCAAAGGAAAGCAAGTATACCTCCGGTAATCGATAGAGATAAAGCCGAGATATCGAGTTGATTCGTAGCGAAAGCAATCGTAGCAAAAGCTCCGAAAATCGAAGCGAGTACTCCACCTGAGAGTCCGTCTATACCGTCGATAACTCCACCCGAAAAAGTAGCAAGAGCAACGATGATAAATAAAGGAACGATATAAATACCTAAATAAAGATCACCATAAAAAGGCACGTAGAGAGTATACATATCGATTTTAAAATAAAACCAAAGTCCTACAAAAAAAGATACTACAACAATAGCGAGAAGTTTGCTTTGAGTATACCATTTAGCACTACGAGTAATATTTGACTTGCCGTTTATCTCGAGAAGGTCATCTACTAAACCTAAAAGTGCGCCTATGAAAAATATAGTGATAGGGATTAGAGTTTGAGAGCGACTCAAAAAGTTTAAGCCGTAAAATACGGTTTCAGGAAAAAGTAAGGATATAAAATATATAATAAAAGTTACAAAAAGTACCGAAACCCAAATAATACTACCTCCAATACAAGGAACAGAAACTTCTTCTTTTTCTACTTTTTCATGAATAGCTTTGAATTCTAGAGAAGAAGTATCGGAAGTCCTACCCTTTTTCTTCCACATTTTATATTTAAAAAAGAAATTAGTAAAAAAAGGAGTGAGAAAAATTGCTAAAAAGAAAGTTAGCGTACTAGGTATAAAAATTTTTAGAATATCTAAATACATGTATTGATATTATAACAAATAATATCGAAAAATACATTGTGCAAAATTTAGATTTTACGTATGACGGCTTTAACTATCGCGGAGATTTTAAAATCGTATTTCGGATATATAGGTTTATAGTTTTTATTTGCAGGTTCAAGCCAATACTTGCCGTCAGTAGAACGCAAATACTTCATAGTAAATTCCCCGTCTACTTCGGCGATAACTATATCACCAACTCGAGCAGTATTAGATTTCTCTACGAGAACCATATCACCTTTTTTAATATGAGCTTCTATCATCGAGTCCCCATCTACTTCGAGCATATAAGTTAAGTCTTTTTTATCGACGAGTAAATCTTCTAAATTAGTAGAGTCGTTTAAAATTTGCTCTCCTTCTGCAGGGAAACCGGCTTTCACTAGACCGAGAATCGGAATTTCGCCGAAAGATTGAGCCGGTATTAATTTACCGGAGCTATCTTTCGAAATAAAACCGATATCGACAAGTTTATCGACGATTTTCGCTATAGAGTTTTTAGACTTTAGAGAAAATATCTTCATCATCTCAGAATAAGTCGGCATCCGTTTATTCTTTTTGAAAAAGTTTTCTATTTTGTTTTGATAATCGTTTTGCATATTTTTTAAAATTGAAAGTTAAAAGGAAATATTCTATTTAGGAAACTACTGCGACCCTTAGAGTTGTATCGGATTTTCTTTAGGATGATTTTATGATCACGCGCCTCACGACTATAATCTAAACCTTGCATAATTTTTATATCAATAACTTTATTGATATCTTGCAAGTCTCTTTCTAAGATTTTTAAAAATTGATTTTGTGACATATAGTTACTTGAATTATTTTTTATAATTGACCTAGAATAATCTGCGCATGATTTTTCTATATTTATATTATAAGTGAACGAACGTTCACCGTCAACTAAAATCTGTGGATAAGTCAAAAAATAAGGAATAAAAAAACCTGCTAAATGCAGGTTTCCAGTTTTATTTAAAAAACGAATTTTGGTCACCAAATTTAGGGATCAAAAAAGCTTGGAATTTACCAAACCTAGAGAATATACTATGCTCAGTGCATAATAACTTAATTTTGTGATCAAAAACGCTCACTTTGACTTCTCTACTAAAAACAATGCGACCATCAATCAAAATACTCTCAAGTTTAAATCGCAATTGATCAATATTCTTATCTTGTAAAGAAAGACTAATATCGAAGTATTTACCAATATAATTTTCTTTGTCATTTTTCTCAATCGAACTAACAGAAGAAAGATCAATTTGATAGTTTCCTTCCAGAAATCCAGTACCATTTTTTTGCAATATTTCTAACAACTCCATAATACAAAAGTTTTTTTGTTATAAAATAAGTTTAAAAGATCAAATATAATCGTTTACAATATACCATTTAATTAGAATTTTGTCTATCTAAAAAACCTAAGCATTCATTCCGGCGACGTAGCCGGTAGTCCAACAAAGTTGCAAAGAATATCCTCCGCTAGGGCGATTGATATTGAGTAAATCTCCAGTGATAAATAGATTTTTGATAACTTTAGAATTCATAGTTTTAGTATTTATCTCTTCTAAGATAACTCCTCCGTCTGCTATCACCGCCCTATCGTAGCCCATAAGGTGACTAATATTTACAGGTAGACTTTTGCAAATATCTACGAGCTTACGTCTCTCAGTTTTTGTAATATTGTGAACTTTTTTCTCTAAATCTAAATTAGTTAAAAGTAGACTAATACCTCGCAAAGATCCAGCCGGCAAAATATCTCGCAAAACATTTTTGAAAATTTTATTTTTATTATTATCAAAAATATTTCTAATATGTTCATCTAAAATATTTATCTCCATCTCGGGATATAAATCTATCTTCGCTATTACGTTGCCTTCTTGCAATAAATCCCAAACTTGCGAAGATGAGTTTAAGATGAGAGGCCCTGAAAGTCCAAAATGAGTACAGAGTATATTTCCCTTTTTAAAAAATACTTTTTTGTATTTATCTCCATCTTCTTTATAAAAAGTAATCTTGATATTAGGTAGCGAAATACCCGGCATATTGTGAATCCATTTATCACTAGTTGCTATCGGGACTATCGTAGGCGTAGGGTCTTTGACCGTATGACCTAAATCCGTAAGCCAACTAAACCCGTCTCCAGTCGAGCCAGTCTCGGGATGCGAAACTCCGCCAGTCGCCAAGATATAGCTTTTCGCTTTATAAGAATTTTGCCCAACTAAAATACTCTCGATCATATTATCTTTATGAAGGATTTTCGTAACTGTAGTATTAGTAAGGATTTCTACTTTATTCTCTTTTAATAACCTAAGGAAGAATTTAATAACGTCAGTAGATTTCTCGGATTTAGGAAAGGCGCGATTTTTCGCTTCGACTTTGAGAGGTAGGCCGTTATTTTCAAAAAATTGAATAGTATCTCGCACTCCGAATTGCGAAAAAGTAGAGAAAAGAAAAGGCTCGGATTCTCCGTAATTTTTCAAAAAATCGTGCTTATCAAAATTTGCATTGGTAATATTGCATCTACCTCCACCTGAGATTTTAACTTTTTCTCCGAGATTTTTATTCTTTTCAATAAGTAAAACTTTTTTATTTCTTAATCCTAAAGATAATCCCGCCATCATACCGGACGCACCGCCACCGATTATAATTACATCATAGATATCTTTTTTATCTTTAAGATTTTTCATCAAATTACTTTTTGTCTTCCAATTCGACTATCTCGTCAATCCTGATTTGAGATACGAATTCGGGAACGTGAGATACTAATATCATAGCACCTTTATAGGAATCGAGAGCTTTTGCGATTATCGGTATGTGTCGGAAATTTATATGATTTGTAGGCTCGTCTAAAATCAAAAGTCCTGGAGCTTCTATCACCAAAGAAGCGAAAGCAACGAGACCCTTTTGACCTTCGGACAAGCTACCGATTTTAGTATTGATAATATCAGAAGTTATCAAGAATCCAGCAGCAATAGAACGGAATTCTTCTTCGAGAACTTTACCTTTAACTTTAAACATAACTTCACTCAAATATTCGCGTACGCTTTGATCAAAATTCAAATTACTAAAATCTTGACGATAATATCCTACGCGAATACCAGACAAGATTTCTATATTGCTATCTTGATTTTTAACTATATTTTCAAGCAAAGTACTTTTACCGATACCGTTTGGACCTGAGAGTAAAATATGAGTATTTTTACGAATTTTTAAACCAAGCTTTTTCTTTATCGGTTTACCGTTTTTAAGCAAAGAAATAGTATCAATTTTCAGAATATCACCTATCAAGTCGTTTTGATTTTGAATTTGAAAAGGACGGATAGTTTTATCTTCTTTACGAACGTCAACTTTTTCTTCTTCTAAATCTTCTGCAAGTTCACGCATACGACGAGCAACTAGACGAAGATTACCTCCTTTCATCGCGAATTTATTCGCTTGATCTTTCTTCGCTTGAATTTCTTTAGACAAGAGTGCATTCTTGCGGTTCTCGATCTCCATACGATTTACGATTTGATTTTTCACGTCAGTATAGTTCCCTACGTATTGCTCTACCTTTTTAGTATAGACGTCGAGATATAGCACGGCGTCAGTAAAAGAATTCAAAAATTCAGCATCGTGAGAAATTACTAAAACTGTTTTCTTGTAATCTTTTAAGAATTGAGTTAAGTGCGCGATACCGGATTTATCGAGGTTATTAGTCGGCTCGTCGAGTAGCAAGATATCTGGATTTTTAATTAAAGCCGAAGCGAGTAGTAGTCGCGCTTGCTGACCGCCAGAAAAAGTCCCAACTATGCGATCGTGAATCTTCTCGTGATTTTTAAAGTTTACAATTTCTAAAACTTCATCTATCCGAGGATCGATATCATAAATTTTCTTAGAAAAACATTTTTCGAAGAATTCTCGGACTGATAACTTTAATTCGTTTTGAGGAATAACTTGACGTGAGAGAGCGACGGTCGCCTTATCAGAGAGAATTACGCGTCCTTCTTCGGGTTCTAAGTTACCTTTGATAAGTCCAAAAATAGTACTTTTGCCGGCACCGTTTTGACCCATGATAGTAACTTTCATTCCTCGACGCACAGAAAAACTCGCCTCTTCGAGGATTTGCTTGTTGTGACCATATTCAAACGAAACGTTTTCAAAACGTATTAAAACTTCGCCGTGAGCCATGAGTTTTATATTAACCGAAAAAGCTGAAAACTCCTAATTATTCTAGAGTAATATTTTCGATAATTACAGGTTCGAGAGGTCTATCAGAAGCGTCAGTTGCAACTTTATTCATATCTAAAACTACGTCGAGTCCAGAGATAACTTTACCAAAAACAGTATGCTTAGTATCTAAGAAATTATTATTGGCAACGTTGATGAAGAATTGACTACCGTTAGTGTTCGGACCTGCGTTCGCCATAGAGATAGTACCTATTATATTCTTGTTAGTTGGAGTGATTTCGTCATCGAATTTATAACCTGGACCTCCAGTACCCCAACGCGCTTGCATAGTATCGTCTTTAGTTAAAGGATCTCCTCCTTGATTCATAAAGCCTTCGATAATACGGTGGAATCTAGTTCCGTTATAAAAACCTTCGCTTGCGAGCTTTACGAAATTCTCTACAGTCTTCGGAGCTTTAGAGCTAAAAAATTCGATAGTGAATGAACCTTTGTTTGTTTTGAATGTTGCTTTTGTCATCTTTTTGTTATTTTGATTATTGTTAATATTTGTATTTTCTTTTGAATCTAAATTTTGACTTTCAGATTTATTTTCGTCTTTTAGATTTAAAATATCTTCTTGTTCTAATTCTGTATTTTCTTCTTGTAATTTAAAATCCTCAGTTTCTACTTTCTTATTAATATAAGCGTAAAAAATTAAACCGATAATAAATAAAATTCCTAAAGTATAAATTATATATTGCTTCATAAATATTATCTTAGCATTTTTAGACAAAATAAAAAACCTCATTTTTAGAGAGGTTTTTTATTTTAAAATTAAGATTTTGGTTTATCTAATTTATCAAGTCCTAAAGACTTTACTCCAAAGTAAACTACAGCCGCTACAATAACAAAATCTACAAAAGTTGAAATAAAAGCTCCGTATTTCAAAGAAACTTCTCCGATAGATACAGCTTTATCAGCTAAAGCTACTTTACCAAGTAAAGCTCCTACGAGTGGATTAATAATATTTTCAACTAAAGAAGAAACTATTTTAGATACAGCACCTCCTAAGATGAAACCGACTGCCAGCCCTACTACTCCTTGCTCACGAATAAAACTTATAAAACCATTCATTTGTTGCATAAATTTAACAAAATAAATTAATAATAATTAAATAAAGTATAAAACTTTTTAAAAAGTTTGCAAATTATTTCGCTTCTTCTTTGTGTTCGTTTTCTACTTTAACTGCTACTGGTCTTTTAGGAATTATAAATATAAAGATTATATAAGTAATTACTGAAGGCCAAAAAAACACAAACATAGATAAAAATATAAACACAACTCTAACTAATGCTGGATCAATATCTAAATATTCACCTATTCCTCCTAAAACTCCGAAAAATATCTTATTCTCCTCACTTCTATAAAGCTTTTTATTGTGTATTTTCATATAAATTATTTTATCTAGCTATTAATACCATATGCAAATCTACAACCTTACTAACGTCAGATAAGAAAGGTAAATTTGGAACTACTATACCAAAATCTTCGTAAGTTAATTGAGTTTTTGCATTTACAGTTAAACTTCCGTCATCTGAGTATTTAAGAATTGCATCGAAAGGAACTTCTTTTGTAACTCCAGAGATAGTTAAATCTCCAGTCACCTTTGCAGTATATTCAGTATTATTTTCTAAATTAGTTGGAAAGCCTTCTATTTTAGTTGTAGTAAAAGTTATATATTTATTTAATTCTTGATTAGATTTTAAAACTAAAGATTTTACATTTTCATCTCTTTTTGCTATATCAGTTACGAAACCATTTGCATCAAGCAAGACTGTTGCCTTTATTATATTTTTAGTATTTGAATCAATAACAACACTACCTTCTACGCCTTTATTCTTACCTACTACGCGGACTGGTTTACCTTGAAGTTTTTCATCGATTTCATAAGTTGCTTCAGACTCGGTATTTGAAACTGACAAAGCTTTTTGACTTTCTGCGATTTTTAAAGTATTTTGTACTTCTGTATCAGTATTTACAACAGCTAATTCATTTTTAGATTTAGAATACCAACCTAAAGCTCCTAATAACAAAACTACTATAATAACAATAACTAAATTTTTACTATTCATTCTTACTTTTATTTATTAAACTATTAATATAAGTTTTATTATAGCATAAAAATTAATAATTTGTGTTTTTAAGGTTTACATACTAAAGTAATAATATGATAGACTTTTTACAAAATTACCACAATATAATCCATTATTTTTTGCATTTCTTTGGCCCGGGGTTTATAGCTTACTTCTTTTTCAAAAATTATTGGCAAAAAGCTTGGATTATTATGATTGTAACTATGCTTATTGATTTAGATCATCTATTAGCAAATCCTATATTTGATCCTAATCGATGCAGTATTTCATTTCATCCTCTTCACACAATTCCAGCAATTATTTTTTATATATTCTTAATTATCATACCTAATAAATATTCAAGAATCTTGGGTTCTGGATTAATATTACATATGTTTGTTGATTTGATTGATTGTTTATTGATGTAAAATAAAAAAACCAACTCAATATAGAATAATTTATATAAAAGTCAAGGTTAAATCTTGACTTTTATAATTTTAAATGTATTATAAAAAAAGACTAAAAATTATTTAACAATGGAAAAAAAAGACATGATTGAAGGTTTAAAATACCTTAAACTTTTAATAAGACCTTTAGTTATAGGTTTTATTAGTTCTTTTATTTGGTTTTTCATTCATAAAAAAATTGAATTTCAAAAAATGGATGAAGGAATATTTGAATTACTTTTTGGAGTTATCGGTATAGCTCATGGTATGATTGCTTCTTTTCAAATTGAAAAAGTTGCAAATCAACAAAATGCCCTGAATCAAGCCCTTGAAACAAAAAATGAAAATCTTTTTGTGGAAACACAATGTTTAAAAATAAACCCAATAATAAAATTCTTATTATTAGTGTTTTCATTAATTTTTTTCATTATATTTTTATTATTCCCTTTTACAAGCGAATACAGTGGTTTTCTTGTAGTTTTTATAACAATATTTATATTATATTTACTCTGGGAAGTAGCTGTTGAGCTTGACGATCCGTATCACGGGATATGGAGAATATCTCGGAAAAAAATAATAGAGATATTTGGTGAAGATTTATCTAAAGGTAAAGCTTCTGATTTTTAATTTTTTAAAAAACTTCAAACATGGATATTACAAAAAGAAATTTAGAACTTTTAAATCAAATTAAAGAAAGTAAAAGTGAAGATATGTCTACGACTATTCACTTTAAAAATTTACAAATTATACTTGAATTTGTAAATAACTTATGTTTTTCAGAAGAAAAGCATAAATGTATTTTATGTGAAGCCGAAACTAAGAAATGTGCTAAGGTTTCATATGCCGTAAGTACTATTATAATACATAACAAACCTAAAACGGCAGAAGAATTAGTTTATCTTTCAGATGATTTAAAAAAATTTTTGAAATTAGTTTTTAAACAAATCTATTTATTAAAAATAAACAATAAGTGGATTTGTCAAAAATGTAAATTTAATATTACTGAAGATAAAATCTTGGTAATATACAATTCTCAAATAAGAAAAAACTACCTCAAATTATTAAACGAGGAATGGTAAAAACAACAAAGCCCCAAAACGGGGCTTTTTTATTTATTTTCTTCGTCTCCTAAATCCTTACCCCATTGCCACCTAGGTTTTTCCCCTTTTTTATAAGAAATAAAAATAAGCACTAAGCTTAAGATAAAGCTAGGTAAAACTATTTCTAAGATTAATTCTGCCGGAGTATTTATATTCCTTAAGTTCGTAAGTATCAAAATCAATAAAACAATATACACAAAAATAACTCCCCAACCTTCTTTAGTATTCGGTTCCCATCCCCAACCATAAAGCTTTCTTTTAAACCAAAGTTTATTTTTCAACATAAGCTATTTTTTGATCAAAGACAAAGCTCCTTTATTCTTCCGAATATTTTTATAGTCCCATTGTATAGTTTTTGATTTCTTGAGCCAACGCTTTAGGTCTTTTACTTTTATTTGAGAGACGTCTGTATATCTAATTTCAGAGGCTTTAAAACTCCCTTCATTCTTCAAATCCTTTTCTTCAAAAGATTGCCCACTCCAAAAAAGCAAACGCACACAGTCTTTTAATTTATCGTATCCAACGACAGGATTTCCATCTAAAAACCAAACAGGTGCCCTGTGCCAGATTTTATTCTCAGCTTCAGGTAAAGTATTCGTTATTTCTTCAGCTAAAAGTTTGCAGATTTTCTTATCCGCTAAAGATAAAGCAGTATTATATTTCTTAATCTCAGCACTTATTTTTGGAATTACTTTTTGCATATTATTTAAATAGGCAAACAGTAAAAGCTATTGCTAATAGAGATATTAAAGAACCTCCTGCGGAAATTAAAATCTTTTTCACTACCCATTTTGGTTCTGTACCTCCGAAAACTACTCCACTGATTTGAACTGGTAGAGAGAATCCTAACCAAAAGAAAAATGCCAAACCATATACGTTCCATTCTTTTGGAAAACCGTTAAGTAATAAAACGAACACAAAAGCAGTTAATAGATTCAATAAAAATTGAACTCCTAGTAGGGGCATCATCGACTTCATAGCTTTATCATGTTCTTCTTTACTGCTCGGGTTATAATTATGAATTTTTCCCCAAAGATTGCCAAAAATAGGCATATACCAAATAGCTCCTAATATAAATTGAATTAACCCTGCTACTAAAATCACCCAAATATTTATTTCCATATTAAAATTATAACATACTCAAAATTAATTCCTATATATTTATTATGTTTTTTTAAAAATAAAAACTTTTATTTTAAATCCATAACTTCTTTTTCTGAACCTTCAGGAGCTTGATTCATTTTTATGATTTTAGCTTCAGTATTTTTTTGATCTTCTTGCATCTCTTTTCGAATTTCTAAAACTAGCTCTTCTGCTTGCTTGCGAGTTATATTATAGTCTTTAAATATTTCCATAACTTTCTCAACAGCACCTTTTGGAATATTTTCTGCTTCTATTGTTGGTATTTCTTGTTTTACTTTTTCTGCTCCTAAATCTATTTTAAATTCTAAACTCATATATTTTCTTGGTTAATTAATAATATCTTTATTATATCAAATATTTATTCTGGTTTTTTGTATTGAGAAAGTCCTAGGATATTACCTTCGGAATCCTTAAACCAAGCGAGGAAACCCATAGCTCCGTTTTCGCCTAAAGGCATTTTAGCGCGAACGATAGATCCTCCGTTCTCAACGATTTTATTTAAAGTCTCATCAATATCAGAAACATCCACGTAAAACATAGGATAAGGCATTTCAGGATCACGCTTACTAGAACCTCCGTTAATAAATCCAGGCTCTTTAGGTTGCATTTTCTCATCTACGGGACCTGTTTGATAACTAGTATAACCGAACTCTGCCCATTCAAAAGCCTTCCAATCAAAAACGTTTTGATAAAAAGATTTCGCACGCTCCTTGTCATCCCAAGGAAATTCAAAATGTGTAACTTTGTTCATAAATTTATTATAACACAAAATTGACATGCATTCACATACTTGTTAGTATATAAATATGAATATTATAAACACAAGAAATAATGCTTTCTTCTTTACTTTTATAAAAAGTGGAGGGTTACTTTCTGTGTCTAATTAAAATAACTATTGGAATTAGTAAAAAGCCCTTCATAAGTGAAGAGCTTTTTGTTCTTTAAATACAAATTTTTCAAACTTTTTAAAACATTTAAATTAAAATGAGAAAAGTAAAAAAGGATCTTTTAATTGAAGAGATCAACAGAACTGCTCCCAAAGGACACGAAGTCACAAAATTGCACACCTCATCTCATTCAGATAAGGTTATTAGGGTGGAATGTGATTGTGGCAATCAACACCCAACTTACTTTTTATTGACAAATGAAGAATGGAAGGTTGTTTGGAAAACGAATTTGGAAATTAAGTGGGGTATGTAGTAAATTGATAGGTGTCTTGAATTTATTCAGGATGCCTATTTTATTTTAAATAAATTATTAACCAGCTTTTAATAAAGCTACTAATTCTTTAACATTTCGAAAAGCATTAATTGAATCAATTTCATTAGGAGAAATAAATCTCAGTTCTAAACATTCTTCTGAAGGGATAAAATCAAGATTTTCAATTTCAATTTCATAAACAATATTTATACTTCTAACTCCTTTTATATTTTCGCCTACTAGAACATGAGTCGGTTGCTTAGAAACTTTAGTAACAACTAGTCCCATCTCTTCTTTAACTTCCCTTCGTATACATTCTTCAGGAGTTTCTGGAAAATCCATTCCTCCACCTGGCAATTCCCAATATCCGTTATCTTCTAAAATCACAGCAAATTTAGTGCGATTTTCATTCCAAAGTAATCCTTTAATACTAACTCTATAAAAAGTTTTAGGTAAGTTTTCTATGATATCTTTGAGTTCCATATTCTAGATTATATCATAGCTAAAAAAATTTCTTATTATATTTCTATAATTACTGAAATTGGTAAATGATCTGAAGCTTTTGATTCTTCTACTTTAGGTTCAAAACTTTTAATATCATTACTCAAAAAAATATAATCTAAACGAATGTCTAAAACAGTCTTTTTACAACGAGGACAACCGTCTTCATATAAACACCAAGTTGGATTATTGCTTTTATCACTATTATTAAAATTTTCTTCCATTTTTTTTATTACATAACTTTCAGGCACAGAATTAAAATCCCCGCCAATAATAACTCTTTCTTTAGGTAAAACTTTTAATAAATCATTAATTTGTTCGTTTTGTATTTCTGATTCTTGTTGGTGAGTATGCAAGAGATGAATTGAAAAAAAGTGAAAGATTTTATCTTCTATTTTTATATCAGCTTGTAAAGCTAGTCTTGGCTTTTGTACAGATAACCAATGCTCTTTACTTGAGACAATAGGATATTTACTAAATATTGCATTACCCATTTTATAACCTCCTTCTAACCAATCAACTTCTATGACTGGTATATAAACATATTCATAACCCATATCTTTAAGTAAATTCACTACTGGAAGCTTCGGATCTTTATCCATAACTTCTTGAAGTAGAATAATATCTGGATTATTATCTTTTAAGAACTTTTCAATTTCTGAATAAATTCCACTACACCAAATATTCCAAGAAAGTATTTTTAATTTCATATCTTTATTATATCAAATATTCTAAAATACTATATTTTCAAGATTTCCGGACGTTGGACGTTCGGAGATAATTAATTTATTTTTTCTTTGTAATTTTTTATTTTTTTAGCTATATAATAAACTATTTCAAAAAAAATCATTAATAATAATAAAAATCCTAAAATATTTATTATATAAGGAACTCTTTGAGTGTTGTTTAAGGTTTCTAGTGTTGCATATTTATTTAATAAATATGAGTTATAAGATATAATTTTTGGTAACAAAAATAGAAAAGTTGATATTTGTACCAATAAAGAAACAACAAGTAAAAAACCTAAATATCTAACTTTTTTAAAAAATACAACTATACCGAAAAAGAAAAAAATTATAAATAATACAAGTAAATAAAAATAAAACGTACCAATATTAAAAACAGAACCTAATCCTACACTAACTGAAGAAAAAATTATTGCTGGAATAATTATTAAATATCTTGTGATTTTTTGCTTTAGCTCTTTTAACGGAATTTCTTTTTTTAATTCTTGTAAAGAATTTACATTCTCTAATTTTTTATAAGTAAAACAACTTTTAATTTCTTGAGTAAAACAAATGACTTCATAAATACCATCATCTAATTTAGAAATATCAGAATTATTAGCCTTAATAATATTTAAAAAAGCTTCTTTTGCTATATTAAGATTATTTAATTCAATGACAGTTTCTTTACCTTGAGGACAAGAATTTGCACCACCTTCACCCCCAGAATAGTCAAGATTTGTTTTAAAAGCATCAACTAGATTAGTATTTTTATATTCAATATAATATTTACTTTTAAAAAATGCGCAACTCAATGCTTCACTTTTATTAACACCACCAAATAAAAAGATTGTGATTATTATGAAAACAAAAAAAGTTATTTTTTTCATATTTTTATTATATCAAATTTTCTAAATACTAGATATTTTAAAGGTTTCACGACCCCAAGCACCTGTAGAAAACCCTTATCTATTTTTTGATGTCCAAAGATTATTCCACCAATCTGAAGGAACAGTATTATATATTGCTTGACCTAATTTTTTACCTATTTTTGTTTTAAGTTTTTTTAACTGCTCATTACCCTTATTTTTTCCTTTTCCGGTAAGCCAAACTTCTGCTTCTTTATTCCCTTGCCAAGCATATTCTTTAAGTAAAAGTATTTGATCTAAAGTATCAGCTTCTTTTGCTAATATTGCTTCAAGACTTTTGCGTTCATTATATTCATTAACAAGATTTTCTAAATCAGAATAAGGTAGAGTTCCGAGTTGATCTTTAATTATTTCATCCTCAAAAATTTTTACATATTTTTTATGAACCCAATTATGATCATTGCTTCTAGCCTCAGCCATATCATGAAGCAAAGCCATCATAATGGTTTTATATAAATTAGCTCCCTCTTCTTTTGCTAAAAACCAACTAATTATAGCTACACGAAAAGAATGTGAAGCGATGCTATCTGATAAATCATCAGTTAACAAAACTTGCCTATGCATTCTTATCAATTTTCGCATAGTTCCTATTTCATATAAAAAATGAGCTATTCTTTGGTTTTCTTTTGTCATATCTTTATTATATCAAATATTCTAAAATACTATATTTTCAAGATTTCCGGAAATTGGACGTCCGGAGAAATTTATTTATTGTTTTAAACTGTTTTTAATATAATTTTCTACAGCTTCAACGTCGATTAATTGATATAGATGCTCATTATCCGCCAATTCTTTTTTATAAGCTATTAAATCACGAGGATCAATCAATGATACATCAATATCGTAAATTTTCATTATTTTATTTGGAAATTTCCTAAAATGATCTTTTGTTTGAAACCATTTAGTCTTTTCTTTATTACTCATTTTTAAAGTATCAATATCAGTAATATCTATTTTTTGACCTTTATAATCTAAAGTTAAAGTATCACAATCCCATTTTGAATTAGAATAATGCTTAGGCCCAGCTACTATATATTCTTTAGTTTCTGAAACAATCTCTGAAAAATATTCTCCTGATAAAGAAAAATCAATATCATTAATCTCTCGATTTGAGCCATAAAAATTTGCTGCGAAACCCCCTCCGATTCTATAAGGTATATTATGTTTATTTAAAATACCAACAATCCATTTCAAAGCTTCTTCTGTATTCTTTTCTTTTTGCATGTTTTTATTATACCAAATTTTCTAAAATACTATATTTTCAAGATTTACTGACTTTCCGGACGTTGGACGTCCGGAGATAAAGGTTTTTTAATAAATAAATCTACCTCGGGATTATCTTTCCTTAAATTATCTATTACCATCTTCGCAACATCACCAGCCTCCATATATGAATCATAATCAGCAGGCGCTCTTTCGGTATCGAAAATAGCTGTTTTAGTTCCAATAGGATACACTGCGAAAGTTTGTATATGTGTATCTTTTAATTCTTCTTTTAAAGATTCTGTAAGCCCTCGTACTGCCCATTTACTGGAAGCATACATAGAGCTTTTTGGCCTTCCGACTAAAGCGCTTGCAGAAATAATATTCAAAATAAGACCGTTGTTTTGTTTTTTCATCTCTTTAACAACCGAGCGAACACTAAAAAGAGTACCAAAGAAATTTACATCAAACATTTTTCGTACTTTTTCTATATCAAAGTCTTCGACATAGTTATGAGACATCCATGATCCTGCGTTATTCACCCATATATCAATCTTCCCAAAAGTATTTACCGTCTGATCAGCAAGAGACTGAACTTCATTTTCTTTCGTTATATCCGTTTTGATACCTATCACATCAAGTTCATCTGCGGTTTGCTTTAATTCGTCTGCATTTCGCGCACAAACTACAACCTTTGCCTTTTCTTCCTTAAATGCTTTTGCAAGCGAATAACCTATTCCTTTTGTTCCACCTGTTATTACAACTACTTTATTTTCTAGATTCATAAAAGTATACTTTAGAATTTTATAAAAAGTTCGAGCATCCTAAGAGGGTTAATTTTTGAGTACTAAAATATCTCGTAAAATTAAGCTCTTTGAGCTAGCTCAACTTGCTGGGGTTCTCGAGCTAGAACCCCATGGCTCCTTACCTCACAATGTTATTTTTAACTCTTTTATTATACCAAGACAACGCATCTCGAGCGAGATATTTTTTATTATTTAGGATTATTTGACGACTCCTGATTAGCCTTAGCTTCAAGTTCAGCAAATTGCTGTTTATCAATTAATGCTGCTAGCTTTCGTTGTCTTTCTTTGTATTCATCTTCTGTAACACATCTTTCTTCATAAAGACTTTGATACAAAGCACTTGCTGTTGCTTCGATTCCCCAAACAGCATTACCCATATCATTTGTACTAGAATACCTTCCGTCTAAATTGTCTCTTACTATTCTTTGTAGAGCAGTTCTTATACCATTCGCATCTTGCATCCAAACTTTTACTTGAGCTTTTATCTTTTCAGATTGATTTTTCCCATCTTTATACTGCCAAATTGAAAAACATAATAAACCTAATCCTATAATTGTAGATACCACAGACCACCAAAATAAAAAAGTTTCCATTTTAAATTTAATTTATTTTTAAAACAAGCTAAAAAGCTTGCAGATGAGAAGGAACTAGAGCGTGCGAACCTTGATCAAACTGGCTGGCCTCATCGGATTCGTATATTCCTATACGTTATCCTATAAGAACTATTTGGCTATTTTCATTATAGTATTTTTACGCTCCTCGGAATTATCTAAAAAGGAATATCATCAGGGGAGATGTCATCGAGTGATGATTCTTTAGGTTTTTCTATAACATACCTAGTTTTCTTGTCGATCTTATATTTTTCTAAGTAGTCATTTTTTATTTTTTCCCATGTATCACCAAGAACATAATCGTCTTTTAGTGTAGTCAATACCAATTCAACAAGAGCCATATTATGATTAGAGATAAGTTTATATAAATTATCATTAGTAACCTGGATAGTTGATCTTTCTGTATGCCTAACATCATAAATATCATTACTTAAGCTTTTTGAAGTTTTTAAAAGTTCATCTATATATTGTGAAAACCGAAGCGCCTTTTCTTCTTTTTTACTTGTACTCTTCAATATTTTTTCCGAAAGTTTATTTTTAATTAAACTTATATCTTGCGGTTTATTATTTTTTATATATCCAGAAAATATTATATTCACAATATCTGCAGATATTTTTGCAGAATTTAAATAGTCATCATCCTCTAAGAAATCGTGAAATTTATTTATCTTATTTTTCAAATCATCATCTTTTAACAAACCAACTAATGTCTCAAGAGTTTCTCCAGATTTTTTAGTTATTAAGTGCTCTATTATTTGAAAATCAGCATTTTCCTCGATAAAAATAGAATTAAATCTTTCTATAATTTCTGTTCTCTTGTTGTCTTTTGCAAATAAAATAACAATTTCAGCTAGATCAAAAAGCTTATAGTCATCAAAAAACTGTATTTTTTGACCCTTACTTTGAATACTTTCCAAGCTTTTTTCTTGTCTAATGATTTTAAAATCTTCCAGTTCAAAATAATCTGACATCTTATAACCAAGTTCCGCTAGAGAAAAACTGTCGATTTTAGATTTATCAAAAAATATCTTTTCTTTTTTGCGATTTTCGAACAGAATGAACCATTCCAAATAATCGTCACTACTTGTTAAAAATTTTATTTCTGAGGCAATTCTATTTCTTGTCTCAGTAGAGACTAATTCTAAACGTCGATTATAAACACGATGACTATAACGAAAATCATCGTCAATTCCTGATCTCGAGTTATTCCTTTTTGAAAAGAGTTTCATATCTTATTTTTATCTTGATTAATCTTGACCCTCTTCGGAGTCTGAACCTATCTCAAACTTGCTGGGGTACATGGATTCCCTTCGGCAAGTCCTTCCGTATACTCAGGACTTACTCAGGGTAAACCATCCTCATCCAAGTATCATAGCACTTCATCATACTCAGTGTAAATGTTTATACCAAGTTTACCATCAATAAGCATTTGTTTCTTTGCTTTGCTCCAACCTTTGAACTGTTTTTCTCTTTTAGCCGCTTCTATTTGATTTTGATACTTTTCACAATAAACTAATTTAATATCAATAAACTTTTTTGTAAAAAATGACTCTTTATTTTTATGCTCATATATACGCCTTTTAAGATTGTCAGTTATACCAACATAAAAAGTTTTTTGATCGCAAAGAAGAATGTAAGTAAAATAATCTTTCATAATATTAGTTTACACTGAGCTTGCCGAAGTGCTGTGTCTCCTGAACAAAATCCGAACTTTTTACCAACAAAATCCTGATTCAGAATTCTAAAAAAGGACTCGGCAGGGCGAAACAATTTTTCTGGGGTTTTGGATTCGCCCTGCCTCGGCTATTGTATTCCGCCCGCAGGAGGGGTCTGGGGAGGAATGCGGGCGGGATTTCTTTTTCTTTTGGTGAGGTGTGCTTATTTATACAAAAATCAATTTTTAAATTTTTAATTTAATTCTTTGTTTCTTATTTTAGTTATTTCGAGTAGTCCTGATTGATTTAGTATTTCCTTAACTTGATTAAACAAGTAAATATTTTAGAAGGGTTCATTTGCTTATTTGTTACCTAATTAAATAAAAAATATCAAAGTTTCTAAACATGCAGATGGACGTTTGGTAAAAATTCTGCTTCAATTTCAAATTTTTTAACTCCGTTTATTACAGACTCTTTTTTGTTTACTATTTTATAAGACATATTTCTTGGTAAAAGAAATTCGTTTTCAACATTACCTATAATAATTCCATTGACCTTACTTTTTTCAGGAAATTTAATCGTAAGAATAGTTTCTTCATCTACATCATTTAAATAGAACTTTTTATAAGATTCATCAAGGCTAGTAGATAGAAAAGATTTTTCGGTTATTATATGATCTTTTTCAAAATCAGCTAAATGATTTCCCTTAATGACTCTATATACATTTTTTCCAATACCTTCTTCTGGAACCGTAAATTGTGATTTTTCAATACAGTCTTCAAGTGCATGAAAGCATTCTATTACGTCAGTGTTCAATTCTTTATTAATATCAGTCAGTTCCTTTCCTTTGTATTTTAAGACATTTTCAATATTCACTTCCTTCTCTTGGCGAAGTAACCCGTTGATTGTTAGATGTTCAGATCGTATATACGGTGTAATATTTTTAAACTCTTCCATTGTCATAGTAGTTTTAAAATTCTTGAGGAAATCTCTCTGAATTGGATTTTCATCGGCTTCAGGAGATTTGAGAAAAGCATCAATGTCGTGCTGCATAGATGTTTCGTTGATATTTTCTTGGAACATTTCTGCTGTGCTTAATTCGGTGGAACTTTTATCAACATTGATTTTATTTTTCGATTCATTCGTTAATTTTTCAGCTTCAGAATTTATTGTAGAAATTTCAGCATCAAGATTCATCGCGTTTTTTTCTTCCTGTACTTCCTCGGTAGAGAGGTTAATAGAAGCATTAGCTGCTTCTATTTTTTTATCTTCGTCTTTCAAGTGTTCGTACTGTATCGTCATTTCTTGAGAAAGACGTTTTTGCATATCTTCGATAGATTCAACAGACTCCTGAATTTCAGACTTCCGAGGAAGTTTTTCATTCTGTTCATTTTTACCATTCAAAGTATCTTCTAATCCTGACATAAAAGTTATTTTTGCATTAGCTCGTCTTTTAATTTATTGATTTTACGAGTTTCAAGTCGACGCTTGAAATCAGTAATTAATACCTTCTTTCTGGCAAAAAGATCACTCATTTTTTGAGTAAAATTTAAATAAACATCCTTAAGCTTTTTTTTCTGTGAATCCATAACAATTGAATTATAACACAACTTATTTTAATAATCTATCGGGTGATTCTCCAAGTGCTTTAGCAATTTTTTCAAGCTGTAAAAGTGTAATATTCTTCTTCCCATTTTCAATAGCACTCATATATCCTCTATCCATCTTAAGGATTCTACAAACATCACCCTGTGTCATCTTTTTTTTAGTTCTAATTTTTTTGATATTTTCACTTAGTCGTTTAATAACTAACATACTCATAGTATATAAAAACTTGCATTATTACACTATATTGAATTATAATTCAACTATGGAAGCACACCTCGCCAAAAGAAAAAGAAATCCCGCCCGCATTCCTCCCCAGACCCCTCCTGCGGGCGGAATACAATAGCCGAGGCAGGGCGAATCCAAAACCCCAGAAAAATTGTTTCGCCCTGCCGAGTCCTTTTTTAGAATTCTGAATCAGGATTTTGTTGGTAAAAAGTTCGGATTTTGTTCAGGAGACACAGCACAAATTCAAAATTCGTTTTTTCGCCAAAATGCGGAGCGTCGCAAAGCGACGCGACTGGAGTTTCCGCCAGAATTCGCCAAGGGTTTTTGAAATCCAAAAGAAGCGAGCGGGACGCGAGGCGGGGGTTCCCTGATGATTACGTCAGTCAAAACAAAGTTTTGTGAGCCAATCTTTAGAAGCGATAATTATCAATATTTAACATAAACCTTTTTCTATGAACAAATTCTTTCTATATGCGAGAAAATCTACCGACGAGCCAGATCGTCAGATTTTGAGTATTGAGGCACAAATTGACGAATTGAAAGAATTTGCAGAGCGAGAGCAGTTAGAGATTGTTGAAACTTTTATTGAATCACAAACCGCTAAAGAGCCGGGCAGACCTATTTTCAACAATATGCTCTCGCTCATAGAAAAAGGCAAAG
>CAYNLU010000010.1:0-24506 GCA_964398205.1 uncultured Candidatus Saccharibacteria bacterium | reverse complement strand
TACTTTACCTGTAGTTAGAGAGTTAGCTGTGATAGTTTGGAAAGTTTCTGTATCTGATGAAACTGTCCATGCAGTTAATTCTCCGTCATCGAAGGTTAGAGATTGAGTACCGGTTGGGTTAGTGATAGAGTTCCAGGTAGATGCACTAGAACAACCAGTACAAGAAGCGACGGTAAGTACTCCCGCATCAGTAATACTCCACTGATCTCCCGTGATAGCTACATTATCTAAAACTGAACCTATGCTAATAGTATCAGCAACAGTATTGTTGGTACCTATATTTATAATATTACCCGCATTACCAGTTCCTAAATTTATAGTCTTAGCATTATTACTTGTACCAAGATTAAGAGCTCCAGTTGAATTTGAATCTACAGTCAAAGAATAAGTTGAGGCAGATTTTATAGCTGCAGCTGAAGCATCCCCTAATATAAGCACACCACTAGTTAATGCTGGAAGTTGGTTACCAGTTGCACTTTGAGCAGGAGTAAATCCTCCGACAGTTTTAGAATTGATTGCGAACGCACTTGAAACTATTTTTTGACGAGGAGAAAGAGTTTCGAAACTTTCAGCTCCGTCTCCTGGCGCACAAGTAGCTCCAACTTTCGTCGCAACTTCGATATTCACAAAAGCTTGATCATCAGTAAAAGCTAAATCAAGTACATCGCCTCCAGCACTCACGTCTCCGATATTTGCATTAAAAACTCCTTCACGAGTTGTGATAGTCATCGTGCTTGGAGATCCGGAAGGCCAAATCTTCGAACCAGCAGAAACTGCATCGTAAATAGAAAACTTATAACAGTATTCAGTACCAGAAGTACCACCTAGAAGGTTACCTGAAGAATCAAGTAGTCTTCCTTGGAAATTTATCAATGCTGGTACTCCAGAGGTCGCAAAAACCAAATGAGGTAAAACAGAAATCAAAGAAAAAATAAATATAAAAACCATAGCAAAAAAACTTGCTACTTTGGATTTCATACTCCAAAACTTTTTAAATTTATTTTTGATTTTTTCTTTCATTCCCTACTCTATAATTATAATACATACAGAGAAAATAAAAAACGCTTTTTAGGCGTTTTTTGTGGACAACTTTTAAATAAAAAATTAAATTAATTTTTTAAGATCATTTTCGTATTTTTTCATCACTTCCATAGAAGCAGTTTGTTGATCTACTCCAGAATCCATCTTGGATTTTACTTCTTTTGCTATAGTTTCAAAAAGCTTTGGATCTTTCTCCATCATTTTAATAAACATATCAATCTGAGCTTCCGGTACACCTTGAGTGCGAAGCATTTTCTTCAATAAAAAATTTTTAAACATATGTTTATATTACACTATTCATCTAAAATTTCAAATTCTTCATCTTTAGAATTATTTGCTTCTGATTTACTACGGATAAAATACACAAAACCTACAACTCCTAAAATAAATAAAACAAATATAGCTATCACTGTAAAATTATTTACACTTTTATTTTCTTCTTCATAAGGAATAAGTTCATTCACAAGTGGCTCACCTTCTAAAACTAAATCTTGTCCAAAATCATTTGAGGTAGATTCAACATTTTTAGGAAGAAAGTTTTTATTACTTGAAGAAACTTTTTTAGTTGAAATACCTTTTACTTCACCTATAATTTTTTGCGAATAAATCACCCTACCGGACGGATCTAAAATCTCAAGAAAATTTTTATCAATAAAATTCATCTTAGAAATTAAAGGCGATAAAATCAAACTTTTATCTTTTTTGATTATAGTATTACGAGGAAAAATAAAAATATTTTCTTTACCCTTCAAGCTATAATTCGTGATATCCATATCTAAATTTGATGCATTTTTAATCTCAATAAAGAAATCATTTTCATCTCCTGTTTGATTTATAACTAAGCTAGGCTTAACTATTTCGATATTTAACTCAGTGTACAAATCTGGCTCTAAAATATAACTACTCTTATAATATTCTAAGGAAATATTATAATTACCTGGATAAAAATACGTATGGGTGAAAGTTCCATTTTCTAAAGTTGATATTTCTTTAGTTTCTCCATCACCAAAATTAAAATAAAATTTTCCATAAATATTTCTATATTCTTCGTTTTCAATTGTAGCTAAAATCGAAACTGGTTTCCCTACAAAGCCGAGATTTTTTGTAATTATTTTAAGTTTTGGTTTTGGAATTTCTTTTATATAAGAAGAACTTGAGCTAGTGCTACTACCGCTTCCTCCGGTTGAATTATTTTCATTGTTGTTAGTGGATTCTGTGTTACTAGTATCAGTATTATCTGAATTATTAATTTCTAATTTAAAAACTGAAACTTCACCCCAAGAAACTTGATGCTCGATTGTTTTATTTTCAAAATCTTTATATAAAATTAAAGAATTATTTTGCGCTAAACTATACGAAGTTGGCCAAAATATATCTGGAGTTTTAGTTCCACTATATTTTCCTTCCCGAGCTAAAAATAAAACCCCGTTCGCAGGGATTTTTTTATTTTCAAAACGAGTTTTTGAAACGATATTGCTTTCTGTACCTCCAGAAGTTTTTTTATAAAGAGAAAAATTAGTTAAATCAACTTCGCTAGATCCGTTATTATAAAGTTCTATAAATTCATTATCTTTATTAGTTTCAGTTTCGATTTGAACTTGATTAATAACTACACCCGCAAATAAAACTCTACTAGGTAGAAAAAATAAAACTATAATCACAAATAAATAAACTAAACGTTTAAACATATTGATTATACTTATTCCTTATATGCTATAATCATACTATGAATATATTTAAAAAGAAAGCAAAAAAAATACAATTCCTAGCTATAGGAGATATCGTCATTGACGCTTTTATAAAATTAAAAGATGCGCATACGCATACCGGTGGAGATACTCCAGGTACTGAACTTTGTATTACTTTTGGAGATAAAATTCCTTATGAAGATGTAAAAATTTTAAATGCCGTTGGGAATAGTCCGAATGCTGCTGTATCTGCTTCAAGGCTAGGACTTAAAACAGTTTTATTAACAAATATCGGAGACGATAGATACGGTGAAGATTGCTTAAATCAACTTAAAAAAGAAGGTATTTCTACTGATTACGTAACAATAGAAAAAAATGCAAAAACGAATTATCATTATGTACTTTGGTTCGGAGTTGAACGTACAATCTTAGTAAAACATACTGAATTTAATTTCAAATTCCCAAAATTTGAAGATACAGAAATCGAATGGATGTACCTATCTTCACTCGCTTCGAATTCTCTACCTTACCATTTAGAGATTGCAGAATATTTAAAATCTCACCCTAATACTAAACTCGCTTTTCAACCTGGGACTTTTCAAATGAAATTAGGCACAGAAGTTTTGGGAGATATTTACGCTCGTACAGAAATATTTTTCTGTAACGTAGAAGAAGCACAAAAAATCCTAAACGAAACTTCTAAAGATATTAAAGTTTTAGCAAAAGGTTTACACGCTCTCGGACCGAAAATAGTCGCTATTTCCGACGGACCAAACGGGGCTTATGCATCTGACGGAAGTCAAATTTATTTCACTCCGATATATCCTGATACTGCTCCGGCAATAGATAGGACTGGAGCCGGAGACGCATTCGCTTCGACTTTTACTTCGGCTATCGCATTAGGTAAAAATATAGATGAAGCTCTCGCTTGGGGACCTATCAACTCTATGTCCGTAGTGCAATATGTCGGTGCTCAAGAAGGCTTACTTTCAAAAGATAAATTAGAATCTCTCCTCAAAAACGCTCCCGAGAATTATAAAGTTAGTAAGATAAATTAAAATAAATTATCTGGATATATTTGTTGTTTATTGTTTTCAAAAACATTTTTGTTAATTCTATTATAATTAAATTGTTCTAAAATATCTTTAATATTCATTGTTGGGTTAACTGTAAAACTAACACCATCTAAAACAAAAGAATAACTCAAACCTCTGTTTTTTTTAAAAGCAGATTAAATCTCTGGCTTTTGCAAAGCTTTAAAAATTTTATCAGCTATATGATCAATTTTTTGTCCAGGAAATACTTCAGAACAATCAAATTCGGCTGATTGTATAGTTAACTCGAATGTTGATACTCTTTCAAAATTATTTAATTTATCCATGTTATTTAAAATTACTTTTAATATTATAAGTATATCATAAATTTAAGTCTACCAAAGTTGCCAAAGCCTTGCTTTGGCAACTTGTTGAACTTTAAAAAATACTTTCTTTAAAACTCAGCCAATCAAATATTTCGTCAAGGAAAGAATTCTTATCTTTAAAATAATCTGGGAATTTTTCTTTATCTAAAATAATCTTTTCTTTTCGATTTATTCCGACATAATCTTGATAGCTTCCCCACTTATATGAATTTAAAAAAGAAATAGTTTTATTTTTGTCTTTTATTCCATTAATTTTCCAATCTTTTTGAATCAATTTTACTGGATTTAAATGTATATAAGAAAAAAGGTATTTTGCTTGAACATCTGTATTAACATGCACAGCTTTGAATTTACCTTCAAATAAAACCCCGCTATGTTTATATTTTTTATTAAAATATTTAGAATACGAAGTTAAAAGTTTATGCATAAACTCACTAATTGAATTTAATTGATTGAGATTTTTGCTAAAGCCTTGCTTTGGCAAAGCTTTTAAATACAGATGAAAATGGTTTGGCATTAAAACCCATGCTCCGATAGAAACTATTTGCTCTCCTCTATCAAAATCCAAAGCGTCTATTTTTGCTCTAATAATATTTTCACGATAATTAACAGATTTTGTAGAATTACAAAGATAAAGCATTTTAACAAAACGCTCTCTATCATAATCATCTAAAAATATAATTTGCTTATTACTACCTCTATTATAAACATGATAGAATTCTTCTTCTACTAGATTTATATTTCTATATCCCATATTTTTATTAAAAAATAATATTTTGCTAAAGTTTGCCAAAGCAAGGCTTTGGCAAAAATATAATTTAATTTTATTTTCTGTTCTTAACTTTTTTTACAGCTTTTTTTATAGAATCTTTATCCATACCGTAATACTTGATAAGCTCTTCGGGAGTTCCGGATTGACCGAATTTATCTTTAACTCCGATGAATTCTATCGGCACAGGATAGTTCTCGGATAAAATTTCTGCAACAGCACTACCTAAACCGCCGGCAACTTGATGCTCTTCGACTGTAACTATCTTTTTAGTTTCTTTAGCGAGTTCGATAATAGCTTCTTTGTCTATAGGTTTAATAGAAACAACATTTAAAACTTTAGTTTTAATACCTTCATTTTCTAGTTCTTTTGCAGCTAATAATGCATTGTAAGTAAGTCCTCCGGTAACAATAATACCAACTTCAGCAAAACCAATATCAGGTATCCAATAAGTATAAGCTTTTCCAAACTCAAAAGGAGTTTCTTCAGTAGTTATGATTGGGGTTTTTTCACGAGCTAAACGTAAATAAGCTGGCTTTTTAGATTCTAAAAAATGAAAAGTAACTTTTTTTGCCTGAATAGAATCACAAGGAGAAAGTACCTCCATATTTGGCACAATACGCATCAAAGCAATATCTTCAAGAGCTTGATGAGTTCCTCCGTCGGGTCCTACCGAAATCCCCGCATGCGATCCAACGATGATTACTTTCCTATCATTATAAGCAATAGTAGTCCTAATCTGTTCCCAATTCCGTCCCGGCGAAAACATAGCATAAGATGAACAAAAAGGAATTTTACCGGAAGCCGCCATACCGGAAGCAACAGTGACAAGATTTTGCTCAGCGACTCCTATCTCTACGAAACGATTTGGAAAAGCTTCTTTAAATAAATGCATTTGCGTAGATTCAGTCAAATCCGCACACAAAGCGACTACTTTACTATTCACTTCACCAGCTTGAAGTAAGCCAATCCCAAAACCCTTACGTATAGGTTGTTGCTCTACGTCTTTATTAAAAAGCTTTGGATTTAATTTTAATTTTGGATTTAACATAAATTTATTTACTCTATCAGTCGCGACTGACGGGGTTCGCGAACTATTGATGCTCGCTTTTAATTTTACCTTCTAAAGTTCGCAATTCTCGTAGAGCCATATTCGCTTCATCAATATTAGGGGCTTTGCCGTGCCAACGATAATCACGTTCGAATTCTTTGACTCCTTTACCTGGAATAGTATAAGCGATAATTACTGAGGGTTTATCTTTTTCTTTGTGAGCTTGATTTACAGCTTCATCGATTTCTCTAAAATTATGCCCGTTAATTTCTAAAACATTAAAATTAAAACTTTCAAATTTTTTCGCTAAATCTGAAAGAGGCATAACGTTCTCAGTAAACCCATCAATTTGAATATTATTTCTATCAATGATCGCAATTAAATTATTCAATTTATTTTTCCCCGCAAACATAAAAGCTTCCCAATTATTTCCTTCGTTTAACTCTCCATCTCCCAAGAAACAATAAATAAATCTATCATTATCCTTACCGTCGATTTTATCAGCGAGAGCCATACCGCAAGCTTGCGAATATCCACTACCGAGAGGCCCCGAAGAAGTTTCCACAAAAGGTAAAAATTCTCGATGAGGGTGTCCTTGTAAACGAGAACCAAATTTACGTAAAGTCTTAAGTTCTTCTACAGGGAAATACCCAGCGTGAGCCATAGTCGCGTATAAAACCGGGCAAATATGACCGTTAGATAATACTACTTTATCTCGATTTTCTAAAAAAGGAATATTTGGATCGTGACGCAATTTAAAAAAATAAAAATAAGAAAAAATATCACTCATACCGAGCGGTCCCGCAGTATGCCCAGACTTTGCTTCGAGCAACATCTCGATTATAGATTCACGAATATCATTTGCACGAATAGAAAGTTCGTAAATTTTTTCTTCTGTTAAAGACATACTTATATTATAACTTGTAAAGAAAGTTTTTTACAAATTATAAATTTTTAAAATATTCAATTTTACCTAAAACATCATCACTATTATAAATAGTTGAACCTGAAACTAAGGTATCGACTCCCGCATCGCGAAGCAAAATCGCGTTTTCTTCGTTAACTCCTCCATCCACAGAAATCCTCAAACCTTCATATTTATTTTTTAAGTATTTTATATCTTCGAGAATTTTAGTTTCAAATTCTTCACCTTGATAACCAATATTTTGGATTCCCATAAGTTGCACAAAAGAAACAAAAGGTATAACTTTTTCCAATTTTTCCATAGGAGTCGAAGGCTTTTTTGCAACACCAAACTCAATCATATCTAAAAGGTAAGGATCCATACCCTCTAAAAATTGAGCGAGAGTTTCCGGATTTTCTACTGTTTCTATATGAAAAATCATTCTTTTTGGAGAAAGTTTCGAATAAATATCGAAGTTCTCTATAGCATCCAGAGTCATTAAATCAAGTTCAAAATCAACATCTTCCCAAAAAGGCATACCTTCACGTTCATCTAAAATCGCTACAAAATGCTTATCGAAAGTATCCGCTCCTAAGAAGGGCCAAGTTGTAGAATTCACAAATTTTCCATCACAAATATCTATCTGAACAGTACGAACAAAACCTCTCACCATAGAGATTTTATTCTTTAAATCTTCATAAGATTTAGTTAAAATTGCTGGGACTATTTCCATAATTAAAATTTATTTATTCTACGAATATGTCTTTCTTCATTTGAAAAAGGAGTTTTAATGAAAAGTTCACAAGCGAATTTCGCTTCATCGAGGGTTACGAATCTCGCTCCAATAGATAAAATATTTGCATTATTATGCATTCTACCAAGTTTTACTATTTCAAAAGTATCAATACTTTTTCGTCCAGCAATATCTATTTCCCCTTCAGGTATTTCTTCTCCATAGAATACTATCGCGCGTACGCCTTTTACCTTATTCGCGCACATAGCTTCCCCTTGACCTGAACCCCCTAAAACAATTCCAAAACTTTCTTCGTCGTTTGCAACCGCTTCTGCGACAGGAGTCACAAAATCTGGATAATCGTCTTCATTATCTAAAATACTATTTCCTTTATCAATTATTTCTGCATCAAAAAATACCTCACTTAAGTATTCCCTAAGTTCTTCTTTATATTTAAAACCTCCATGATCACTCCCTAAATATATTTTCATAAATTTTAAAATTATTTTATAGTTTGACCAGTCTTTATAACATGCTCCACTAAAGTATAAGTATAACCATATTCATTATCATACCAACCGAGGACTTTGACGAGGTTTCCTCCAACTACGCGAGTCATATCGAGTTGAGCTATTGAAGCGTGAGGGTTAGCAAGTATATCACTCGATACGAGAGGTTCTTCGGTTACAGCGAAAACTTTACTCCAACGAGAATCTATAGATGCCTTTTTCAAAATTTCATTTACCTCTTCGGCTGTAGTATTGCGTTTCGCGATAAAGGTTACGTCTACAATAGACCCCGCAGGTACCGGTACGCGGATAGAAATCCCATCAAAAAGATCAGTCAGTTCAGGATAAGCTTTCGTTACAGCAATAGCCGCTCCGGTAGAACTCGGTACTATATTTTGAGCAGCAGCGCGACCTTCTCGCAAATCTTTCTTACTTGGTCCATCTACGAGAGATTGAGATGCAGTATATCCGTGAACAGTATTTAAAATTGCTTTTTCGATACCAAGAGTTTCATTTAAAATTCCTATCAAAGGTGAAGCTGCATTCGTAGTACAAGACGCATTCGAAGTAATATCGCAAGTTCCAAATTTATCTTCATTAACTCCGAGCAATATAGTTTCTCCAGGAAACGAACCGTCGCCCTTTGAAGGTGCAGAGATAACTACTTTTTTCGCTCCGCAATCAAGATGAAACTTTGCTTTTTCATAAGCAGTAAAAAGTCCGGTAGATTCTACGACTACGTCAATATCTAAATCTTTCCAAGGTAATTTTGTAGTATCTTTTTCTGAAATAAATTTCACTTCTGTATTGTCTACCCAAATACTAGCTTCTCCTTTTTTAACTTCGTGATTCCAAGTTCGGTAAACTGTATCGTATTTTAATAAATAAGCTAAAGATTCTAGACTACCTAAGTCGTTGACTGCTACAATTTCTAAATTAGGATTCTCCCAAGCAATTTTCAAAAACGCTCTTCCAATACGACCAAATCCATTAATAGCTACTCTGATTTTTTTATTTTCCATATCTATAAATTTTAAACTAAATTTTAATATTTATATTATAACAAAATTCTTAAAGAATATGCTATTATATGAAAAATGGAAACAAAGGCGCAAAAATTCATACACCTGCATACTCATTCTCACTATTCCCTTCTCGACGGACTTTCGAAAGTTGAAGATATGGTTCGGATTGCGAAAGAGAGCGGTATGCCCGCTATGGCGATAACCGATCACGGCAATATGTACGGTGCGATTGAGTTTTATAAAGAATGTAAAAAAGCTGGAATCAAGCCTATCCTCGGTTGCGAAGTTTACGTCGCGGAAAGAAAACTTACTGATAAAGAACCTGGTATCGACAATAAACGCTATCACCTAATCTTACTTGCCAAAAATCTCAAAGGTTATAAAAACTTAATGCGTATAGTGAGTGAAGCGAACCTTAAAGGTTACTATTATAAACCTCGCGTTGATATGGATTTACTTCGTGAATTTAGCGAAGGGATTATAGCTCTTTCGGGTTGTATGGGGGGTAAACTTTCTCGTGCAGTTTTGAATAACGATATGGAAAAAGCGAAAGACTTAATCCGCGAGCATATTGAAGTTTTCGGAAAAGAAAATTACTTTATAGAAATTCAATCTCACCCAGGAATCGAGAGAGATGCTGAACTACGAGAGAAGTTAATTTTACTTGCGAAAGAATTTGATTTGCCAGTAATCGCGACTGCGGACTCGCATTATCCTTGCAAAGACGATCATAAAGCGCATCATACGCTACTCCAAGTGAATACCGGCACAGATGGTAAAGACGCAAGTAAATTCGAATTCTCAGATGATGATTTTTCTTTGATAGATACGGAAACTGCTTTAAAATATTTCTCAGATATACCTGAAGCCGTAATTAATACGAACCTAGTCGCCGATATGTGCGAGGATTACGAAATAGAGCTCGGAGTTCCATATTTCCCAGATTTCAAAACCGAAAACGACGAAGATCCAAATCTAGTTTTAAAACGTCTAGCCTATCTAGGATTCGCTTTTCGTAATTTAGAAAAAACTGAAACTTACACAACGAGATTAGAATACGAATTAGATATTATCAAGCAAAAAGGTTATGCGACTTATTTCTTAGTGGTAGGAGACTTGCTTCGTTTCGCTCGCGCGAACGGAATCCTTACAAATATTAGAGGATCGGTTGCAGGTTCGCTAACTACGTATCTACTCGGTATTACGAATGTTGATCCTCTAGTCTACAAGCTTCCTTTCGAAAGATTCTTAAACCCAGAACGTCCTTCTCTACCGGATATCGATATGGACTTTGCCGATAACCGCAGATCCGAAATGATATCCTATGTGAAAAGTAAATACGGTGAAGATAGAGTTGCTCAGATTGGGACTTTCGGTACGATGATGGCGAAAGGTTCTGTCCGCGACGTAGCTCGTGCTCTAGGTTACGAATACGCTATCGGAGATAGAATTTCAAGTATGATTCCACTCGGTTCTCAAGGTATGCCGATGACTATTGATCACGCTATGGAACTCGTACCTGAACTTGCCGAAGCTTACAAGAAAGAAGCAGTCACCAAAGAAATAATCGACCTTGCGAAAAAGATGGAAGGTTGCGTCCGGCACGTATCCGTGCACGCAGCCGGAGTAGTTATCTCACCGAAACCTCTTTATGAATTTACTCCGGTGCAATTTGATCCGAAAGGTGGAGATATTATTACTCAATACGATATGTATCAAATCGAAGACGTAGGTTTACCAAAATTCGATTTCTTGGGAATTCGCAACCTTTCGATTTTAGCGAATGCTGTAGATATTGTAGAGAAAACTAAAGGCGTCAAAGTAGATTTAGATAATGTCAATATCGCTGATAGGAAAACTTTTGAGCTACTCGCCCTCGGTCAAACTGAAGGACTTTTTCAACTTAATGGCTCCGGTATGACTGCCTACCTCAAGCAACTTAAACCAACTACGATTCACGATATCAACGCGATGGTAGCTCTTTATCGTCCGGGACCTATGCAATTCATTCCTCTATATATCGAGAGAAAATATAAACCTCACTTGGTTCGTTACCTTGATCCAGCACTCGAGCCAATATTGAAGCAAACTTACGGAGTTTTAGTTTATCAAGATGACCTCCTCCTTATCGCTATTCATATCGCCGGATACTCTTGGGGTGAAGCTGATAAATTTCGTAAAGCTGTCGGTAAGAAAATTCCTGAAGAGATGGCTAAGCAAAAAGAGCACTTTATCACAGGCTGTGTAGAGCATTCAGGTTGGCCTCTTAAAAAAGCTCAAGAGCTTTGGAACTGGATCGAGCCTTTTGCAGCATACGGTTTCAATAAAGCTCACTCTGCGAGTTATGGACGCGTCGCTTATCAAACTGCGTATATGAAAGCGAATTTTCCTGTAGAATATATGACGGCAATACTCACTGCAGAATCCGGAGACGTAGAAAAAATTTCTGAAATAGTTAAAGAATGTAAAGCGATGAAAATAGAAGTTTTGCCTCCGGATATTAATGCATCTTTCCGAGACTTTACTTATATCGACGAGAAGACTATTCGTTTCGGACTTTATACTATTAAAAATCTCGGTGGAGATATCGGGGACGCAATAATCGAAGAACGCAAGAAAAACGGAATTTTTACAAGTATTGGAAATTTCTTAGACAGAGTTAAGCATAAAAATTTAAACAAAAAATCTCTCGAAGCTTTAATCAAGTCCGGAAGTATGGACGCTCTTGGCGAACGCGGAGCATTACTCGCTAACGTCGAAGATATGCTCCTTTATAATAAAGAAGGTAGTAAAAATAACGCTAATCAAATTTCGCTTTTCGGAGGTGCAAGTGAAATCAAAGCTCCAGAATTCAAACTTAAAGATTCTGCACCTGCAACCAATAACGAAAAGCTTTCTTGGGAGAAAGAATTATTAGGCTTATATATCTCAGGGCATCCTCTCGAGAGACTTCGTGATAAATTAGAATCAAAACCTATTAACGTTAAAAAAATACGAGAGAGTTTAGGAAACGGAATGACTGTTACTTTCGGAGGTATGATAACGAGCGTGAAAAAAGTTATTACCAAGAAAAATGACAACATGGCTTTTATTAATATCGAAGACTTAACCGGCAACATCGAAGCTGTGATTTTCCCAAAACTCTATCAAGCAAATATTAATCTTATCGAATCCGAAAAGTGCGTAGCTATCTCTGGTAAAATCACAGTCCGTAACGGCGAAAAATCCATCGCCATAGAAAATATAAAAGAAATTTAAAATTAAAATCTGGGAAGGACGGTCCTTCCCAGAGTTTAATTATACAAAGTCATTGCTTTGGGATAACCTTCGTTGATTATGATTTCAATAGCTTCGGAGACTTTTTTAGAAAGCTTTTTTAGTTCGTCGAGTTCAGGCTTTTTGAATTCGCCGAGTAAGAATTTCAAAACTGCTTCTTCCCCTTTTGGTTTCTTTATTTTACCGGTTGGCGTAGTTGGAGCGACTCCGATACGAATACGGATGAATTCTTCGGTCTTGAGAGTTTTGATTATGGATTTCACTCCGTTATGCCCTCCACTCGATCGATTAAAAGAAATTTTAATTTTACCTAAAGGTATATCGATATCGTCATAAATCAAAATAAATTTCTCTATATCTTTCGGAGATTTTATATAATACGAAATAGTTTTACCCGAATTATTCATATAGTTATCGATATCTACGAATTTAACTTTTTTAGATAAATTTTCTTTAATATGATTCACAATAATAGCTCCCGCATTGTGCCGAGTATTTTTATATTCTTCTCCGATATTCCCTAATCCAAAAATAATATACATAAATAAATCTTAGCATAAAAACAAATAATTTAAAAAAAGAAAATAAAAATATTGGACAATAGTTTTTACTATTCTGTCAAGTTTATTTTATGCTACAATAAGCAAATGGAAAATCAAAATGTAAACAACAATGTAGAAATTCCAAAAACAACTAAAAAACAAAGTTTTTGGGAAACTCTGCGTTTCATTATTCTCGCAATTATAATTGTAATACCCGTTAGAATATTCATCGCTCAACCTTTCGTGGTTTCCGGGTCATCTATGTACCCTACTTTTCATAATGGGGATTACCTTATCGTAGACGAGCTATCTTATCGTTTAGATAAAATAGAGAGAAATGACGTAATTATTTTTAGATATCCAGGTGATACTTCTAAATACTTTATCAAAAGAGTTATTGGCTTACCGAACGAAATAGTAGAAGTAAAGAATAACGTAGTTTCTATAACTAACAAAAAGACAAATCAAACTACAACTCTCGACGAAAATTATCTTACTAACAGATCTGGCGGTATAGATGCAAAATATGATTTAAATAATGATGAATATTTTGTAATGGGAGATAATCGTGGAGCAAGTTCAGATTCTCGATATTGGGGTCCAGTCAAAAAAGAATTAATCATTGGTCAAGCTTTTTTAAGGCTATTACCAATAAATGATATAGATTATAAGCCGGGTGATATAAAATAAAATTATGAAAACAGTAAAAAAATCAAATAAAGAATTAGCAAGCCCTAAAGGTATGCGCGACATCATGAATGAAGATTATTATAATTTTCAAGGCTTCTTCGAAAAAGCTCAAGAAGTTGCAGTTTACTATGGATTCAAACCTATAGAAACTCCTATGATGGAGCATGAGGATATTTTCAAAACTGGAGTTGGTGGAGGTACTGATATCGTTGATAAAGAAATGTATGCCCTCAAAACCAAAGGTGGAGATAACCTTGCATTACGCCCTGAGCATACTGCATCTTTGATGAGAGCGTATATTGAGCACGGAATGCAAAACATGCCTCAACCAGTTATGTTCTATCAATATGGACCTTCTTTTAGACACGACAAACCTCAAAAAGGCCGCTACCGACAATTTTATCAATTTGATCTTGATGCTCTTGGTAGTGATAAAAGTATCATGGATGCTCTAGTTATCAAAGTAGGACTTTCTATACTCGAAGAAGCTGGTGCTAACGATTTAGTAATTGATATTAATTCTATTGGAGATAAAGAATGTCGTAACGGATATATCAAAGAATTAACAAACTATTATAAAAAGAATCTTTCTTCCCTACCTGCTGTTGACCGAGAAAGATTAAAAACTAATCCTCTTCGTATTTTAGATTCTAAAGAAGAAAAAACTAAAGAATTAAATCTCAACGCTCCGGATTCTATATCTTTCCTTTGTTCTTCTTGCAAAAAGCATTTCAAAGAAGTTTTAGAATATTTAGACGAGATGAATATTACTTATAGAATTAACAAAAATCTTGTTCGTGGACTTTCTTATTATGCGCGTACTGTATTTGAAGTTATCAAAGAAGACGGTGGAGAAGAAGGGGGTTCTATTTCTATCGCTGGAGGAGGTAGATATGATTATCTTGCAAAGCAATTAGGTAGCAAGAAAGATATACCAGCTGTTGGATTTGCTGTAGGAGTAGATCGTATTGTAGAGTCATCTTGGTATAAAAAGCTTTCACCTCGCATCATGAAAAAACCAAAAATCTATTTCATTCAACTTGGGGCTGAAGCTAAGCTTAAGAGTCTAAACGTGATAGATATTCTCCGTAAAGCTCACGTACCGATAATGCAATCTTTATCTAAAGACTCTCTTGGTTCTCAACTCGGTATTGCTGAGAAATTAAATATTCCTTACGCGATTATTTTCGGTGTTAAAGAAGCCTTGGAAAATTCTGTGATTGTTCGTGATATGTCTAATCGTTCTCAAGAAACTGTAAAAATTAGTAAATTACTTGAATATTTAAAAAACAATATATAATTTATGAAGGTAAAAGCAATTTTACAAAAAGAAGAAAAAGTATTGCGAGCAGTAGCTAAAGAAGTAAAACTAACTGAGATTAATACTCCGAAAATCAAAAAAGTTTTACGAGACATGTCTTTGTCACTCGCTTCGCAAGATGACGGAGTTGCTATCGCTGCTCCGCAGATTGGATATTCTTTAAGAATTTTCTTAGTTGCTGGAAAAGTTTTTGATCGAGAATTTATCCGAGGTAAAGGCATACCTGAGAACAAAATTAAAAAACCAGATATGGTTTTTATTAATCCAATTATTACTAAACTTTCGCGAGATAAAGAATGGTTGACTGAAGGTTGTCTTTCTGTGCGTCCAGTTTATGGTAAGACTTATAGATCTAAGAAGGCTACTGTAGAAGCATACGATGAGAATGGAGAGAAATTTACTCGTGGAGCTAGTGGGTTACTTGCTCAAATCTTTCAACATGAAACAGATCATTTAAATGGCATACTTTTTATTGATCACGCTAAAGACATGAGAGAAGAAGTCTTAGATTAAATTTAAAATAAAATGAATAATAAATTTGTATTTTTTGGTACTCCCGAAGTTTCAAGCGAGACTCTTAAAATTCTAAAAGAGTCTGGCTTTTTGCCTAGCTTGATTATAACTTCACCGGATAGACCCTCCGGTAGAGGGTTACAAATGACTCCTTCACCTACTAAAGTCTTCGCAGTAGAAAATAATATACCCTTCCTCACTCCAGAGAAATTAAACGATGAAATTTACGAGAAATTAAAAAACGAAAATGCGGATTTATTTATCGTAGTTGCTTACGGTAAAATCCTACCAGAAAGATTTATTAATTTACCGAAAATCTATACTATCAATATTCATTATTCCCTACTACCTAAATACCGTGGAGCTTCTCCTGTAGAAAGCGCAATTCTAAACGGAGATAAATTTACTGGAATTTCAATTCAGAAAATGGCTTTCAAGATGGATACTGGACCAATCTTAATAGAAGAAAAAGTAGAGATTGGAAATGATGAGAAAGCTTTTGAATTGAAAGGAAGGCTTATTAAAATTGGAGGCGATTTATTAGCATCAAATTTACCTAAAATATTTGAAAATTCTCTAACCACAAAAGAACAAGATGAGTCTCTCTCTACTTATTGTACAAAGATTTCTAAAGAAGACGGACTTATAGATCTAAATGCTGACGCAGAAATAAATTACAATAAATTTAGAGCTTATTATACTTGGCCTAAAACTTATTTTTTTCAAAATGGTAAAAGAATCATCATCAAAGATGCAGTACTAAAAGATAATAAATTTATAATACTTAAAGTAATACCTGAAGGTAAAAAAGAAATAAGTTATGCAGATTTCTTAAAAAATACTATAATATAAATATGCAGGAATTTTTAACTAAATTTAAAAACTTAAGTATTATAGTTATTTTTGTTTTTCTTTCTTTATTAAATTTTTTCCAAACTGAATTATCTATATTCTATGATTTCCCTATTTATTTTTTTGCATTTTTAAATTTTATTTTTGGACTTTTAATAATTATTCTTTACATAACTAAATTTATCGAAAATGATAAAACCGAAGAAGAATTCACTACTGTTGTAAATCATACTTTTAGAACTCCTCTTACTAGTATAGCCTGGATGACAAAAGAATTAGAAGAAGATTTACCGAAAGAAGAAAGGCTTTTAATTTTACAAAAAATAAACAATGCTAATAAAAAAGTTCTAGATATAGTTGATCTTTTTGTAGGGATTAAAGAGCTCAACAATAAAGCAAGTTATGATTTTCGTGCTACCTCTATTCACGATATCGTTGAGAAAAGTATAACTAAATATCGAGAAGAAATTAAGAAAAAGAATATAAATTTTAATATCTCAACTTTCAAAGATATACCTTTAATCACAGTTGATTTAAATAAAATCTCTTTTGTTATTGATGCTTTAATCGAAAATGCTCTTTTATACACTAAAGAAAAAGGAAATATCACAGTTGATGCGAAATTTGATAGAAAAATTTTAACTATTATTATCAAAGACGACGGTATGGGTTTTGATAAAATCGAAGCGATGAAAATTTTTAATAAATTCTACCGTTCTAAAGAAGCTATACTTTTAAACCCAAACGGTATGGGTTTAAAACTTTACCTTTCAAAAATAATCATTCGTAGGCACAAAGGAGAAATTTTTATTGAATCTCAAGGCAAAAACAAGGGTGCAGTCGCTTATATGAAAATCCCCCTAATAAAAAAATAAAACCCTTTAGGGGTTTTATTTTTTCTTGTTTTTTGGACGAGATGCTTTTGTTGCAAGCATAGCTCTTTTGACTTCTAATCTCTTCTTGGTCTTGTGAGAACGTCGAGATTTTGGTCTAATACTTAAAGTTGTGTTTCTTTTTGCCATAAAATATTACTTAATTAATATATTTAATATCATAACACAAAATGAGTTTTTAAACAAATAAATATGTTACTTAAATTTATCTATGTTGATCGTAATTTTCTAAAGAAGTATTTAGTTGTTTATTCACCCTAATAAAAGTAGCTCTTTTTGAAAATTCTTTTAAACTTCGAGCTCCGATATAAGTTCCGGTACTCCTTAAACTACCTAAAAGATCTTGTAAAAATTCATGGATATCTCCTTTATAAGGTATCAAAGTATACCTACCTTCAGAAGCTCGGTGATTTTCTTTTTTACCATAATAATTCTGCATAGCGTGATTCGAAGAAGAACCGAAATATTCTTTAAATTTTTTACCATCTTTTTCTACGGTTTCACCTCCACTTTGTTCAAATCCAGAAAACATAGATCCAAACATATTAAAGTCCGCTCCTGCACAAAAAGCTTTTGCTACACAAGAAGGATATTGTTGACCTCCATCAGCTATGACGTGACCGCAACCTTGATCATTAGAAATTCCGTGCACAGCATCGGCACATTCAATCACTGCAGAGAGTTGAGGATAACCTACTCCGGTCATTCTACGAGTAGTGCAAGCACTTCCAGGCCCAATACCTACTTTCACAATATCAGCGCCCCGCAAAATTAATTCTTCAGAAATTTCGTTAGTAACTACATTCCCAGCTATGATTATATGATTCGGGAAATTTTTTCTCATCTGTTCTACTACTTTCAAAATCCTATCTACGTAACCATTAGGCACATCAATACAAATAAAAGAAAAATTATTCATTAATTTTGCTTTTTGCATTTCTTTGATTTTCTTCAAATCCTCGTCTCGAACACCAGTAGTATAAACAATATAATCAGGATTTTTAAAAGCATTTTTACCAGTGAAAAATTTTCTATAATCTTCTACTGAATAATATTTATGAAAAGTAGTCACCATTTTATAAGGGGCTAAAATTCGAGCCATTTCAAAAGTTCCACAAGTTGCCATATTAGAAGTCATAATAGGTACACCTGTCCAGATTTTTGGTGAATGATAAAACTTAAAAGTTCTTAAAAGAGATACGTCTTTTCTTGAATTCAGAGTACTTCTTTTAGGTCTAAGTAAAACGTCTTCGTAGTCTAACTTGATCTGTTCATCTATTCTCATACCTATATGATAACATAAAAAGCCCCTCAATAAAGGGGCTCATTCGTCTTTATAAATAATCTTACTTAAGCGACCAATATCATGGTCAGTATAAGTAATATTTATAATTTCTTTTTTTAGGACCCTTAACACAGCAACGCTGTAATTTGGGTCAGTGACTATGTGCAACTTATAGACACTAGTGTCTAAGGTTGCAATTTTTTCATTGATTTCCGGAGTATAAAACTCCGAAATAATTGTGTTTGTAGTAGTATCAACCACTACAAAACAATTCTGGCACTCGTAGTAGTGCCAATCAATGAAACCCAGTTGAACTGGGATTATTTTATTTTGAGCTTCTACCTGAGAAGCAAAAAACAAAATAAAAAAACTGAAAAAGATAGTATGTTTTTTCATTTTTTATTTCAGATTGGTTATCAAAAAAGCCCTAGAATTAAAGCTACTTTGATAACCAATCGAAATTTTAAAAGAGCAATATCTTTATATTGTATCATATTTTAATAATAATGTCAATATATATTCCTTTTTATCTATTATACATAAAACTTAAATAATATATAATAAGATATGCTTAAAATGTTTAAAAAGGTTATTTTTTTAATAATTATTCTCTTAATTTTGAGTCATTTTTACGGCCCAAATATCCGCCCCATACCGAAGTTCTGGAACCTTATTCCCTATTTGCATACAGAAATGGCTTCCAGTATTTACCCGAATATTTACCTGACAAAACCTGAATATGAAGAATACACAAATAACACCATGAGTATCAATACTAGATCAGTATTAATTCACGAAAACGAGCATATTAAAAATTGGGAAAAATTAGGATATTTTAAGTTTCCTTATTTGTACCTCTTTAATAAAAACTTCCGACTCGAAGAGGAGTTAAGAGTTATTGAAATCCAAATGTCTTTCCTTAAAGAAAATAATGCTAGTTATGATATCAAACGCAAAGCCAAACAATTTAGCGGTAAAGAATACGGCAACCTAATGACTTACGAAGAAGCTTATTTTACCCTAGACTATCTTTGGAATAAAACTAATCAATAAAACGGATAGGGATATTTAATTGCTTAATTTCATCTAAATGATAATCCAAGATTTTTTTACCAGCAAAAATAGTTGTCACGTAGCTATTTTTTTGATCTGAAATAAAATCAATATTATCTTCAAGCAAACCTTCTCTACTAATAAAACGAAAAGTGATTTCTTTTTTATCTTCTTTTTTTAGTCTTTTATTCTCGTCACGAAAAGCTTTAAAAGCTCTTGCTTTAATACT
This sequence comes from uncultured Candidatus Saccharibacteria bacterium, assembly GCA_964398205.1. Taxonomy (GTDB): domain Bacteria; phylum Patescibacteriota; class Minisyncoccia; order Phycocordibacterales; family UBA9973; genus UBA9973. The sequence continues at coordinate 4,712 of CAYNLU010000010.1, read as the reverse complement.
TTGTTCTAATTCTTTAGTATATTTCTCTTCTAGGCAAAGTAAAAGTGAAACCTTCTCAATATTTTGTAAGACCGCATAATCCACAACGACTCCCAATCTATTAGTAAAACCGTAGCCTCGAGAAACTATCATCACTTCGGGACTTGTAGGTAATTCTAAAGATTTCTCATCTCCCATAATTTTAGCTACTTTTAACTTTTGAGCTACTTTTGGAGTGAGTGGTGGGGCAATAATCAAAGTTGCCAAAATAACCCACATACCGATTTCCAATAAACCTTCTACGTTTGGTAAACCGAGTGAAGCAATAGTTACGAGCAAAACTGCAGGTATAGCTCCAGTCTCTCTCACAAAAGAAATAAATAATAAATCATTAAAACTCAATCTTTCTTTTCCAAAAAATCTAAATAAAGTTAAAGAAACGAAAACAGTAATAGGTCTAATCACAAACATAAATATTAAAGCGATAAGTATACCAATAGGTGCATATTCTAATAATTTCGCTACATCAACTAAACCTCCTAACAAAATAAAAATAGTCGGCTTTAGAAAACCTTCGACTAGATTATTGAAAAAATGCTCAGTATCTTTAAGGTGATCAGTAAGGTGGAACAATAATCCCGCTATAAAAGCCGCTAAATATCCGCTCCCCTCAAATATCAAAGCAAAAACAAAAATCACAATAGGCACAAACAAGAAGAAAGGCAAATCAGCTTCGTGACTGTGATTACTGTGTTTTTTAAATCGAGATAAAATTTCAAGTAAACCGTATCCCACAAATCCAAGTAAGATTCCAAAGAATAGTTGTTTCAAAATAATTAAACCGCTTTCAACACTAAAAACCGAACTATACCAAGATATAATATTTTCGAAAAATATTCCCTTAGCAATAATTGAAAGGAAAACTAAAGTGAGCAAAGTTCCTGTCACGTCAGTGAAAGCACTTTCCGAAATCACAATATCTTTCACGGAACGATTCTTAAATTTTAATCTTTTTAGAATAGGTATGATTGCAGCTGGATCCGTCGAAGCTAATACTGCTCCTAATAAAACCGCTACTAGTATAGATAAACCTAAGTTCATCATATTGCCTATATGATAAATCGCAAAAGAAGTTAAGAAAGCCGTGATTAGTAAACCTGGGAAAGAAAGAGAAAAAATTTTTAAAATTAACTTTTTAAAATTATTAAACGGGGTTTCAAGACCTCCTCCGAAAAGTATCAAAGTCGCTCCTAAGCCTACTAATACAGACAAAGAACCTTGATTACTAATAATCGGTTCTAGAAAAGGCTTAGCTAAAATACCTAAAAATATCGCAACTACGAATGAAGGCAATTTGATAAGATTAGCTACGTGATAAACCAAAGAACTAAGCATAAACATAATCGCAGTGAGGAAAAACACAGCTAAAATTTCATGTTCGTGGCTTAATTCTATCGAGTGCCAAATATCACCACTATAAAAAGAAACAAAGAACACTGTTAATAAACTAGAAAGTGCAATAATATAATTTAAAATCTTTTTCTTCATACAATTTGAAATTATATCAAAATATTATTATATCTCAAAATTAATATGCTAAAATAATCCTAAATGTTATAATAAAAAAATGTTATATAAGATAAAAAACATAGAAGCGAGGTCTTTTAGTTTTGACGATTACAAAATTGATATTATTAGATCAACTATTACCTTTACTTATACTATTGAATTTAAATTTGGAATTAAAAAAACCTTTAAAGACAAACTGATATTAAAAAACATAAAACCCGAACTTTGGAAAAATGTTCCTGAAGATATTCTTGAAAGAACATTGCAATCTTTACTTTTAATGATTGGTATAAATTATTGGTGCATATTCCCCACTAATAATATAAAAATCAAGAACTTTTCTTTAACTAAAGAACAAGCTTTGTTTTGGGAGTCTTTATATTTAAATGGCTTAGGTGAATTTTTTTATGATATGCAAATGGATTTTCATGGTTTAATTAAATTTCCATACGATGAACTATTTAAACCTAAATTATCATCAAAAATAAATTTACCTAATAGAGCTTTATTACTTAATGGTGCTGGTAAAGATTCAATTCTTTCTGCCGAAACCTTAAAAGAGTTAAACATACCTTTTGAATTCTTTGCGTTCGATCCAACCCCGGCTCATAAAAAAATATCTAAACTTGTTGGAGTAAATACAATAAAAGTCAGACGTCACAGGGATCCTTATATGGATTTTTTTACATCAACCTTTGCAATCTCAAATTCTTATCCTTCAGTATCTACTTTTACTTTTACGGCTTTATTACTAGCTGAACTTTTAGGTTATAATTCCATAGTATTTTCAAATGAAAGAAGTGCTGATTTTGGTAATTTTAACTATTTAGGATTAGAGGTAAATCATCAATGGTGTAAATCCTCACAGGCAGAAAAAATGATAAATGATTATATTGTAAAATACATAACCCCTGAGATAAAAACAAATTCCCTACTTAGAAAGTATAGTGAACTTAGTATAGTAAAGAAATTTGTAAATCATAAAAAATATTTACCTTACGTAACTAGTTGCAATAATTATTTTTGGTTACCACCAATAGTTCAATACTTGATGCCGAAAGCTTACTGGTGCCGGAAATGCCCTAAATGTGTTTTTCTTTTTGCTTGCTTTAGTGCCTTTTTATCTAAAAAAGAAGTTATAAAAATATTTGGAGGAAATATCTATAAAGACAAAACTAGATTAAAATTATTTAAAAGGATATTAGGAATTGAAGGTACGAAACCTCTTGATTGTGTTGGAGAACCGCCAGAAATGATACTTGCTATGCATCTTGCTTCTATAAACAAAGAATACAAAGGTGAAATTGCAATGAATCTTTTTGAAACATACTTCAAAGAAGATTATAATTTTGAACAGATTTCAAAAGATGTTTTTTCTGAAAAATAAATTTTTGTAGATTTTATTTTAATTTATTGCCTAATACCTTCTTTGAGAGTTATAATATAAATATGAAAATAAAAAACATAGATTTAAAATTAATAGCTTTTTTTAATAAAGCTTTTATGCCGGTTGCGAGGTTTGGATTATTTGTAGTCTTCTTTTGGTTCGGTATATTAAAAGTTGTTGGTCTTAGTCCGGCTTCAGGAGTAGTTGCGAGACTTTTTGAGCAAACTATACCTTTTATGAGTTTTGATTTTTTTCTAGTTCTCTTTGGATTATTTGAATGTTTAATTGGAGTATTATTCATTATTAAAGGCGCGGAAAGAATAGTTATTCCTCTACTCTTTATTCATATGATTACTACTTTTGGGCCTTTAGTATTTTTACCTAGTGAGACTTGGACTTCATTTATGGTACCAACTCTCGAAGGTCAATATATAATCAAAAATCTAGTGATAATAGCGAGTGCTATTGGGGTCGCAGCCAAAGTCAAACCTTTGGAATAAAATAAAAACAATTTAGAATTTTCTAAGATTTTTGAGATGTTTCCGAGTTTGATGGCTCAAAACTAATCTATTTACAAAATATTAAATTATGATAAAGTTTAGTAAATCAAAAATTTGTACAATGAAAACAATTGAATATTACTTAATGCGTCACTCATCTTACTATGGTAACGAAAATCAATATGTAAATCACGACGGTTTCATAACTCTGCAACATTCTGTAAGCAGGTTAAAGGCAGAATTAGAAGAAAAGTTTCCTAAAAAGAACTTAAGAATTATTCACTCTGTTCTTCCCAGGGCAAAACACACAGCTCTTCTGATGCAAGAAATGATGACTGATGTAAAAACTTTTTGTAGAAGTGATCCGCGTCTTAATTCTGACAAACTTCAAATTGACGATGACTATATAAATGAAGTAGTTAGTTATTGTGAAAAAGAAAATGAGATTTGTCTTATACTTTCTCATGAGCCTGACATTAAGGATTTTTGCAAAAAGAAATTAAAAACATCAGAATGGGTTAAAATGAGCACTGAGATTAAAGACAAGCCTGCCCAGGTAAGCGAAAGCGATGATTTACCTTTCTAATTTTTTTAAAAATGATAATAGTCCAGACAATTTGTTTGGACTTTTTTATTACAAAAGTTCTAAGTCTTATAGGGGTATCTAAAAAACATTTTGCTTTCTCTCCCTCGCATAAAAAATCAAAAGCCGTCATTACTGACGACTTAAGATTTTAACATGCTCCAAACTTGGGATGATGTTCGACTAAGTTTAAATAAATAAAAAAGCCCACCGAAGCGAGCCTTGAATAAAATGATGCGGCTTACTTTCTCAAGTTAAAGCCTATCCCATTAAAATTAACTGGCGAATTTGGATCTTCAAGTAGAACAAGGATGAAGATAATTGCCAACGAGATTGGAAATAAAACCAAATTTATTGCGAACTTAATTTTAAATTTTGTATCCATTTTAATTTTATTAGTGAATTCTGTTCTCAATTTCTTAAGCTCAAAAGTCACTAATAAAACTAGTATAAAATAACTATATTAATCAATATAATAGAGTTATTTTATATTTTGTCAACTACTGCTCGGGAGGTAGGGTATCTTTCCCTACAGGAACAGTATACCTTTTCTAATTTTTTAAAATCAAAGATTTTCAAAAATACAGAAAAGCTTTTCGCTCCCTACACGCAAGACATGCAGATGTCTTGCTCTCCCTCGCCGAAAAAAATAAAGCGCTCACAAAAGTGAACGCTTTATTTTTAACCGGCTCCC
>CAYNLU010000009.1:0-24675 GCA_964398205.1 uncultured Candidatus Saccharibacteria bacterium | reverse complement strand
CGTCTTGGTCTACTCGACCTGATCACCTGTGTCGGTTTGCGGTACGGTTTCTGTATTCTTAAGTTTAGAAAATTTTCTTGGAAGCGTGCTTTATATTATTATCTATTCCCGTAGGAATAAATTTTATGCATTTCTTTCATTTACCATTTAAGGTACTCTACGGATTTGCCTATAGAGGACAATTAAAATACAAACTAAAATCCAATAACTAGCAATATATACTACACTCCGTCCTTCCATCACAAAATACAGAAGTTAAGGAATATTAACCTTATGTCCATCGAGTTCGGTTTTCACCATCCCCTTAGGACCGACTAACCCTTGGCTGATTGACATTACCAAGGAAACCTTGATCTTTCGACGTGGGGTGTTCTCAACCCCATTGCGGTTACTTGTGCCAACATTTTTACTTCCAAACGCTCCAGAAGCCCTCACGGGTCCTCCTTCACTGCAGATTGGAACACTCTCCTACCACTCATACTTCGATAAATCGTAGTACGAATCCTCAAATTCGGTAATATACTTAGCCCCAATTATTTTCGACGCAAAATCTCTAGATGAGTGAGCTGTTACGCTATCTTTAAAGGATGGCTGCTTCTAAGCCAACCTCCTCATTGTCTAAGAAATCTCACCTTCTTGTTTTACACTTAGTATATATTTAGGGACCTTATTTTGAGATCTGGGCTGTTTCCCTTTTCACCAATGGAGCTTCGCCCCCATAGTGTAACTGCCGCATTATGGCTTTTGGTATTCGGAGTTTGATAGGTTTCGCGAGATTGCTCCCTGTCGAAACCTTCCAGTGCTCTACCCCCAAAAGGAACATGCGACGCTAGCCCTAAAGCTATTTCGGAGAGAACCAGCTATTACCAGGTTCGATTAGCTTTTCACTCCTTACCACAAGTCATCCCAACGCGTTGTACGACGAACGGGTTCGGGCCTCCATTTATCTTTCGACAAACTTCACCCTGCTCATGGCAAGCTCACCTGGCTTCGGGTCTTATGCATACTACCAATTACGCGCTATTAACACTTGGTTTCCCTGTGACTACGTTGTTTCATCAACTTAGCCGAGCAGCATGCATAAACTCGTTGGCTCATTCTTCAATAGGCACGCCGTAGTGGAATAAATCCACATCGACTCCTTGTAGACACACAGTTTCAGGTTTATTTCAACGTCCTCCCGGACTACTTTTCACCTTTCCCTCACGGTACTAGTTCACTATCGATCTTTAAGTATATTTAGCCTTAGCAGTTAGTTCTGCCAAATTCCCCCCGGCTTTTGGTGTCCTGGGGTACTCAAGAATAACAATAAAAGAGATAAATTATTTTAATTTACGGGACCATCACCCTCTATGGTATTGCTTTCCAGCAATTTCAAATAATAATTTATTTTTTGACTCTTCTAGAAATCTACATTGTCATCTTATAACCCCGTAGTATTGCTACTACGGTTTGGGCTTCTCCCTTTTCGCTCGCCGCTACTTAGGGAATACATATTTGTTTCTATTCCTCCTGGTACTGAAATGTTTTACTTCCCAGGGTGCGCTTCTTTTACTTGCGTAAAAGACCATCGAGGTTTACTCGACGAGGTTCCCCCATTCGGAGATCTTCGGATCAAAGGTTGCTTTGCACCTCCCCGAAGCTTATCGCAGCAACGCTACGTCCTTCTTCGCTACTTAAAGTCTAGGCATCCACCGTGTGCCCTTAAAATTTCCTGTTAAGAAATTTATAAACCACATATTTATTTTGTTCAGAATAAATAAGTTTTTTCCTAGTATATTTCTATACATTGATTTGACCGCTCAAATCATAGGAAATCCTGTTTCTAGCAAAGACCCTAACACGGCTCTCCGTATTAAGACAACTAGCACAGGCATTCAATTTTCAAATTTCAATCTTTTCTATCAAACAAAAAACCGCTTTTAGCGGTTATACAGACAAAAGAAGCTGTATCTACCGCAACCTTTTTAAACTGTTTTTTGTAATATTCATACTGGTATTGAAAGAGTATATACCAAACGAAAACGAATGTCAACACCTGACATTCGTTTTTATAAAATACCTAAATATAGCTTGATTTTACAACTATTTTTGAGACAAATCTTCTGTTACTTTTGAGATCAAACGAGAAGCATGATCTTTGCCACCGAGTCCAATAGCAATCGCTCCACCGAGAGAAAGCATAGCAATAACTCCAGTAAATACGATTTGCATATAAGCAGAATTAATACCTAGTTGTTCGAAAGCAACGATAAAAGCAAATATCCACACAGCATATTTTGCAATATTAGAAAGCATATTTGCAGAAGAAACAGACATAGATTTTGCACCTGCTAAAATCATTTTACCTACACCACTCGCAACAATAGTACCGATAATCAAAACGATAGCTGCGATAATCACACGAGGTAAAAATCCTAAAACATCATAACGCAAAAAGTCTCCGATAGATCCGAGTCCCACTAAAGCCAAAGATGGCAACAAGAAAACTATTAATACGAACCAGCGCATTATTTGACCAATAAAATATCCTGAATCTAAAGTAAGTCCAGCACGATTTAGAATTTGACTTGCACCTGCTTGATTCAAAGCCTTATCCACATGCATAGCTCTCACTACTTGCTCGAAAGCTTTTGCAACAATAGAACTTACAACCCAACCGATAATAAAAACAATAATCGCAATTACGAGTCTAGGAGTAAATTGGATAAAACCCCACCACAATTCTTGCAACGAAGCATTAAAAACTTCACTCCATGTATACCAAATGTTATTCATATTTTTTTGACTAGATAGTCTTAATAATAATTAATAATAATCAATCCGACCCCTACTTAAAATATATTTAAGCAGGTTAGAAAGCTTACTATTATTATACCATTTTCTAGCCTTTTTTTAGGGTTTGTGTGGATAACTCTCGAGCTTGAAAAACCACTTTGTGAGGAAAATCCAAGACATCTCGAATCAATTTATCATACATATTTAAACGATAAATAAATTCTTTATATTCAAAAATAGCATAAGTTATCTCTCTACCTATCTCGGCTTCGAGTTTTTTGATACCGTCTTCTACACGATTACGTTTGAGGTTATCTCCAACGATAAAAAGATCAAGGCGACTATCTTCGTTTTTAATAAAAACTCCAGCCACTAACAACAACCTAATCTTCCCTGCTTTTTTAAAGATTTTATGAATAGTATCTATGCTTAAAGAATCTGAGCTAATTAGCAGAGATTCAAATTCTTTTTGATATTTAAAATTTAAATTGAATTGATAACCAGAAGTTTTTTTACGCACAAAAGCAACAGCTTCTAAAAGTTTTAATTCTTTGCGAATTGTTTGAGCTTTAACTAAACTTCTTTTCTCTATCTCTTTGACGTCAAAAATTCCGTCTTTGTTTAATAAAAACAAACGCATTATCTTCACTCGTGCAACACTTCCTAATAACTTACCTAAGATTTCCATTTCTGTAAAAATTAAACTTATAAATTTATTAAAGAATTATAACATTTTACAAAATAAAAAACACCATATTTCTATAGTGTTTTTTATCCTTAAAAATAAGGGGTTTATATCCTTCGCAAAGCTCAGGATTGAATTAAAGACTACTTTAATTCAACCTTTGCACCTGCTTCCTCAAGTTGCTTCTTGAGAGCTTCTGCTTCTGCTTTCTTCATACCTTCTTTTAGTGTTGCTGGAGCACCGTCAACTAAGTCTTTAGCTTCTTTAAGACCAAGACCTAAAGCTTCTTTAACTACCTTCATAACACCGATTTTTTGTTCACCTGCAGATGCTAATACTACAGTGAAAGAATCTTTTTCTTCTGCTGCTTCTGCACCACCTGTTGCAGGACCTGAAGCTGCTACTGCTGCAGCTGAAACTCCGAATTTCTCTTCGATTGCCTTAACCAAGTCATTCAATTCTAGAACTGATGCTCCTTCAAGGTCTTTTAAAAATTGTTCAAATTTTGACATAATATTTTTAAATTAATTCTTAATAATTATTTTGTTTTTGCTACTTCATTAACTGCAATAGCCAAACGTTGCATTGGAGATTTGAGTAAGAATGCAATTTTTGAAAGTAATACTTCGCGACTTGGAATAGTTGCGATTTCTTTCATATATGCACCGTCCACAAATCTACCTTCATAAACTCCACCTAAAATATTTAGGGGAACTTTATTTGTTTTTTGGAAATTGAAAACCTCACGAGCCGGAGCAATAACATCATCGCCATAAGCGATAGCTACTTCCCCTTCTAGATTAGGCATATCACCTGTTACTTTATCTTTAAGTGCGATTTTAAGTAAGGTTTTACGACTGATCTTGTAATTCACTCCATTTCCACGTAGAGTATTACGAAGCAAAGTTTCATCTCCAACTTTTAATCCATGAAAGTTTACGAACACTATAGATTTACTAGAATTTACAGCATCCTCTAAACCTTTTATCATTTCTTCTTTTTTTGATTTTGTTAACATAAGTTTAAATTAAAAAAACGGCTTTTAGCCGCAAATTATCTTTCAATAAAATGAAAGAGTATCGACCACTAAATAGGATTTATTGTTGTCCCTCGAATACTCTCGGGATCTACGACCTATTGTCTTTGCGGAACAATATTAATATAACATATTTAGGTTATTTTGCAATAGCAGTATCTACACCATTAGAATTATTAGATTCCTCTAAATAGCCTAGAGCAAAAACTAAAAATAGCCCTAAGGCAATCAAAGTAGTAAATAAACCTACAGTTTTAAAAAAGTGCTTATTTAGCATAGTCTAATTATAGCAGAAATATCAAATTTAAAAACCCTTATTTCTGGGAAGGACGGTCCTTCCCAAGAGCTTCTTCTTGATAACTAAGCCAATCGTTAATAAAATCACCGAAATTTTTATCTAAAAAATACTCTGGAAAACTTGAAATGTTAAGAATTTTATTTTCATTTCTCTCTAAATTTAAATAATCTAAATAACTAGAATGTTTATAATCCAACAAATACTCTTCTGCTTTATTCTTATCTTTAATTTTATTTTCTTTCCAATATGGATCAATCAATTTAACAGGATTTAAATGAATATAAGCAAATAAATACTTTAAATATTCATCTTTTTCTGCATGTTTAGCTTTAAAAATTCCTTGAAACAAATTACCGCTTCTTTCATACTTTTTATTAAAATACATCGAATAAGCAGTTGAGAGCTTTTTCATAAATAAACTAATTCCATTTTCATTAATTTCTTTAACTAAAATATGAAAATGATTAGGCATAAGCACATAAGCACCAATATGAACCAATCTATCATCAATAACAATATTTATTAATTCTGGGAAGGACCGTCCTTCCCGAAGGAACTTCTCTATGTCGACGGGAATTCTGCTATTGCATAAATGTAGTAAAATTATAAACCTACTATAATCATAGGGCTCTAAAAAGATAATTCTTTTGTCTGTTCCTCTATTATAAATATGATAGTATTCATTTATAGAGAAACTAAAATTTCTCCTCATACTTATATGATATAAAATTTTTATATAAAACAAAAGCCCCCTGGGAAGGACGGTCCTTCCCAGGGGGCTTTGAGGTTAAGGTTGAGGTTGAATTTATTATAAGGTTTTTAGGCGGTCGATTTCGGTTTGAAATATGCTTGCTCTTTCAGGATAGATTTCTTTTGCGTAAGTAAAAGCTTTTATCGCTTCATCGATCTTTTGATTATTCTCAGCAATACGAGCAAAGTTAGTTACTAAATCTGGCTTTGTACGATTATCTACTTTTGCTAAAGCTTGCTCATAAACGGCTTTTAAACCTTCAAAACTAGTAGTCATTTTATCATCAAGTAAAGTCAGTTTAGAATTCCAATAATCAGTATAAGAAGGATTTAAAGATATCGCTTTATCTATAGTAGTTAAAGCATTAGACCATTCCCCTTTTACAGAATAAACAGAAAATATGCGAGCATAAGCTAAATCAGAATTTTTATAAGTCAAAGCTTTATTAAAATATTCTAAAGCCTTTGTATAATCTTTACTGTTCATAGCAGTACTACCTAAAGCTAAATTCTCAGAAAACTTTGTATCTGTATCTATTGTTGGATTCTTAGTATTAGTTAAGTATTTATCATCTGCTTTAACTTCTTCTTTATCTTCATCTATTACATCAGTATCTACAATTTCTTCTTTATTTTCAAGATCTATATTTTCTATATCTCTATCTATCTGCTTCTTATAAACAATAAGACCACCGATAATAATACCTAACCCAACTATAATTAATATGCTTTTTACTATTTCTTTCTTATTCATAACTGTATTATATATAACTTTTAATAAATTGCAAAACTAGTTAGTTTTAACTGTTGTTGTACCACCGCAAGACCTTTGACCTAAAGAAACATTACCAGCACAAGCTCTAAAATAATAAGTAGTTTGAGACTCAAGTCCAGTAAAAGTATCTTCAAACTTTCTATTATTTACTTTTTCATCTACGCTGGCTGTAATTTTAGTTTCTGATTTTTTATATTCATTTCCATTTTTAGTTAATTCAAACCATCTAACAATTCCGTTTTTTGCACCTTGAGTTATCATTCCTCTTACTACAACAGAATCATTATATATACTAATTACTCCATCAGTTCGTACTTTTACAGAAGCATTATTACTAGAAGTTAAAACTTCATCAATTATAGAAATGATTGGAGGTTCAATAACAATAGTATTTTGATTTTGAGAAGTAGTCGTCTCTGTGTTTACTACTGTCGTATTTTGATTTTGAGAAGTAGTTTCATTAATTGAAGTTGTAGTTATACAAGTAAGCTTATTAATAAAAGCTCTTGTAACAGGACCAATAAAACCAGTAGCATTTATATTATTATCTTTTTGAAAATTCTTCACTGCCTTTAAGGTTTGAGCACCAAAAAATCCAGTAGTAGGAGCATTCAGGTAGCCTTTTTCCTTTAAAAAATTCTGCAATATGATAACATTCGAATTTTTATTCCCCTGCTTAAGGCTAACAGTTAAATTAATACAATTTGTTTTTAAGTTGGTTGTAGTTACTTCTTGCGCATAGGTTACATTAACGAAAAGTAAACTAAATATAATTAAAAAGATAAAATTTCTCATACCTTTATTATAAAACAATTTAACTAGAAATACAAAAAGCCCTCGCTTGCGCGAGGGCTTTTTGCGTAACTAGCTTAGAAATTTCCCTAAGATTTACAAGTTATTAGTAACTAAGAACTTGTGTATCTGTTGGAAGATTCTTTACTAAGTAAGCATTATTCCAGTCAAGTGTTGAAGCACTGTGTCCTGAAGCTGAAGTATCAGTCCACACGAATGTAGCTGTAGTACCTGCAACTGTAGCATATGCAGCTGGTGCAACATATGAACTTGGTTGAGCGATACTTACAGTGATACTGTCTCCAGAAACTGGAGAAGTTAATGCTACTGTACCTTTAACAACATAAGTCTTTGTACCTGAAATTTGTTGTTCAGCTGTTGTTACAAAAGTGATTGCACCTCCAGAAATTGTGTTTGTAGATGTACTAACTTGAGTGTTAGTATCTGCATCCCAAAGTGTAGGTGAAGTTATTGCAACAGTACCTGAATGAGTTTCAGTCAAGATAACTTTTTGCCATCCAATAGTTCCTCCATTTGAAGTAACTGAGAATTTAGCAAGAGTTTGAGTACCGTTAGCTAAAGTTGTAGAAGGAAGAGCTACATTTGCGATTGTTGGCAATGAAGCATAAGCATACATTGCATTTCCAGCTGGGTTGTTTTCAATAGATGGACCAGCATCGTTAGCTGAAGCATCTGAAACTCCTGTTGAAGAATTCACAGCTGTAAAGTCTGTCAAAGTAACAAGTTGTGAAGAACCTGAAGTTCCTGCACCAATTCCTACTCCACTTAGAACTAATTTAACAGTTAATACTTTGTTAGTATTAGCTGGAATATTCCAAGTTAAACCGTTGAATGTAACTGTAGTAGCTCCAGGTTTTGAAGCAACTAAAGTAGCACCGTCATACAATTCTACAGAAGAAGCAACAGTAGCGTTAGCTAATGTGAAAGTAAGATCTGTTACGTTGAATCCTGCAGTAACAGAAGCAAATTTAAATGCAGCAGCTGTAACTGTTTGGTTATCAGCAACGATACTTGCAACTGGAGTTGAAGCATCAGTTGTTGCGGTTAATGTAGCTGTACCTGCTGTTAATGTTTGACCATCAATATCTCCAGCATCAGCAGAAGTGTTACTATCTGTAGTAACAGCAATTCCTGAAGTTAATGCTGTTCCAGAAACTACTAAGTCTGTTGATAGAACATCTCCGTTTGTTACAGAAGAACCTACGTTAGCAAACAATTCTATTGAAAGGTTTGCATTCTTAGGTAATGTGTAGTTAATTGAGAAATTGTTATCATCAGCATTAACTGTAGCTAATGGAGAAGGTTGTGCAACAGTAGTTGCACCATTCTTCACAACAACATACATATTTGTTAAGTCAGCGGCTTCAAAAGTATCAGAAGTACCTTCTATATCAAATGATAATGTTGTAACTAATATATCTTCAACTGAAGAACCAGCAAGATTGTAAGAACCTATTTTAAAGATATTTGCTGGAACTGCGATTGTTTGGTTAGCGTAAGTATTATTCTTAGTTAAAGTAGCTGTAGCTGAAGCAACTGTTAGTGTATTACCAGTAACTGTTGATCCAGGAACAGAGATTGAACCTAATGAATCAATCTTTTGTGCGTTAGATGAACCAGCAACCAAGTTAGCAACGATTGTTGTACCTGCTACTATACTTTGTGTTCCGTCATTATCGTAAACATCAGCATTAACTTTTACCCAAACTGGTGTACCTGGGTTAACTGTATAGTTAACTGTATATGAAGTACCAGCAGCTAAGATAGTTGAAGTTGAACCGTATTGAGTCCAGTTTGTTCCATCTGTACTCATTAACAAACGTCCGTTTCTTAAAGTAGCAGTAACAGAAGTTGTATGACCTGCTGTTAATGTTTCAACTTTAATAGGTTCTCCGTAAGCTGTAAGTTTGAATACTCCTAATGTAACATCATTACCAGAAAGAGTTATGTTTGTTGAAGGAGATGTAACATCTTTTTCAACTGTCATTGTTCCTCCTGATGTACCAGAAATATTGTTTGCTGAAGCAGAACCCCAAGGAGTAGAAGTAGGAGAAACATTAACTCCGAATGATGAATCAACAAAATCAACATCAGCAGCATTTCTCAAAGAGAATTGTACTGTTCTTGAAGCACCAGAAACGATATCAGCATCAACACGTACTACACGTGATCCTGAAGCAAGAGTAACTGGAGATGAAGTCATATCGAAAGTAACGTATCCGTTAGCATCTAAGCCTGTAGCTGAACCAACTTGAACTCCATTTACATAAAGTTTGAAGTTAGCAAAAGCTGAAGCTGGAGCTGAACCGATATTTCTAAGAGCTAATCTCTTCATCCAAACATCTCTGTTTGAAACTGTAAGAGTGTCTTGCCATACTGTTACGTTAGCACCTGGATTCAAAGTTGCTCCTGAAGGAGTAACTGTTCCTGAAGATGCTACTGTAGCTAATGTAGCAGAAGCGATTGAATGAATGTTTCCTGATAGGTTAGCTGTTGTTGTTCCTGCTGAAGTTGTGAATGTTGCAAGAGTGAAACCTACAGTTTGACCTGAAGTACCTGATGCAATATCAGACTTTACAGTAATAGTTTTTGAACCACTAACTGTAAATAATCCAGCTGGAGCAGTAAATGTAACTGTACCAGTGTTTGAAACAGAAGCCGCATCAGTTAGACGAACTGCGCCATCAAACAAATAAACGTTTGAAGGAGTAGTGTCTGCTGAAACTCCGATTCTTTGTAATGTAACTGCTGTAACTGTACCTGATCCGTTGAATGTGAATTGAGCTAAGCTAGCAGTAGCTTGACCTGCAACTAATGTACCTGAAGCAGGGTTAGTAGAAGCTAAAGTAGCTGTTACTGGACCTGTTTGTGTATTAGTTGTAGTTCCATTACAAGCTTGTCCTGTTAGAGGACTAAATCCTGAAGTTGAAGTACATCCTGCTGGAAGACCTACTGTTGAACCACCAGTCCAAGCAGCTCTTGAAGCTGGACCGAAGATTCCGTCAGCTGTAAGACCTTTACTTGCTTGGTAAGCTTGTACTGCTAATTTTGTTTTTGTACCGAATGAAGTAGTTTCATATCCTACTGATCCAGCACCTGAAGTAGACACAGTGAATCCTGCAGCATTAAGATTTTGTTGCAATTCCTTCACTTGAGCGTCCTTCATACCATATTTTAGAGTTTTGGTGATAGCAGCTTCTGCTGTTCCTGTTGAGAAAACAACTGCAGCAACTAACATCAAACCTAAAACAAATTTTGATTTGAATAAATTACTCATAAATAATATTTAATTTACGCCATTAATAAGTTTCGACAAAACTAAAAGCGTATTTTTCTATCGTTACAGTTTCTACTTAATTAATAATAAATTATAATGTGTAGAAATTTTTGTAACGTTAAGAAACAAAAAAACTTGAAAACGAAATAAAACATTTGCAATTTAAAATGCAAACATTTTTATCTATTAAGTTTTCAATGACCTTTCATTTACCCTTTTACTATTTATATTATTTAAAATATTAAATGTAATTAGGCTTATCTTAACTCTTAAATTTTTTCGACGAAATTTAAGATAAGATTTCATACTATTAATAAATACAATGAATGTAAATATTAATATACATATATATTATAATACGGACTCATTTTTAAGAGCAATTATAATATGTGGATAACCGTTAAACATCAAAAAGAATTAACTTTTCGATCAAATTAACCACCGGTATATTCTCTCATATTTTAGGCAAAAAAGCAATCCCGAATTAGTAAAAAGTCATAAAGTTTAAAGTTATAAAGTACATGAATATAAGCATTAAATCTTGTTATTTAGGGGGCTTAAAACTAAGAGACAAAGTATCGAGACCAACGCTTCTCTCCAGTCTTATAAAGGACACGATTCTCAACCAAAGAGACGAGTTCTCTCTGCAAAGTTTTATCGCTCATGGACGCTATCTCACCTTTCGACTTGACCTTTATCTCGGTTATCGTTAGGCCTTCTTTTGCGTCCTTTATAATTTTTACAATTTCTTCCTGACGACTACTTTTTGAATTGTTAACGATATTTTTATTGTTATTTTTTGGTAAACTTTTTGCTAAAGATTTTGCTTTCACTTCTGTAACCTTTTCTTTACTTTTAGATAGCTCTATCTCTCGTAAAGCGTTAAGCAAAGTGCTTCCCTTTTGGACACCTAAGTTGGTCGCTTCTTGTCCGATATTTTTCTGTATTGGTTTTATAAAAGACAAATTATTTTCTTTATCTTGTCCTTGATGACCGATAGGAAAAGCTTCTGTGATTTCGAACAAAGAAGACTTTCGAGACTCTTCTTCTTTGAATAATAAGTCTAAGTTTTCATTAATATTAAAATCTAAATTTGAAATCATTTCTTCAAGGGATTTTATAAAAATTCCAAACTCTTTTTTAAGTATATTGTTATTCATAACAGACACCATCTTGAGATCGCAAGCGATATCGAGTAGAGATACTACGAGTGAGGTTTTTCTAATTATGTCTTTTATATTTTTGTCTGTTTGGTAAGAGACTGAGTATGTGTCCGTTATAATTTCTAGGCTTATTTTTCTTAGGTTATTCCTTAGAATCTCTTCTTTGTCCATTATGTCTGTTACCATGAAAAGAGCTGTTACTAGGTTCTTGACCTTAGTGTAAGAGAAAGGCAAGTTTCTGTCTTTGAGTTGCAAACTTATGTCCTTTGTTTGGCCATTAGGTAATTCCATGTGTCCATTATATATTTCTCTCTAACTTTTGCAAGTCCGAATAAAATACAACCCCTAAATCCCCTTGTCAGGGGACTTAAATGCATAAACTATAAAGTAGAAAAATATCCATGTCTAAATAAATATTATTTAATTTTTAGATTATAGAAATGAATTTAAATACAACCCCTAAATCCCCTTGTCAGGGGACAACTTGTAAACTAGAAACTAACTACTAAAGTATGTTAAAATATATACTATATGGCGAAAAAGAAGTTGAAGAAATCAAACGATAATGGGAACAAAAAAGTAGAGGTAAATAAAAATAAATCTTTAAATCTCAAAACAGAAACAAGGCACAGTATCAAGGCTGTTTTGTTTTTTGTTTTGGCTTTATTTTTATTTATGTCAGCACTCAGTATAGCTGGAGTTGCGGGAGAATTTACTTATAAAGTTATCTATTATTTATTTGGTGTAGGATATATTTTATTACCAATTTTATTTTTATTATTAGGAACTTCTTATCTCAAAGAAGGAGCTCCAGAATTAGCGACTAACAAAGTTTTAAGTTCGATATTGTTCCTACTCTCTGGTCTCGGTATTATAGATATCGCAACTTCGACTGAACCTGGAACTTGGAATGGAATTCATGATGGAGGAATAGCAGGAAAATTACTTTCTACCCCTCTCGTGAATTTGTTCGATGTATACGCGAGTATTATTTTTCTCGGAGCACTACTCATAATTTCGATGATCATAATGTTCGATACGAAACCTGACTTTGCGAATTTCTTCGCTCGTGTACGCAACTTGTTTGGAGGCAAAAAAGAATCTCTAGAAGATTATGAATACGAAGACGAAGAAGAGGTAGATGAGGATGAAGAGGAAGAAGAAATTGAAGAAGACGAAGAGGAAGAAAAATCTGCAAGCAAAAAAGTTGCTGTTGCTTCAAAAATGATAGAACCGAAAATAGCCGAGAAAGAAGACGATATGCCTATCAAGACTCGCAAGATATCTAATAACTCAAGTTACGTTCCTCCCCCACTTGATTTACTCGAAGAAGATAAAGGTAAACCAAATACCGGAGATATCAAAGCGAATTCCAATATCATAAAAAGAACTCTGATGAACTTCGGGATTGAAGTTGAGATGGATGAAGTTACTATTGGACCTACCGTAACTCGATATGCATTAAAACCTGCCGAAGGAGTTAAACTCTCTCGTATCGTAGGACTTCAAAACGATCTCGCGCTCGCGCTCGCTGCTCACCCTATCCGTATCGAAGCCCCTATCCCAGGTAAGTCTCTCGTAGGTATAGAAATACCTAATAAATCTAAATCTACAGTCGGACTCGCAACCTTGCTCAAAGACGGAGCTTTTGCAAATTCTCAAAACCCTCTTACTGTAGCGCTCGGTCGCTCTATCTCAGGTAAAGGAGTATTCGCAAACTTAGCGAAAATGCCTCACGCTCTCGTCGCGGGTACTACTGGATCTGGAAAATCAGTAACTATTCACGCTATTATTACTTCTCTACTTTATCGCAACGGACCTGACGATATGAAATTCATCTTCGTCGATCCAAAACGCGTCGAATTAACTTTATATAAAAATATCCCTCACTTGCTCACTCCGGTTATCACAGACGCCAAGAAAACTATACTTGCACTAAAATGGGCTGCAAAAGAGATGGATCGTAGGTATGATATCTTGGAAGCAGAATCTGTTCGTGATATCGCTTCTTATCACAAAAACGTATATGCTAAAAAACCTAAGAAAACTATTGTAAACGATAACGGCGACGAAGTTGAAGTAGAAAATGACCGTATGCCTTATATCATCATAGTTATCGACGAGTTGGCTGATATTATGACTACTTATCCGAGAGAACTCGAAAGCTCTATCGTGAGACTTGCGCAAATGTCTCGGGCAGTCGGTATTCACCTCATACTTTCAACTCAAAGACCTGAAGTAAACGTTATTACCGGACTTATTAAAGCAAACGTCCCTGCTCGTATAGCCTTAAAAGTTTCTTCACAAATAGATTCTCGAACTATACTTGATACTGGAGGTGCGGAAAAATTGCTCGGAGCTGGAGATATGCTCTACTCTTCTGGAGAAGCTCAACCTGAAAGACTACAATGTGCATTTATATCTGAAGGCGAAGTGAAAGGTGTAGTTAGTTATCTAGCAGATGCTTATAAAGACGAAGTTATCGGAGAAATCAATCTTTCAAATGCAAGCGTCAACGCAGATAAAGGAATCTTTGAAAGTACTCTCGACGATAATAGCGATGATGACGAATTATACGAAGAAGCTCGTCAAACTGTGATAGAAGCTGGTAAAGCTAGCACTTCTTTCTTGCAAAGAAAGCATAAATTAGGCTACGCTCGTGCAGCGAGACTGATAGATATGCTAGAGGCTCGTGGAGTTATCGGACCTGGAGACGGAGCAAAGCCTAGAGAAGTATTGGAAAAAATCGAAAGAACTAGTGAAGGAGAAAATATGATTTAGTTTATGGAATTTAATTTCAAAAAAAATCTAATAAGAGGTAGCGTAATAGTATTTTCCTTATTTATAATTGTTTATACCTTTTTCCAAGCCAAATATTTAATTTTTGGAGTTAAGATTAAGAATGTAAATATCGAAAATCAAGCTCAATATGAAAAAAATCCAATAGAAATCACGGGTAATGCGATTCATGCTATAGAGTTAACCTTAAATGATAGAGAAATATCTATAGACAAAAAGGGAGATTTTAAAGAGTTTGTCGCTTTGTCGCCAGGTTATAATATTATTAAAATAAAAGCCAAA
The DNA here is from genome assembly GCA_964398205.1 of uncultured Candidatus Saccharibacteria bacterium. Classification (GTDB taxonomy): domain Bacteria; phylum Patescibacteriota; class Minisyncoccia; order Phycocordibacterales; family UBA9973; genus UBA9973. The sequence goes on along the minus strand of CAYNLU010000009.1, from coordinate 10,019 downwards.
GATAAGTTTGGTCACCAAGATGAGAAAAATTATAAGTTAACATATCCTGTCAGTCGCTACTAACAGGACAAGCAAATATATGATAAAAAAGAAAAAAGTTACAGAAGAAAAAGGAGGTTTTAAAGAAGGTGGTGAAGGTGTTTTAGAAAATACCTTAAAAGCTATTCAAAATAAATTTGGCGAAGGTTCAATAATGAAATTAGGCGACGCTCCTAAAGTAAACGTGAACGCGATATCTACGGGCTCTCTAGGGCTTGATATGGCGCTCGGTATAGGCGGAGTTCCGAGAGGTAGAATCATAGAAATCTTTGGACCGGAATCTTCAGGTAAGACTACCCTTTCCCTTCATATCGTAGCTGAGGCTCAAAAGATGGGCGGAGTTTGTGCTTATATTGATGCGGAGCACGCTATGGATCCAGAATATACTAAAAAACTTGGTGTGAATATTAAAGAATTGTTAATTTCTCAACCCGATCACGGTGAACAAGCTCTCGAAATAGTAGAAAGCTTAGTTCGTACTGGTAAAATAGACGTGATAGTAGTCGACTCAGTAGCGGCTTTGACTCCAAAAGATGAAATCGAAGGAGATATGGGAGCGCATCATGTCGGTAAACAAGCTCGCCTTATGTCTCAAGCGTTACGTAAACTTACTGCTTTAGTTGCGAAATCTAAAACTGTAGTAATCTTTATTAACCAAATTCGTATGCAGATCGGAGTTATGTTCGGTAATCCAGAAACTACCCCAGGAGGTAAAGCTTTGAAGTTCTATACTTCAGTCCGTATGGATATCCGTCGTATTGCTCAAATCAAAAAAGGCGAAGAAGTAGTCGGAGGTCGCACACGGGTCAAAGTCGTAAAGAACAAAGTCGCAGCTCCTTTTAAGCAAACTGAATTTGATATTATTTATAACGAAGGTATTTCTCGTGAGGGTGAAATAATGGCTCTCGGAGAAAAGCTTGGTATTATCGAAAAATCTGGCGCTTCATATTCATATAAAGACAAAGAAGGAAATAAAGTCTCTATGGGACGAGGATATGACGCTACTAGAACTTGGCTTAAAGAAAACCCAAAAATTATGAAAGACTTTGAAAAAGAAGTCCGTTCCCGCTTTGGAGAAATCCAAGTATCAAGCGCGGGAGAATAAAGATTTCCGGATGTATAGCGTCTGGAAAGTTGAAAATTTTTAAAAATAATATAGTATATACCTATGGCAACTTTAGAATACAATGAAATAAGAGAGAAAAAGATTATTATTCATGATGATGAACCTTGTGAAGTTATAGAATCTCACGTAGCGAGAACTCAACAAAGAAAACCTCAAAACCAAGTTAAACTTAAAAGTTTAATATCTGGAAAGACTTTTGCGGCTACTTTTCACGTCTCAGATAAGGCTGACGAAGCTGATATTGAAAAAAGAGATGTGAAATACCTATATACCAATAAAGGTGAATACTGGTTCTGCGCTAAGGACGACCCTAGTGATAGATTTAACCTCCCTGCTTCCCTAATCGGAGACTCTGCAAAATTCTTTAAAGAAAATAGCTTAGTGCAAGCCTTAGTTTGGGACAATGACGGAGAAGAACAAATTATCAAAATCACTTTACCGATCAAAGTAGAATTCAAAGTAAAAGAAGCTCCACCTGCAGTTAAAGGAAATACAGCTCAAGGAGGTACAAAGATTATCATTCTTGAAAACGGTACGTCAGTAAACGCTCCTATGTTCATCGAACCAGGAGATTCAGTATCTATTAATACTGAAACTGGACTTTATGTAGAAAGAGTTTAAATAATTAAAAAGCCTCGCCATACGGCGAGGCTTTTTAATTATATTATCTAGCTACGAAAGGAAGTAATCCCATGAATCTTGCACGTTTGATAGCGTTAGCTAATGCACGTTGATTCTTAGAAGTAATACCGGTTCTCTTGTGAGATACGATTTTACCATTTGGATTAATGAATTTCTTCAAAATTTCTGTATCCTTGTAGTCTATGAATTTTATATTGTTTGCTGAAAAATAATCTTGTTTCATAATGTTTTTATAATTTATAATTAAAATGGAATGTCTTCTGGGTTAATATCTTCTTCTGGGTATTCGATTTCGTCTAAATCGTTGTTTGTATCGGCTTTTGGAGCTTCTTGAGGTTTATAATCTCCTCCTGCGCTTTGTCCTCCCTTAGGACCAAATTGAGTCTTCTCGGCAATTATCTCGGTACGGTATTTCTTCTCTCCACTATTCTTATCATCCCAACTTCTAGTTTGCATTCTACCTTCTACCATCATTGAGTTACCCTTTTTCATATATTGAGCAACTGTTTCTGCTTGTCTACCAAAAACCACTACGTTATGATATTCAGTTTGCTCTTGTCTTTGACCATTCGTATCTTTCCAAACACGATTAGTTGCTAAAGAAAAACTACAAACTTTAATTCCGGAAGGCAGAGATTTTAATTCTGGATCGCGAGTAAGGTTACCTATAATAATTGCTTTATTTAAATACATATTATATATAGTTAATTAATAATTATGCCGATACCATTTTCTCAATTTCTTTATCTACTTCTTCTTCGTTCATAGGCAAAGCTTCTTCATTTTCTTCTTTCTTTGCTCTCTTTCTTAAACCATCTTTTGGAGTAAATTTCTTTTGAGCAATAGTATTTTCGCGAACAGTCTTAGTTATCAAGAAACGAATTATATTTGCTTCTAAGTCTAGCTTTGCTTTCAAATTAAGGATATTTTCAGTTGTCATTTCAAACTTAATCCATCCAAAGTAAGCATCGTTAAAACGGTTGTTAACATTTGAGATAACTTTAGTCATTTCGTAAGCTAAAGGCATCATACGAGGCATTTCTTCAGAGATGAATTCGCCTCCAAAACTAGCAATCATATCTTTGAGATTAGTAAAGTAACTAGGTACTTCCTCTTCAGACAAAGTCGGAACTAAAAGGTAGCCCAGCTCGTAAACTTGGGTATTTAGTTCTTTTTCTTCATTAATTATTTCCTTTTCTTTCATATTGCTATATATTATCAGAAAAAGAAATAAAAGTAAAGGGCTAGAAAAATATTAAAAATTATCATATAATATAAATAATATGGATAACAAAGAGCTTGAAATTAAATTTTTAAACATAAATATAGAACAAATTAGAACAAAATTAATAAGCATTGGAGCTCAATTAATCACACCAGAATATATTATGAAAAGGAAAACTTTTGATTTTTCAAAAATTTCCCCGAATAAAAATAAATGGGGCAGAGTAAGACAAGAAGCTGATAAAACCACAATGACTGTAAAAGAAATTACTGGGGACGGCATTGAGGATGTATTTGAAACAGAAATTGTAGTCAATGATTTCGATAAAGCTGTAAAAATATTTAATGAATGTGGAATTAAAGAAAAATCATACCAAGAAAATAAAAGAGAAGAATGGTGCTATAAGGATGATGTATTTATTAGTATTGATACTTGGCCTGGCATAAATACGTTTATTGAAATAGAATCTGATGAAGTAGATAAAATAAAAGAAATATCTAAAAAACTAAACTTTGAATATGATAGTGGGGTTTTTGGTAGTATTGATAATATTTATGAAATAGAATTAGGTATTCCTAAAAAGGATATTATTTTATTACCAGAGATAATTTTTAAAAAACCACCACAAAAGAAATAAAAAAGATCGTTTTTAAAAAACGATCTTTTAAAAAACTATATAATAGTATTTTTAATTTTTGGATATTTATATTTAGAATCATATTCCATGCACCAACCCTTTTCTTTACCAGGTATGCGACAATTAAAATTACAAAAAGGGCTAATGGTAAGTCTTAAAGGAATTTCTTCAATAACCTGACTTCCCAAATTAAATAAAATAAACTCTTCTAAATTTTTCACATTTGGATTTTTATTAAAAGAAAAACTGATATCTTTTCTTAAATAACAAAAATAAAATAACATATTGGGATCTACTCTTAAATAATCTCCGAAGGCTTCTTCACATTTATCTTTAAATAAACACGAGTTACAAGGATGATTAGTCCTGTTTAGGACTTCACTTAATTTAACTTCTATAAAAGCATTATTTTCTAAATGAAATTTTAATCGCGGTCTACCTATAATCTTATGTTCTCTTTCTATTTTTTGAATATTTTTTAAACTTTTAATTACAGGTCTCCAATCAATAAAAAAATTATTATAATATTGTGAATTTTCAGCTGTCCACATTAATGTATATAATTTTATTCTTGAACCATAATCTTGAATAAAAGAAATTTGTTCTTCTATGTCATTAACATAATTTTTTAATAAAAGCCTATTAAAAGAAACTTTTAATCCAATTTTAAGAGCGTAATTTATGCCTTTAAAAAATAAATTATAATCTCCATAGCCACCTGAAATTTCTTTGAACAACATAGGATCCATAGTATGCCAACTAATACGAAGCTTATTTAAGCCAGCTAATAATAAATCGTCTGCAAACTTATATAATAATTGACCATTAGAAGTTAAATTTACCTGAAATCCTCTTTCACTAAGAATGGACACTAAATCTACAATATTTGAATTTTCATCTTTCCAAAGTAATGGCTCTAAAGCACCTAATTCTATTTTTAAAGAACCGCCTAAATCCTTCCATGTATCAGCTACTATTAAAATATCTTTTAGTTTCATTATTTCCATATTCCATATTTTAAAAAAATTTAACAATATTATTTACAATTTGATTTGGGGTTAAATTATCGGTAATGATTTCAATTAAACCTAAAGACAAAAAAACATCTTGAATGTTATCTAATAGAATAGAATTGTTTTCAATCCAATTTTTTGATTCATTTCTTTTTAAGATTCTTTGATTCCTGGTATTTGAATTTGCTGTAAGCAGAAAAGCAAAGTCAGGTTGCAAGAGACCTATTTCATTATGAATAATTTTTATATCATTATCCATTACAAAATGATAAGCAAAAGTTGAAGCAATATACCTATCACATATTACAACATTAGAATTAAGAAGTGTTTGTATGTTTTGTGAATCTTTTTGTACTGCAAGCCTGTAAAAACAATATCTACCAAATATATTAACAGGTTCTTCTAACTTGTGTCTCATTTCTAAAAATTCTAGTGATGGTGATTTATAATACACTCCACCTAATTCTTCAGCTAACAATCTAGATACAGTAGTTTTACCCACCCCATCAACTCCATCCAAAGTAATAAATAAATTTTTCATTGTATTAAAATTATTTTTTGTTTAATACTTAAATTAATTTCTTCATTTACTTGCTTACCTAATAAAACCTTACCGAAGGGTGATATAGGAGTAACTACTAGAATAATTAAATCATCATAATGTATTTTTTTACCTCCAGCAGAGGGAGAATACAAATAATGACGCAAAACATTTTTTTCATCTTTTGTTGTAACAACATTACCTAAGCGAACAACTTGATTTTGTTTTAAATTTAAATCTAATTTAATTAAAAATTCTTTTAATAAAACAAGATCATGATTCAAATCAAGTATTTTCTTCTTAAACCCATCAACCAAATACTGGGCTTCTTCTTTAAAAGTGTCATATCTAGACACCTTAGCTCCACCATGACTATTGGCTTCTTCTTGAGCTTCTTCTTGAGCTTTAGTATTTTTTACTATTTCATCTAAAAGTAAGTTTTGTAACTCTTCAAAAATCTTTAAAACATCCATAATTATTTGATTTTAAATTAACAATATATCTCAAAGAAACAATACCATATTAAATAAAGAAATAAAAGTAAAGGCCCCTATATTTAAGCTAAATCAAGTTCTACAGAGAAAGTTGAACCCTTGTTAGCTCCTTCCGAATCCGCCCAAACCTTACCCTTATGAGCTTCAACTATCAAACGCACAGAATAAAGTCCATAACCAGTACTATCTACGTTAACCTTAACAGAGTCTTTACCTCTACCCCCTGCTTGGAAAAGGTTTTTCTTGTCTTCTTCGGTAATACCTACTCCGCTATCTTTCACAGTAAACAAAAGTTTATTACTTGGAAGCTTTTTAAGATTAACTTCAATAGTTCCAGCTTGAGTATAACGCACTGCATTCTCTATTAAGTTATTAGTAACTTCGCGAAGCCAGAATTGATCTCCTAAAATATTAAACTCTCCTTCTTCAATATTAGAAATCATTTTTAGTCCTTTAGCTTCAGCTGGATCACGACGGCTCTCTAAAGAGTCGAGTACCATAGCCTTAAAGTCTAATTTTTGCATATCATATTTTACGATACCGCGTTCTAGATTAAAAGCATTCAAAACCAAATCCACAGTTTTAATACCTTCATTATCAGAATCAAGTCCAGTTTTCGCCATATGCTTCAATTCTTCTGATAAAGTTCCAAAGCCTCCCGAAACCATTTCCGCAAAAATATATTTTGAACGAGTAAAAGAAGCCTTCACTTTATGAGTAATAAGGTGAACCAAAGACTCTCTTTGCTTGAGTAGACTTTCAAGTTCAGTGTTAAGTTTTTCAATCTTTTCTCTTTGCAAACTTTCACGTCGATAATTAGCAAAAATCAAAATTGAAATACCTACAGCAAACAACAAAGTAATCAAAGTCATTACCAAACTACCGGTATTCCTTACAAAGAAAAGCTGACCTAGAACGAAGATAACTAAACCTATCACCATATAATGCGTACCGATCATTTTGAATTTAAAAATATCTAGTTCAAAAACTGCATAAATAATCGCTAACAAGAAAACCGGCAAAATAAATAGACTGTAAAGATGAACTTCGTAAAGTCCAGTAGTAGCGGATACGTATTCACTTGCACCAAAAACAGTTAAGAATAAAAACATAGAAGAAAGTACTATCAAATCAGCTCTTCTATCTAAACGGTCCATAGTTTTATTAAAAAAAGTTTTGATTATATAAATTAAGAAAATAATACCTATTAAACTTTCAACTCCTAATTTATATAAATCTAAAATCTCATTATTATTAGCTTCACATATAGCTTGTTCAAAATATAACAAAGAGTTACCTGTAAAACTCAAAATTAATGGAGCTAAAGTTATTAAAAACAAAACAAGTTTTAAAAATGGGGATAAATCTTTTTCTCTTATAAAAATAAAAGCGAAATAAAAAGCTAAAACATAAAATAGTATTTCTATATAAACTAAAAATGACCAAACTGTATAAATCAGATCATAATTTGTTGAAACCCATAAAACAACATCGCCAATCAGCCACAAAGAGAAAGTTAAAATAAAAGAGAAGAAAACTTTAGAAAAAAGATTATAGTTAGATTTAATAAAAATAAAAATACCTAAAAATAGTGCTAAAACAGAAGGAATTAAATGAGAATAATATATCAAATTATTTTGAATCAAATCTGTTTGTGCAGCTAATATACAAGAATTAGTGATGTTTTCCATAATTATAATTTAATATTCTTTTTAATAAAGGAATCATAAAACACCCATTTTTCATCTTCTTCAATATCCATTGGAGGTATGGGAACAATTAGAGGTTTCAACCCTGTTAACTTAATACAATTCTCTATAGCGGGAAGTAAAATTTCTTGCGAAAATTTTTTATCTTCACCAGATATAATAAAATTTTCAAATAAAATTCCGTAACATGTATAAACTAACATATCTTTATTGTAATAATGCAAAGCGTCTCCTCCGTTTCTTTTTAACCAACTTGAAGCATCATAAAATATACAATTTTCTTGATAATAAGGAGAGGACTTTAATAAATTTCGATGAAAATCAACTAAACCTTCTCCCCATTTTGTTTGAACTTCTCTAATTGGTAAACCATTATACTTATTAAAATCAACAATGGTTATCTTTTCAATGATATCATCACTATTTTTATTTAAACCATTATTGATATGTAAAACACCTAAAGAATATTTAAAATGATTATTTGAAGTAAATTTATCGTCTAAATATTCAGAAAAAAATGGTATGAAATTAAAATCTTTAGATAATTTTAAAAAATGATTAGTATCGTGATTAGGGGTTGCAACCTGCTTACTATTTATTCCGTATCTACCTAATTCTCTTAACGGTTGTGGTATATCCCCTCCTAAAAGCTCTTCAACTTTTTTAACAAGTTCTTTGTCTTTTTGCCTCTCTTCTAGGATCTTTACGGCTTCTGAAAGCGGAGTATATACGACTTCGTTAAAAAGCTTTCGATCAGACATTATTTTATTATAATCAAAAGGAATTTCCATATTATTATAATTCAGTATTATTTTCTTCTAAAATATTTTGCTCATCGCTCGGGAAAACGCAAATTCCGTTTTCTATATCAGTATCGGTACAACGAACTTCTTCGCATTTACCAGAAGTAGCACAAAACGAAGTACAGTCTTCGTTCTCACATTTAGCAAAGTCATAAGCTCTCATATGATACTGTTTATAAAAAGAAAGTTGATTCGGAGGGCATTCTTCGATTTCGCAATCACGATAAAAACAAATTTCACGAGTATTATCGCAAGTTGTTTCTACAAGAAAATCATAATCTCTTTTAATAAACAAATTAAAGAATGAAGAAAAAATTACTAAAAAGAGTGATAGAAAAATAAAAACCAAAAAGTAGTTGATTTCTTTTTTATCAGTATTGCTTTGTATATCAGAAGTTTTTACAACCTCTTTATTTTCCTCCATAGGATATATAAATTATATCACATTAAATAAAAAGTAATAAAGAACCTAGGAGCATTAGGATTATATTATTTATTTTTAATAATATGATCCTTAAAAATTTTTTGTAAATGTTCACGCCCTAATAATATATGTAATTCAGGTAAAGTATTAACATTTTTATAAATTCTATGAGACAAATTCCATTTATCTTTAAATAAAAATGCTCTATTAAAATTAATTTCTGACAATTCAATATTAAAAGAAAAATCTTTATTATGTTCAGTTAATTGAATTAACCTACTATTTGAATTTAATTTCAAAAGTTCTTTGGAAAATTTATAATCATTGCCAAAATGTGAAATATCCCAATAACTAAAAAGAAATAAACTAATTTCAAAAGGGACATAATAATTATATGAGTTTCCAAAAATATAACTTATATAAATCTCCCATTTTACGTTAGTTACCATACCTTCGGTGTTAATAATTCTTAGTTTATTTTTATTTTCAAGATAAAAACCTAATTTTTTCAAAGAATCCAAATCGTGGTTATATAAATATAAAAATGAATCTTTTATAAAGTTTTTCATTTTAAAAGAATCCACAGAAACAAATGGTGTGAATTGAACCCAATCAGAAATAGATTTTAAACTTATATATTCAAGGTAAATTTTTAAAAAAACATTGTAAAAATTAGTAACAGAATATTCATTTAAGTTTATAAAAGTTTGTTTATAAATATTTATTAAATCTAAATAATTATTTTTTTCTTCTAAAGAAAAAACGTGCTGTTGATCAAGCAAAAGGTTTAAAATATTTAAATTTTTATTAAAATCAATAAGTAAATCCTCTTTATTTGAAAAATTTAAGATAAAAAGATTTTTATTTGATAAATGTGGTAAAAAAATTCTCAAATTATTAGAATTATCTAATTTAGTTTTATCTTCAATAATAATTCTTAAAATTTTCTTTTGAGAAAATTTAGATAATTCAAACAAACTAGAAATTACTCTACTAGGAGGAGAAACATATACATGCTCTGTGGTAGAAATAATTTCAGGTAAAAATCCAAAATGCTTTATAATAATATTTTTTATTTCTTCCATGTACTAAGATAATCTTCTAACCTTGGCATTTCTATATCTTCAAAAAGAATATGTTTTTTGGGTACTACACCTTTTTTGTTACAGATTTCTATGTAAACATCATCACAACTTGCCCCATACTGAACACAATTCTCCATATTTAACAATTTTTCATAAAAAAGAACTTTTTCTTCATTCCCTTCAAGCTCAACGATATACCCAAAAGGAAACTCATCTATGGTTAATTGTATTTCATTATTTAAAAAAGTTTTCCTTCTTCTTTCATAAGAATCTCTCTCAAT
>CAYNLU010000008.1:0-29332 GCA_964398205.1 uncultured Candidatus Saccharibacteria bacterium | reverse complement strand
CATAAGAAAAAATTCCTTTTTCTATGATAATATTCATTAACATCTTTAAATCCTGCTCGTTAAACAAATAACGAAATTGATTTTTTGCATGACGGTCCTTTTCAACCAAGTCATGATCATTCATAACTTTTAAAAATAAATTTGTTTTATCTATATAATGAACTTCCTTAGAATTCAAGATATATAAATCTACTTTAAAGTTTTCAAAATTTTCTAAGAATGAAAAATCTTTTTTTTCTAAACCTATGAAAAAGTTTTTTCTATCAATTTCTAAAAATGCTTTCATTTTAAAAGATTTTATTGTTAAACAACTATTTTTCTCATATTAAGGTTAAACCTAAAAATGCACTTTATCAACTTGACTCAAGTATTATAAAATGTTAAAAATTAAAGGATATTTTGCACCTTTTACAATAAATTAAAATTCAAAACAATGAATACAATTGACACCAAAATCGTAAATTTGGAAAACTTTCTGATTAATTATCTAACCGAACAAAACATAGAAGGTTTGCATATAATAATCAAAGAGACAATGGAAAACCAATTCCTTTTTACAAAGTACATTGGTAAAGCTGAAGATGGGATTGACGAAATAAATCTGAATAAGTTTGAAGTTGCAGAACATATATTCGCCGAAACCTCCTTTAAAAAACCCCATATGCCATTGTATGGTATTTTCTACATTAAAAATGGCAATCAGGAATATTTATGCTCTGTGCATGGAGCAAATGAAAAAAAGAATTACGAAGCGTGCATAGAGGCATTGTCTTTTTTGTCAAAAAAAACCAAGGAGCAAATTTTTCAAAGTACACCAAATTGGGTGTTGGAACATTTTGTTCCAAAATAAGATTTAATAGAACCTAGTTGAGCGCGGCAAAGAGATTTATCTCGAGCCGCGCTTTTTTAATTTTCCATTAACACACTTTTACATAAAGCTACCTCACTATCTGGATCTAATTTTTCTCGAACTCCTGGAAAAGCTTTTACTAAATTCTCCCCTGGGCAAACTGTAATAGAACTAGCTAAACTCTTGCCGGAAGCCTTAACTACTTTTTCTTTAACTTCATTATGGAAAATCATATTATCTTTAGGAATTTGATACTGACCCTTTAAATAATTTAAAAGATTTTTTAAAGATTCTAGTTGTATTTCTGTAGGATTATCTTCTGTTTCAAAATTACCTAAAACCACAATACCTATAGACCCGTAATCAGGATCTTGCCTTATTGCTTTTTTGTAATGCATTAATCTTTCTTCATAACCCTCCTCACTTGGTTTTAAATCTTTAGCTTTTTCAGGTAAATACTTTTTAAAATAATCTTCAGATTCTTTAGTAAAACCAGCGTTAGAACCAAGCCTATCTATCGGGCGACCTTCAAAAATTTCACCATTTTTACCAATCAAAAAATGATAAGCAATATCATCAAATCCCCTTTTACCAACATGAAAATCTCGAACTCCTTCAACTTCTTCTAAAACATTTTTCTTTGACTCTAATGCAGAATGATGAATTACAATCCTTTTATAAACTTCTTTTAATTCTTTATTTTCGTGTTTAGTATAAAATAAAGCGCTAGCAAATTTTTGATAATCTTTTCCTCCTACCTTTACACTAAACTCTCCCCCTAAAGGTATTTCATATTGTTTTTTAATTTCTTTCCATTTAGTGTCCCAAACTTCTCTAGAATTAATACAAAGATTTTCCATATTCTCATTATTTTTTATTTCTTCTGATTTAGGTAAAAATAAAGAAGCTCCCACAATAGCTAGTTTTTTAAGAAATTCTCTACGAGAATTTTCTTTATTGGGTTGTTCAAAATTAAATTTCATTTTTATTTCAAAAATTCTAAAATGCTTTCGAGATATTCACGACTGTTAGATAGTCGAGGGACTTTATTTTGCCCGCCGAGTTTACCTCGAGATTTCATCCAATTATAAAAGCTTCCACTTGGGACTTTGTGCAAGGTTAACTTTTTCAAAACTATATCCCCTTTTCTTTTTGCATCATAATCCGAATTAAGGCTTCGCAAAGTCGAGTCTAATATATCTATAAAATTTTCTAAATTCTCAGGCTCTTTAATAAACTCAACTATCCATTCGTGCCCTCCTCCTTCACTCTCTTTCATAAATATTGGGGCTGCAGTATAGTCCGCAATATTTGAATTCGTCTGCTCGCAAGTTATCCGTAAAGCTTCGTCAGTATTATGAACGAGTACTTCTTCACCAAAAGCATTTATAAAGTGCTTGGTACGTCCCGTAATTTTAATCCGATGAGGGAAAAGCGTAGTGAAGGTTACGGTATCTCCGATAACATACCGATAAAGTCCAGAATTATTAGTCATTACGAGTGCATAATTCTCACCTACTTTTACGTCCGCCATAGTATAAACTTTTGGATTCTCTTTCCCATATTCACTCATCGGTATGAATTCATAGAATATTCCATAATCCGGCGCAAGCCACATCTCTCCATTCCGAGAAATATCATCTTGCACAGCAAAAAATCCTTCAGATGCATTATATATCTCTACGTAATGCATATTAGGAGTTGGAATCATTTGTTTGAAAATTTCACGATAAGGAGCAAAAGAAACTGCGCCGTGAAAGAAAACTTCGAGATTCGGCCAAACCTCTAAAATATTTTTGACTTGCTTCTTCTCAACTATTTTATTAATCAAAGCTAAAGTCCAAGTCGGAGTTCCTGCTAAAGAACGAATATCTTGATCTATAGTGGCTTCTATTATCTTTGCAATTTTTTCTTCATAATTTTGCATAGTAGCAATCTCTAAACTTGGTTCACGAAAATATTGCCAAAAACTAGGTAATTCGTGCATCAATATAGCCGAGACGTCACCTGTAAAAATTTCAGGATTATCTTTTATCTTATCGAGACTACCTCCTAAGAAAATAGTCTTACCTTCTAAAACGCTACTTTTAGGATTATTTTTCAGATAAAAGATTAATTGATCTTGACCCGCTCTAACAGCACTCTCGAGGGATTCTTCAGTCACAGGCAAGAATTTACTCCGCGCAGTTGTACCTGAAGATTTCGAAAAATTCTCTACGAGACCTTTTACTAAAATATTCTCTTCTCCTTTCATCATCCGCTCAATATAAGGAGCAACTTCTTCGTAAGTGATTATTGGAACTTGTTTCCCGAAGTCAGCGAGAGTTTTAATATTTGCAAAATTATATTTACGCCCGTATTCGGTATCTTGATTTTCATTTATAAAGTCTAAGAGGAAATCTTCATTTACCTTCATAGGAGACTTCGCAATCCTATCGATTTCAATCAAACGCAAGTTCGAATATAGAGCAAAACTTTTAGTCAGTAAATTTAATTTCATTAATAAAATTATACCAAATATATAAATTCTGCCCACTTCCCCAAAACCTAAAAAAGTAGTAGATTATATAGATGGAAAATATTATGGAAAACGTACAAATAGTGATTCTTGCAGCCGGAAAAGGTAAAAGAATGGAATCTGAATTACCGAAAGTTCTCGCTCCTTTACGCGGAAGCACTATGATCAAACATATTATCGACGAAGTTTTAGAATTTACAAATACTAAACCTATAGTTATAGTAGGCCACAAAAAAGAATTAGTTATAGAGCATTTAGGTGAAACTTGTGTTTACGCGGTACAAGATGAACAACTCGGAACTGGTCACGCTGTTTCTTGCGCCAAAGAAAAAGTAGAAAATGCTAAGCATATTTTAGTAATGTCTGGAGATCAACCTTTTATCAAAAAAGAAACTCTAGCGAATTTAATTAAAACTCATTTAGAGAAAAACGCTACTATCACTTTAGGAACTACAACTTTAGAAAATTTTAATAATGAATATCAAGCATTTAACTTTTTTGGAAGAATCAAAAGAGATGAAAATGATAAAATCATAGGAATTAAAGAGTATAAAGACGCCAACGAAGAAGAAAAAAATATTAAAGAAGTAAATGCTGGACTTTATATATTTGAATCTGATTTTCTTTGGCATAATCTGAAAAAACTAAGAAACGAAAACGCTCAAGGTGAATATTATTTAACCGACTTATTAAAAATAGCTAAAGAAGAAAATCAAAAAATTGAAAGTATAAATTTATCGAATACTGAAGCTTTAGGAGCAAACACAAAACAAGAATTAGAAACTTTAGAAAAATTATTAGATTAATTAATATAATAGAATGCAAAATCCATTTGAAAACGCAATGATGCAACTTGATAAAGTTGTGAAGATAAAATCTTTTGACAAGAAACTTATCGATAGTTTACGTAACCCAAATCGTGATATTAGAATTCAAATCCCAGTTTTGATGGATGACGGTAATACTAAATTCTTTGAAGGTTATCGCGTGCAATATAATAATCTACGAGGTCCTTATAAAGGCGGTATTCGTTTTCACCCAATGACTGAAATCAACGAAGTTAAAGCTCTCGCCTTTTGGATGACTATCAAATGCGCAGTCGCGGGTATACCTATGGGCGGAGGTAAAGGCGGGATTACTGTTGATCCGAAGGCTTTATCCAAGACTGAATTAGAAAATCTATCTCGAGGATTTGTGCGCGGTTTATACGAAGTTTTAGGACCTAATAAAGACGTTCCTGCTCCCGACGTAAATACTAACGGAGAGATAATGAATTGGATGGGCAACGAATACGAAAAATTAACCGGTGATAAAACTCGTGCGACTTTTACAGGTAAAGCTTTAGAAGATGGGGGTTCACTCGGACGCGAAAGCGCTACAGGGCTCGGAGGATTTTATACTTTCAAAGCATTGCAAAATAAATTAAATCTAGGAGGAAATCTCAAAGTCGTAGTCCAAGGCTTCGGTAACGTAGCAACTTTCGCTATCAAAAGTTTCATAGAAGACGGACATAAAGTAGTCGCAGTTTCAGATAGTAAAGGAGGTATATATAAAGAAGACGGATTTACTTTTGAAGAATTGGTAAATTACAAAAAAGAAAAAGGAAGTTTCAAGGATTTTCCAAATGCTAAAAATCTAACTAATGAAGAATTATTAGAAATAGAATGCGACGTATTAATACCCGCGGCTTTCGAAAATCAAATTACAGAAAAGAATGCGAATAATATCAAAACTAAAGTAATATTAGAACTCGCGAACGGCCCAACTACTCCAGAAGCGGACGAGATTTTAAATACTAAAAATATAGTACTTATTCCGGACGTGCTCGCGAATTCGGGAGGGGTTACGGTATCTGCTTTCGAATGGGAGCAAAATTTGAAGAATGAAAAATGGGAAGAAGTAGAAGTAAATCAAAAATTAAATTCTATACTTAGCGATTCTCTAAATAAAATCTTTGATATAGCAAAAGAAAATAATACTACCTTGCGTAATAGTGCGTTCATCTTAGCACTTGAAAGAATTAGTGAAAAATTGTAAAGTAAAAATAGTTTGATTTAATTCAAACTATTTACGAGCAGTTAGCTCAGTTGGTAGAGCGTGTCTTTGACGTAGACAAGGCCACAGGTTCGAATCCTGTACTGCTCACAAAAAAAAGGAACAAGTAATTTGCATAATTGTTCCTTTTTAATGATTATCTAGCATCTAAAAACTAGGCAATTTTTAAATCCAGCTTCCTGAATTTTTTTAGAACTTCTAGTTCGTTTAAAAATTAAACTTGTTAAAGTTTCGATGGATTTTAAGAAAATCTTACCCTGTTTACCAATCAAGGATTGGTCTGCTGAAATATATAGCACATTTAATAAATATGTACTATTTTTCTTATTTTTTGGAAGATAACGCAAAAAGATTACGTTGTCTTTTTCTTTTGTTGGGTCGATTAAAAGATAATCTCCTTTATAAAAAACCCAATCTTGAAAAGCATTTAAAAGAACGTCTTTTGCCATAGGTAAAACATTTAATGGTTAACAAATTAGTCTTCAGTATATCAAATTATTTAATATTTGACAATAAGGTCAATAAATATCATAATATTTCGATATGAGAATATTAGCAATAGAAACTAGTTGCGATGAGACAGGTATATCAATATTAGAAGCAAAAGAGACTTCAAAGTCTTATAATTTCAAAGTTTTAGGAAACCTTATCTCTTCTCAAGTTAAAATCCACCGAGAATACGGAGGGGTTTTCCCTGCTCTAGCTAAACGCGAACATATCAAAAACCTCCCTATTTTATTCAAAAAAATCTTAGCAAAAACTAAATTAGAAAAAACTAAAAAACCTTTTGATTTAATCATAGTAACTTCAGGGCCTGGACTCGAACCCGCACTTTGGACTGGGATAGTTTTCGCGAAAGAATTAAGTGAAAAATATAAAGTTCCGATAATCCCCGCAAATCATATGGAAGGTCATATCGTTTCAGTTTTCGCGAAAAATACTGGGGAATTTAAATTAGAGAAAAATAAAGCTAACTTCCCTATTTTATCTTTATTAATTTCCGGAGGTCATACCGAGATAGTCTTAGTCAAAGATTACGGTAAATATAAAATCCTCGGTGAGACTGTCGACGACGCAGTCGGAGAGGCTTATGATAAAGTCGCGCGCATGCTCGAGCTACCGTATCCTGGAGGTCCAGAGATTTCCCGCCTTGCAGAGGAAAGAAGAAAAATTATTTTGAAAAGCTTTAAAGAACCAGAAGTCGGACTTAAGGCTAGCCTTAAGTCCGACTTCGGGCCCAAATCTATTCCTATAAAACTCCCTCGACCGATGATATATACGAAGGATTTTAATTTTTCTTTCTCTGGACTTAAGACCGCGGTTTTATATTTGATTCGTGATCTCAAAAAAGCGAATATAGAAATAGATCAAAATATGAAAAGCAAAATTGCTTTAGAGTTCGAAAACGCAGTTTCCGAAACCCTAGTTTATAAAACTAAAAAAGCTTTAGAGAAATATAAAGCTAGTAATTTGATTATTGCCGGAGGAGTATCTGCGAATAAGCATATAAAAAGAGAATTCAAAAAGAATTTAAAAGATATTGATATACTTTTCCCTGATACTAAATTAACAGGAGATAATTCCCTAATGATAGCTATCGCCGGGTATATAAAATACTCTCAAAATCCAAATAAAAAATATAAAAATATCAAAGCCGAAGGAAATTTAAAATTGAAATAAAAAACCGGATCATAGATCCGGAAATGTTGCTATTCTCTATATGCCGCGAATTTTTGGGTTATCACCCAGCGTTATGTTTCCCAAGAATGAACATTTCCCTTAATTTATAACAAAATTATGATATAATCAAGTCATATGGAAATAAACGAAAAATTCTTAAAACCTTATAATCCAAAAGAAACTGAGGATAAGATTTATAAGGCTTGGGAAGAGTCTGGGTTTTTCAATCCTGATATTTGCGTAGAAAAAGGAATTATAGATGAGAATTCCCCTGCTTTTTCTATAATTTTACCTCCTCCGAACGTGACTGGTAGTCTCCATACTGGGCACGCTTTAATGCTAGTTATCGAAGACATAATGGTTCGTTATAAACGGATGCAAGGTTATAAAACTCTTTGGTTGCCTGGAACAGATCACGCTGCTATCGCGACTCAATCTAAAGTAGAGAAAATTTTAGAAAAAGAAAAAATCCGTAAAGCTGATCTTGGTCGCGAAGAATTCTTGAAACGTGTCGAAGAATATGCTAAAAATTCCCACGATACTATCGTTACCCAAACTAAAAAGATGGGGGCGACTCTTGATTGGTCTCGAGAAGCTTTTACTCTAGACGAGAAACGTAGTCTCGCAGTTAAGACTGCATTCAAAAAGATGTACGATGACGGACTTATTTATCGCGGTTATCGTATTGTAAACTGGGATCCAAAAGGAGGGACTGCAATCTCAGACGATGAAATCGTAAACGAAGAAAGAAAAGCTAAACTTTATACTTTTAAATATAGTAAAGACTTTCCTATTTCTATATCTACTACTCGCCCTGAAACTAAAGTTGGCGATAGAGCGGTAGCTGTGCATCCGGAAGACGAAAGATATACGAAATATATAGGCCAAGAATACAATATAGATTTTATTGGAGTACCTATAAAGATAAAAATTATTGCGGATGAAAAAGTTGAGAAAGATTTCGGTACAGGAGCCTTAGGAGTTACTCCAGCTCACTCTCAGATAGATTGGGATATGGCACAGAAAAATAATCTAGAAGTTATTCCGGTTATAAACGAATACGGAAAAATGATAGTTGGAGACGAAAGAATTCTTGGCAAAAAAACTACTGAGGCTCGCGAAGTTATCGTAGAATATTTACGCAACGAAGGATTATTGGAAAACGAAATAGAAGTAAATCAGAATGTACCTACAGCCGAACGTACAGGGGCTATTATCGAACCTTTACCTAAATTACAATGGTTCATAGATGTAAATAAACCAATCCTCGCTCGTAATAATAAAAGTTTGAAAGAATTAATGCTCTCTCCTTTAGAAAATGGTGGTATCAAAATCTTGCCTGAAAGATTCGAAAAAGTTTATTTCAATTGGATCAATAATCTTCGTGATTGGTGTATATCTAGGCAAATCTGGTATGGGCATAGGATTCCAGTTTTTTATCACAAAAATACTAATGAAATTTATTGCGATATTAATCCACCAAAAGACTTAGAAAACTGGGAACAAGATCCGGATACTCTCGATACTTGGTTCTCTTCGGGGCTTTGGACTTTTTCTACTTTAGGTTGGCCCGACGAAACTAAAGATTTAAAAACTTTTCATCCAACAAACGTTATAGAAACTGGTAACGATATTTTATTCTTCTGGATTGCGAGAATGATACTTATGTCCCAATATCTTTTAGGAGTAAATCCTTTCGAAACTATATATTTGCACGGAATGGTACGTACAGCAGACGGCAAAAAAATGAGTAAATCACTCGGAGAAAAAGCTGTAGATCCTCTCGATATTATCGAGAAATACGGGAATGATGCACTACGTATGGCTATGATCGTTGGGAATACTCCAGGTAACGATTTGAAATTAGACGAGAATGATATTAGAGGTTACGGTAAATTTGCAAACAAGATTTGGAATGCTACACGTTTCGTATTAGAGCAAACCAAAGATTTAAATATAGAAAAAATAGATTTAGATATTCTTGATGAAGAAGATAAAAAATCTCACCTAGAATTAGAAAATTTAACTAAAGAAATTACAAAAGAAATGAATGAGTATCGTTTCTCTATTGTTGCTGAAAAAGTTTATCATTACTTCTGGCACAGTTTTGCAGACATATTAATAGAACGCTCAAAAGAAAAAATCAAAAATAATACTAGTAGCGAAAGCGCGAAAATTTTACTCTATACTCACCTCTTAACTTTACTTAAGATTATGCATCCTTTTATCCCTTTTGTGACCGAAGAAATCTGGCAAAATATGAATAAAGGTAGTCTATTATTAGTAGAAAAGTGGCCATATGATTCACGATCCTAAAACTATTCTACTTGCTTTTATCACAGGAGTCTTCCCGGCTTTACTTTGGCTTTGGTTTTGGCGTAAAGAAGAATCTAAAGATAGAGAACCTACAAAAGTCCTAATAGGGGTTTTTATCGTTAGTATGTTAAGCGTGATTTTTACTGTACCTGTCCAAAAGTTTATTCAAACTCATATATCGGATTATAATCTTGAACTTACGCTTTGGGCTTTGGCTGAAGAAATTATAAAGTATTTAGCTTTCTTTATAATAATTCATAAAACTAATTATATTAAAAAACCTATCGATTACGCTATTTGCTTAACTACAGCGGGACTTGGTTTTGCTGCTTTAGAAAACGTACTTTTCTTATTAAAACCTTTCGCGGAAGGTCAAGCTTTTGTAGGATTAATAACAGGTAGTTTAAGATTTTTAGGTTCTACCTTACTGCATAGTATTACGAGCGGTATTATAGGTATATCTTTAGGACTTTCTTTTTACCTTAATGATTTTTTGAAAAAATATTATCTAGTTTTAGGTTTAGTAGTAGCGACTGCCTTGCATACAATCTTTAATTTCTTTATAATTAATAATAGTGGAAGCGAATTTATAAAAACTTTTGCTCTACTTTGGGTTGTATCTATTATTATCATGCTACTCTTTGAGAAATTACGCAGAATGAGTGGCGAAAATTAATTTTAAAATTATGTCACCAAATAAAAAAAGAAGTTTTTTCGAAAGACTAACAGGTAGTATTAGATTAGAAGAAGAAAATGAAGAATTAGAAGTCCAAGAGAGTCCTAAAAAGCCTAATTGGATAGAAGAAGAAAACGATGAAGCTGAACTCGCAGTAGACGTTTATCAAACTCCACGAGATATTATAATTCAAACTATGATAGCTGGGGTTAAGCCTGAAGATATGGATCTCACTATTGCTCGTGATGTTATAGTTATCAAAGGCAAAAGAGAATACGAACACAATATCGACGATGAAAACTATTTTGCAAAAGAACTTTATTGGGGTAAATTCTCTCGTACAATCTCCCTACCTCAAGAAGTCGAACCTGAACTTGTAGAAGCAACCGAAAAGCACGGACTCCTCACTATCAAAATCCAAAAGGTAGATAAAGATAAAAAGAACGTAATTAAAGTTAAATCTATATAAAAATATATAAATCAAAAATGAGTGGTATTGAAATTTCAATACCACTCATAATATTTTTAATTTTTACTTACTCTATTACAGGATTTTCAGCAACTTCCTTTTGATTACGATAAGTCACTTTGATTCCTCTACCATCATTAAAGATGTCAAAATATCCACTGGTTTGAAGTAGTGCTATCTTTGTAATAACCTGCGACACTTTTGATGTTTGCTTCGTATTATAAATATAAACAGGAAAATTCGTAATTGTATCAACTTTAAGTGTTTTGCATTTGTACAAAATTGATGTCGGTTCTTTCCCTGAAACTAACACATCCAAGTCTTGCGGTGTTACACATCTGGCATTGTCATTCCATTCAAAATCAATAATAGTTCCCGGTTGGGTAGCATACATATACCATTTTTGCTGTTGAAGTGGACGACCATAAACATCAAGAGCAGAATCATTATTTTGAATAACCTTAATCATTACGAAATCCTTGGAAATTTCACAGTCTTGCGAAAGTTCTGAGCAAAATTGTTTCGGTAGTTCTGAGTTGCAGGCAGTTAACAATACTAACCCAAAAATTAAAACGGAAAACAGTTTTTTGTCTTTGGAAATCATGTCATGTCGTAATGCATGAATACCAATTTTACCTAGTAAGAATGTTGTGAGTGACAGTGCGATGAGCAGTACAAATGCGACCACAAATAATTTAATACTCCAGGGCTGATGAAATTCATAGTGAACACCAAAAGCAACAAGAGTTACTGCAAAAGCTAAAATAGCTATTGCGATTGCTAAAATTTTGATTCTATTTTTCATTTTAATGAATTTTGTTAAAGAATGATTTGTCACTATCTTAACAGAAAAAACTTGACTTGTCAAAGTTTTTCTGTTGTAATGCTCATAGTTATTTTAGATATTTGATTTTGGTGCTGAGAGCCAGGATCGAACTGGCGACCTATCCCTCTTCAGGGGAGCGCTCTACCAACTGAGCTATCTCAGCATATTATTATCTAGTTAATTCTTGTAAATCTTTTGGTGAGATTTTTCCTTCAAGATTTTTAACTATATCGAATATGGATGATGAACTTGTATTAAGTCCACTCTCACCTGTTATTCCAGAAAGATTAGAATAAACTGTTAACATCTGATTTAAATAAGGTTCTACGTAGTAGTAAGCCCCTAAAGTAATTCCTATATAAATTAACAATTTCACAGCGGAAGCTAGAAAAGCTCTTTTTTGAACGCTTCTAACCTTCTTTAGCATTTCGTTATTTTCTAATGCTAATTCGTAAGTTTTTTCTAATAACTTTTTGGATTCAGGGTCCATACAAAATATATTATCATAAAATACTAGTAAAAACAAATTTTGGAATACCTGATTTATATGCTAAATTTAAATAATAAAGCCCTCATAGTTCAATGGATAGAACAGTTCCGTCCTAAGGAATAGATCCCCGTTCGATTCGGAGTGAGGGCACAATATAAAAACCCTCTTTTACAGAGGGTTTTTATTATAGTCCGAGTAATTCTACTATCTTTGGTTTATTAAATCCGATAACCATATCGTCCCCAATAAAGATAACTGGTACTCCTAATTGTCCACTTTTATCTATTAGTTCTTCTCTTTTTGAAGGATCTTCGGCTACGTTGTAGTCTGTAAAAGCTACATTATTTTCTTTAAAGAAATCTTTCGCCATGTGACAAAAATGGCAAGTTGGGGTTGAATAAATTTTTACGTCTTTCATATAATTGATTGGTTAATTAATAATTTTTCCTATATTTATATTATATCATAGCTGTCAAATATGCTGACTTGATTCTTCTATAATCTGATGCATCATTTTTACAGCCTCTACAGGGTACATACCTTTTGCAGTTTCCTCAGAAAGCATAACGAAATCAGCTCCCGAAATTACCGCATAAGCAACGTCAGTAACCTCAGCCCGAGTAGGTTTCTCGCTATTGGTCATAGATAGCATCATTTGAGTTGCGACTATAACTGGTTTATTATTTTCTTTACACCTATTAATAATATCTTTTTCAATAAAAGGAATTTGCTCTAATGGAACTTCGTTACCTAAATCTCCCCTAGCTATCATAATCATATCAGCTTCTTTTAGAATTTCATCTATATTTAAATAAGCAATTTTTCTCTCTATTTTTGCAATGATAGGTAAAACTTTACCTAAATTTTGCATATAATTTCTGAGACTTAAAATATCATTAGCCTCACCTACGTAAGACATAGCTACAAAATCCACCTCCTCTAAAACAAATTTTAAATCCTCTTTATCTTTATCTGTAAAAACTTCTTCTTCGTCTTTATCAAAACCGTGACCGTCTTTGGTATTCATTCTCGGACCGGAAAGATCTGCGATGATTTTAATATTAGTATTTAATTCCTGATTAAGTTCTTTAATATTTGATATATATTCTTTATGAGAATCATGATTGCTATGAGAGAAATTCAGTCTAGCAATATTCATACCTGAAAGAATCATATCTTTTAAAATATCTTTAGTATTACTAGTTGGACCTATAGTTGCGATGATTTGAGTTTTATTATTCATTTTCTTTTGTAATTTTAATTAATTTATTATATTTTACTAATCTTTCACTTTTTGTAGGTGCTCCTGATTTTAGACCAAAAGCTCCATACGCATAAGCTAAATCTGCTATAAAATCATCATTGGTTTCTCCACTCCTGTGACTAATTATGACTTTAATATTATTTTTTAAAGCTAAATTTATAGTTTCAAAAGTTTCAGTAATAGTACCTATTTGATTTGGCTTTATGATTATTGCATTTATGGAATCATTTTTTATCGCTTGCTCTAAACGGATTTTATTAGTAGTAGTTAAATCATCTCCAACAACAATCAAATCTTTATATTTATTCTTTAAAATTTTAAACGCTTCAAAATCCTCTTCATAAAAAGGATCTTCAATAGAAAATAAATCAAATTCGCTGATCAATCTATCGTAAATCGTAAATAATTCTTCTCTGGTAATTTCTATACCATCTACTTTGTATTTTCCATCATTATAAAACGAAGAGGCAGCTACGTCTAAAGCAAGCCTGACTTTAGACTCAAGCTTATTTTCTTCGATAGCTTTTTTAAGCAAAAATAGAGGTTGCCTTACGAAAGATAACTTTGGAGCAAATCCTCCTTCGTCTCCAATCTCTAAAGAATCTTCTCCTAATTCGTTTTGAATTATTGATTTCAAAGAATTAATAATTCGCATCCCGATATCGATAGCTTCTTGTGGATTATTAGTCATAGGTACTACGTGATATTCTTGGAAGGCTAAATTATTTTTTGCATGTTTTCCTCCATTAATAAGATTCATATACAAATACGGAGTTTTATTTTTAGAATCAAGGTTATTGATTTTTTGAATATATTTATAAGTAGGTAAATCTGATAACAAAGCTCCTAATTTTAAATTAGCAATACTAACCCCAATCATAGAATTTCCACCGAGATTGGTTTTATTTTGAGTATTATCTAAATCAAGCATAATTTTATCTATATTGGCCTGCTCTAAAGGATCCTGACCAACTAGATTATTTTTTATTTTATTTTCAATATTAAAAATAGCTTTTTCCATAGAATCATTTTCATCCCTTAACTCCAAAGCTTCATTCGCTCCAGTCGAAGCTCCCGAAGGCACAGAAAAATATCCTTCTTTATCACCGCCAATAACACTAACTCCTAAAGTTGGCTTTTTGCGAGAATCTAATATTTGTACTACTTTAATATCATCTATTTTATTCATATTTTTTAAGTAAAATCATTATATCGGAAACATTAGCATCAGTTGGACCTGTCATTATCAAGTCTTCGGTTTTTTCGAAAACAGTATAAGCATCGAACTTATCTAAATGTTCTTTAATATTAATATTTAAATCTTTAATTTTTTGCAAAGTTAAATTATCTACTAAAGCTCCGGCGGAAGGACTATTGTCCATACCGTCACTAGCTAAAGAAACGAAAACTTCCCCATTTTCAAAATCATTGAATTCTGTAGATTTTAAAGCCATATACAAATTACGCCCTCCGCTACCAGAATTCCCAACAACTTTTAATTTTGGTTCACCTGCAGCTAAAACTACACAATCATCTTCTAAACTAGAGAAGATTTTTTCTAAAGAAAGATTCACATTGTCATATAAATCTGTAGAAATAACTTTAGATTTTAAACCAAATTGTTTTACTTTTTCTTCGATTTTAGAAATAGCGGTTTTATTAGAAACTAAAACAAAATTATGAACTTTTTGAAAATACTTATCTTCTTTTGGAGTTTCGATTAATTTGAATTCACCTAAATTATATTTATTTATTAAATTCTGAGCATCGTCTACGGTAGTCATATCTTTGTAAGTTGGACCAGAAGCTACTTCTCCAAAACTGTCTCCGGGTACATCTGAAAAAATTAAACCTATTACAGTTGCCGGATACGCAACCTTAAGTAAACCTCCGCCTTTTAATAAAGAAAGATGTTTACGAATAGTATTCATTTCAATAATACTTTCTCCGCTTTTTAAAAAATGCTCGTAAAGCTTTTCACCTTGCATACATTCATCTTCTGGATAACAAAGCAAAGCCGAACCACCTCCCGAAACTATAACTATTAATAAATCTTTCTCGGTAGATTTATCTGCAATCTCAAAAATCTTTTGACCAGGTAACACGTTAGCTTGAGACGGTTTAGGGTGAGAACCTGAATAAGTGTCTATATAATTACAAGTAATTTGCTTTAAACCAATAACGGCACCTTCTTTAATTTTATTACCTAATATTTCTTCTAAAGCACTTGCGGCTTGGCAAGAAGCTTTACCGAAACCAACAATTTTTATATTCTCAAATAAAGATAAATCAAAAGCTTGACTTTGTATAGTTAAAATATTATCTGATAATCGAATATTTTTACTAATTACTTCTTTGGTATTAATCGCCTCTAATCCAGTCTCTATTAAATCTAAAACGATCTCGCGATTTTGATTTAAGGCTATTTGTTTATAATTCTTAACACGAGTCATTTTATTTGATTTGATTAATAATATTTTGATTTACAAAAGAGTGAATATTTTCGACTGTAGTTTTAAGTATTTCAGACTCAGCTTCTTGAGAATAAAAGGCGATGTGAGGAGTGACGATTACATTTTTATGATTTATAAGAACCCTATCTTCAAAAAGAGTTTTATAATCATTAACTTTTTCTCTTCTTTTTTCAGATGCTAATATTTCTAATTCTTCCTTCAGTTCTCTTTCACCTTCTAATACGTCAAGTCCGGCTCCAGCAATTATTCCCTCTTCTAATCCCCAAACTAGTGCATCCGTATCGATCAATTCTCCTCGAGCAGTATTTATAATATAAATACCCTTTTTCATCTTTAACATTTTTTCTTTATTTATTAAATGATGATTTTCTTTATTATAAGGAGCGTGCAAACTAATAACATCAGACTCACTGATAACTTCGTCTAAAGTTTTGTAAGTTATATTATTATTCTTAGCAAATTCTAAATCTGGATATAAATCGTAAGCAATTACTTTCATATTAAAACCGAGAGCCATCCGAGCCATATTTTTCCCGATTTTCCCAGTACCTATTATTCCCAAAGTTTTACCATAAAGATCAAAACCTCTAAAATTATAAATTGAAAAATCTGCATCTTCTTTTAATTTTTCGTTTGCCAAATGTATCTTGCGAGAAAGGTTAAGCAATAATGCAAAAGCAAATTCCGCTACAGTTGAAGAACCATAAGCTGGCACATTAGAAATTTCTATACCTAGACTATGAGCAAAATTAATATCAATATGATCATATCCAGTAGAACGAGTAGCGATATATTTTAATTTAGGTAATTTACTTAAAACTTCTTGATCTAAAACCGAATTGATAAATACAGATACAATTTCAGAATCCTGAGCTATAGACAAATTATCTTTATCCAATTTATCTTCTGTAAAAATAACTTCGTGATCTTGCAAAAGTAATTGCAAACTTTCTTGTTCATGTTTTGGAACTTCAAAAAATGTGATTTTCATATAGTTATATTATATCACAAAATTAACGAAAAATATCTAAAAAATTATCAATAAAACCTTTATTTATAGGCTCATTAGTGATATTTGTTTTCTTATCTTCGTCTACTACAATCACAACACCTTCACCTTCCTTTGCAAATCCGTAACTTTCACGGAAAAGCTTTTCTTGACCCTTATTAGTAGTCAAACCTTCTATGTCTAACAATAGCTTTTCTTTTCTATTTTCTAGTTCTTCTAGTCTTAGACGTGCATTTTCTTTGTTTTTATTAGTTTCCTGCATTTTTAAAAAAAGAGAAAATACTCCCACAACAAAAATAATAAAAAATACCGATACAATAAATAAAAAAGGCAAAGAGTGTATAAATTTAAATTTTTTCTTTTTAGCTTGAAAATTGTCCATAAAAATGTTAATTTAATTATATGCTTTTTAATAAAAAACACCAAAAAAGAATCCAAAAAATTTGGGCAATAATATCAATATTAGTTATAGTGAGTATGATTTTATTATATTCACCTATATTCTATAAATAATATTATTCTTTTATCATTTTCAAAAACACTTCTTGGGAAATATTTATTTTTCCTCTTTCTTGCATGCGCTTCTTGCCTTTTTTCTGTTTCTCTAATAATTTCTTTTTACGAGATACGTCTCCACCTCCGACAACCTTAGAACCATGCATAAGTACATCTTTACGAAAAGCTGAAACACCTTCAGAAGCAATAATTCTTCCTAAAGCTTTAGCTTGAATTTTAAAAGCAAATTGTTGGCGTGGAATAACTTTTTGTAATTTTTCAACTTGATTCCTAGCTTCTTCTTCAATACGACGACGAGAAACAACTCGAGTAAAAGCTATCATCACTTCATCAGCTACAAGTATATCCATACGCACCACATCAGCTTCTTCGTAAGGTAGCATTTCATAAGAAATAGAAGCGTATCCAGAAGTAATACTTTTTAAGTCATCGAAAAAATTACGCATAAGCTCACGAAGTGGCATACGTAAAGTAATAGCACTTCTATCTTCGCCGAAGTTTTCTGTACTTTCTACTATGCCTTCATGATCAAATAAAAATGGCATTAAAACTCCAGCATAAATACTTGGGGTAATAATTTTTACCATAACCCAAGGCTCATAAACCTTTATAATCTGAGAATCATCTGGAAACAAATGAGGGGAATAAATAATTTCTTCTTTACCATTACGAAGTAAAACTTTGTAAGTAATAGAAGGCATAGTTACAATTAAATGCAAATCAAATTCCCTCTTTAATCTTTCAGAAATAATCTCTAAGTGAAGCATACCTAAAAATCCACATCTAAAACCCTTACCTAAACTACCAGAAGCTTCTTCTTCAAAAGAAAAAGCGGAATCTGATAATTTAAGTCTTGCGAGCGCAAGTTTAAGCTCAGGAAATTCAGCAGCATCTTCGGGATAAATCGAAGCCCAAACTACAGGACGAGGATTCATATATCCAGGCAAAGGCAAACTAGGTTTTTTAAATTGTGTAATAGTATCTCCCACCGAAGCAATACCAGCTTGTTTGATACCTGTAACGATATAACCGATTTCTCCTTTTTTAATTTCTCCGGTTGAGTTTTCGTCTGGCGAAAAAAATCCGACTTCTAAAGCTATAAACTTTTCATTGGCAATAGAAAAAAGTAATTGATCTCCTTTTTTAATTGAACCTTGAAATACTCTAACATAAACTATAACCCCACGATGAGAGTCGTATTTAAAATCGAAGATAAGAGCACTAGTAGCATCATAAGTCTCTTCTTTTGGTGAAGGAACCCTCTCTATGATTTGTGACAATAAATTCTCTACCCCAACTCCGGTTTTACCTGATACTTCTAAAATAGTATCTGGATCGATATCAAGCAATACGGCTACCTCCATCTTTACCTCATCAATTCTAGCTAGAGGTGAATCTACTTTTGATAAAACTGGTATAATCACAAGCCCGCTTTCACGCGCCATTTCGAGAGTTGTTAAAGTTTGGGCTTGCACCCCCTGAGTTGAATCTACGAGCAATATAGAGCCTTCTACGGCCTTCAGTGCCCTTGAAACCTCATAAGAGAAGTCTATATGCCCAGGAGTATCAATAAGGTTAAGTTCATATTCAACACCATTTTTCTTATGCATCATACGTACCGGTTGCATTTTAATAGTTATACCCCGTTCGCGTTCAAGCTCCATAGAGTCTAAGACTTGGTCCCGCATTTTACGTTTTTCAATAGTATTCGTAATTTCAAGCATACGATCAGCCAAAGTAGACTTGCCATGATCGATATGAGCTATAATTGAAAAATTTCTTATATTAGAAAGCATAATCACATACTACCAAAAAAAAGACTAAATTGAAACCTGTTAGATATTTTCTTCGGATGGAGGCAGAACTTTATTTTTCCAAAACTTAGTACGCAAAGTTTTAATTAAAGTTATAAATTCTTCATTTTTAAATATATAAAACACTAAAGCGCAAGCTAAAATTCCACAAATTCCAGCTAATAATCCTTGAAGGAAAATACCAAAAAAAGTTTCTGTACCGAAAATCGGAGAAAAGGCATTTAAAGCAAAATAAGTAACAATACCTAAAGCAAAAGAAGCAGTTAAACTTTGCAAAAAGCTTTCCAAAATAAAATCTTTTTTGTGCATAAAATCTTTTTTAATAAAATACCAAAGCAACAAAAAGTTTATAATCGTACCTAAACTATAAGCCAAAGGTAACATCAAAATACTAGTTCCTTCAATATTATTTACTTTCAAAATATTTTCAATAAAATATCGGAAGGTTTCATTCGTATGGAAAACATAAAGTAAAACTTTTGCAAAAATTACAATCAAAGACGCACTAATCAAATTTATATAAAGAGGTTTTTTGGTATTTCCTCCAGCATAATAAGCTCGAGCAAATAAAGCAATTAAACTTTGAGCAACTATCGATATAGCAAATAATGCAAGCGAAGCAGCAACTAATCTCGTATCATCCCAAGAAAAAGAAGGAGTACCTAAAATAACACGCACGATTTGAGCCCGTAATACAATAAACAAAAATGCAATAGGCAAAGACCAGAAAATAATTTGCCTTGAACCTAAAATCAAATTATTTTTAAAACTTTCCAAATCTCCATTCTTAAAAAAACGAGACATATTTGGGAAAGCAGCTACAGCATAAGAAAGCCCTATGATTGAAAGAGGGACATTTTGAATATTTAAAGATAAAGTATAAACAGATATTGATCCAAAAGGCAAAAAAGATGCTATAGAAACAATAAAAATCAAAACTATATTATTAATAGATAAACCTAAAGTTCTCGGCAAAGAAATAGTGATCACATTTTTAATTTCTTTAAAAGAAATTTTATTAGAGAATGAAACCTTAAATCCAGAACTAACTGAAGATACAAATTGAATTACAAAATGTAAAATCGCTCCGAATACAACTCCGATAGCCAAACCAAAAATTCCTAAAATTGGATAAAGTATCACAATACCAAAAATAATTCCTAGATTATAAAAAATCGGACTCAGTGAATAAATAAAAAACTTTTTAAATAATTGAGTAATAGAACCAAACAAATTTGATAAACCTAAAAATACTGGAGACAGAAGCATAATTTGAGACATAAGTATTATCTTTGTTTGAGAAGTTTCATCGAATCCTGGGGTTATTAAATGAATCAAATACGGCATAGTAAAAAATGCAACTACAGATATAAAAACAAGTAACAATAAAAAGAAAGAAAAAACATTATTTAGGAATTCAACAGCCTCTTTATTTAAAATATTGCCTCCTTTCATCTTGTCTAAAATAAAAGGAATTATTACTGTAATTGAAAACAAAGAAGCAATAGACAAAAATATAAAATCTGGAATACGAAAAGCAGCGTAATAAATATCTAATTCCAAAGATGGGCCGATAAAATGAGCAATCGCTCTATCTCGAAAAAGTCCTAAAATTTGAGAAAGAAAAGTAAAAGAACCAAGCAGAATAGCTGCTTGATTCAAATTACCATATTCTTTACCAAAAAGACGTAAAATTCTCTCCATGTTTAGTTAGATTTTTTATCGTCTGTATTTTCTTTTGGAGTCTCAGAAACAGATTTACCACCTTTTAATTGCTTTAAGTATTGAACTAAATTATTATCGTTTGGGAAATACTTCAAAGCTTGCTCAGCATAAGAAATAGCTTGATTCAAGTTGCCTTCTCCTTTTTCAAGTTCTGCTAAGAAAAGAAGTCCTTGTGCAAAATCAGGTTTAATATTAATAGATTCTAAAGCAAAATTACGAGCTTCTTTTATATTTTTATCTATAAAATAAGTTCTAGCAATTTCAAGCTTCATAAGAGGGTTTAGAGGATTAAGACGTGAAGCTTCAGTATAACTCTCAATAGCTTTTGCTCCCGCATCTTTGATACCTAATGATGCAGCATTCTTATAAACAAAACCTAAAATTTCAAAATTTAAATAATTATCTTTATTGTATTTTGTCGCTAAAACTGCACCATTCACCGATTCGTCTATACTAGCTTGCAATAATACTTTATCAGAGTCGGTCAAATTATCACCTTTACTCAAAAGGTCATTTAACTTTGAAAGATAAACTTGAGAATAAGTCCTCAAATATAAATCATTTTGATTAAGCAATAAGGCTTTACGTACGTATTTCTCAGCACCTGCTACATCAGTCGCATTTACAGTTTTACCATAGTAATAAACAGAAACGAATTTCTCCATAAATTTAAACGATAATCCTGAAGTTGAAATAATTATTATTACCAAAGCTAAAATAGAAAAGAAGCTTTTTCTAGGATCTTCTAAGAAATTAATATTTAAATATTTATTAGAAGAGTTTAAGCCGATAGTAATACCTAAAAATATAAATGCTAATACATACAAATTAAGCCCAGAAGAATAGAAAATTGAAACCACAAACAAATAAATAGTTAGGATTAAGAAAAGTACTAGAGTATAGTTGTATTTATCAGCTTTAAAAGAAAAAATATTTTTAATTCCGAAATACAAAACACTAAGCAAAAATACTAAGTACATTAAACCAACCAATAAACCAGAGTTAAGCATAAGGGTTGGAAACAAACCAGAAGCAATTGAAAAAGGAGTATTCCAGAATTGACTACTATTAATCAAAGAAGGTTTATATAGTGACCAAGCATCCGCAAATTTATTTGG
This sequence comes from uncultured Candidatus Saccharibacteria bacterium, assembly GCA_964398205.1. Lineage (GTDB taxonomy): Bacteria > Patescibacteriota > Minisyncoccia > Phycocordibacterales > UBA9973 > UBA9973. The sequence continues at coordinate 7,532 of CAYNLU010000008.1, read as the reverse complement.
CCCTATACCAAACAATAAATCATTTTGGTAAATATTTTTAGCTACAGCGAAGGTTGTATTCAAACTAGGGTTCACTTCTACATTAAACAACCCTAAAGTATTCGGCAAGAAAGAACCTATGAATTGACCTGAGATAAAGAAAAGCAAAGATAATATGATCACACTAAAAGAATAACTAGGGAATTTTTTAGTATTAGGATTACTTTCTTTATTGAAAGAATAAATTGAAATTTTATACACGAAAATAACTAAAGAAAAAATTCCAACTAATCTCCAAATCAAAGAGAAGTTAACCGTAGCAATCAAGAATAAAGAAACTATTAACAAAACAGTCAAGAAAATTTTCTTCTTTTTATCTAAGTTAAAGAATTCTAGGGCAAAAAGAGATATAAGAGATAAAGCTCCAGCAAAAACTCCAAAACTATTCCAAGATCCAAACAAGTTAGAAGTTTTATCAGGTAAAATTCCTAATGCTAAAGTATTAGGCATAAAAAATCTTAAAATTTGAAAAACAAATAACAAAACTGAAGAAGCTATTAAGCCTTTGAGAATTAACTTTGCTTTATTTTCATTATTTATAACCAAAGATGCATTAAGCAACAAAACTGCAACAAAGAATGAAAACCAGAAACTTCCTAAATCAAACATTATTCCAAAAAATGACATTTTGAATGAGTTAGAGAAGAAAGCAGAAAGTAAAGTTAAAATACTGATTAAAAAAACAAATAAAATTAGATTAGATTTTGGAATTACAACTTTCCCATCAGAAAATCGCGCTGCAGCCCAAGCGATGAAAGATATCGCTACTCCTAAAACTAGGACAACCGTTTTACTCGTTTCTATTGGAACATCTACAAAAGGTATTGCAAAAATCGGCAACAGAGCCACAACTACAAAAAACGACCAAAAAGAAATTCTATCTAATATATTTGTTAACATTTTTTTAATTAAATTAATTATAAACTTATAATATTATACTATAATAGTATTAGGAATTACAAACTAAACCACTAAACTCGCTAAACGGCCGGAAACGTAGATAAATTTCTTTAATTCTTTACCTTCGGTAAAGCGTAATATATCTTCCCTTTTTAGGATTAAGGATTTTAATTCTAATTCTGTGATATCTTTATTTACAAAAATCTCTCCTCTAACTTTACCGTTAACTTGAATTACGATTTTGATTTCTTCTTCAATTAAGAATTTAGGATTTACTTTCGGCCAAACGGATAAATGAATTGATTTCTTCTCGCCTAAATCAAACCAAATCTCTTCAGCGAGGTGAGAAATAAATGGAGCGGAAATTTGTAAAAACTTTTTAAAGTCATCTTTAGAAATTTCTTTCGTCTTTTCGATTTCATTCGCACAAATCATCAAAGTCGAAACCGCTGTATTGAAGTTAAATCTTTCGATATCTTCACCTACTTTTTTAATAGTTTTATGTAAAGTTTTAGAAATTTCTAAACTAGATTTCTTGGAAAAATTAATTTGAGCTAAACGATATATCTTCTCAACGAAACGACGAGAACCTACTATACTCTCAGTACTCCAAGGTAAACCTTGATCAAATGGTCCCATAAAAGCTTCGTATAAGCGAAGCGTATCAGCTCCATAGGTCGCCACCACGTCATCAGGATTAATAACGTTCCCCCAACGTTTAGACATCTTGCGCCCATCTGCGCCTCCTATCATGCCTTGGTTCCGCAAAGCTCGGAAAGGTTCTTTAGCTTTAACTTTACCAATATCGTATAAAAACTTATGCCAAAAACGTGCATAGAGTAAGTGCCCTGTCGCATGCTCAGCTCCTCCGACATACATATCGACTCCTCCGTTTTTGCTACCAAAATAATAATCAAGCATTTTTTTACTTGCAAACTCTTTAGAATTATTAGGATCTATATAACGCAAAAAGTACCAAGATGATCCCGCCCAACCCGGCATCGTATTAGTTTCATAACCTTTTTTAGTCCATGCTTTAACTCCAGCTAAAGGTGATTCTCCTGTGCCTAAAGGACTATAAGATTTTACGTTTGGTAAAAGCAAAGGTAAATTTTTAACTTCTTTGATAATTCCATCTTTATCATAAGAAAGTGGTATCGGTTCACCCCAATATCTTTGTCTCGCAAAAATAGCATCCCGCATTTTATATCTTTTAACAATTTTACCTTGAGTTTTTGAAAGTACTTTGGAAACTTCGAGTAAAGGTCTATCTATAATCGGTAAATCGAATTTTTCTGCAAATTCTCGATCGCGCTCATCGTGCATAGGTACTGCCATAATAGCTCCAGTCCCGTAATTTGCTAAAACATAATCCGCAATATAAACCGGTAAACTTTCTCCATTAAAAGGATTTATGGCTTCGACTCCTTCTAATTTAACTCCAGTTTTTTCTTTAGCAGAAATACGATCATCGTCTGCTTTGGTTTTAGTTTTATTAATATAATCTTCTACTTCTTTATAATTTAAAATTTCATTTTTTAAATCTTGTATTTTTTTGTGCTCAGGAGCTAAAACTAAATAAGTAGCTCCATCTATAGTATCCGCTCTAGTAGTAAAAATTTTAATATTATCAAGCTGGGAAGGACCGTCCTCCCCAGCTGGGGAGGACGGTCCTTCCCAAGCTTTTATTTTAATTTGAAAATCTAACTCAGCTCCAACGCTTTCACCTATCCAATTCTTTTGAATTTCTTTAATATGAGGATTCCAATCTAAATCTGCTAAGTCATTAAGGAGTCTAGGAGCGTACGCAGTAATACGCATAAACCATTGACGCATAGATTTTCGAACTACTTTATAGCCTCCACGCTCAGAAATAAGCTCACCGTTCGGTCCATTTAAAATTTCATCATTCGCTAAAACTGTACCTAAACTTTCACACCAATTCACATCTGCATAACCTTCATAAGCTAAACGATATTTCATTAATATTCTTTGCTTTTCTAGTTTAGAAAAATTATTCCAATCTTTTTTATCAAATAAAGGAGTGTCATTATCACAAACGGCATCAATACCAATATTTCCCTTTTTCTCAAAAATTTTAATTAATTCAGAGATAGGTCGAGCTTTGTTTTTAGTATTATCATAATAAGAATTAAAAATTTGCAGGAATATCCACTCTGTCCATTTATAGTATTTGGGATCTGTAGTATTTACTTTTCTTTCCCAATCATAAGAAAGTCCGATAATAGAAAGTTGTTTCTCGAAAGTTTTAATATTTTTTTCTACGGCAACTTTTGGATGAACTTTATGCTCTATTGCGTATTGCTCTGCGGGTAATCCAAAAGCATCGTAACCCATAGGATGAAGTACGTTATAACCTTGCATTCTTTTCATACGAGCATAAATATCACTCCCGATATAACCTCGAGGATGACCTACGTGAAGTCCAGCTCCTGAAGGATAAGGAAACATATCAAGCACATACATCTTTTTCTTTTTAGTATCATTGCTAGTTTTATAGATTTTCTTATCTGCCCAAAACTTTTGCCACTTCTTTTCAATTTTATTATGATTGTATTCGTTTTTCATATTATCTTACTGATTTGTCGTATGGTTTATAAATATCTTTATCTATCGTTCTAGAGAAGCAAGTATAGCCGGCGTCGTGATTCCAAGATTCATTTAATCCACCTGAAACTGGATAAGAAACTACATCTTTCTCTCCCAAAGGGATAATTCCACTATTACTACTCTCTACCCAGCCTTTACTTATAGCGAGGTTAAAAGTAGTACACAACTGGAAAGTTAATTTCTTTTCATCTATTACTTTATATTCATAAGTTATACCTTGTTCTATTTCTGGAGATACAGGCAAACTAAATCCGGAAAGTGGATCTACGAGGTCTTTTAGATTTTTCGGTAAAATAGATTTTTGCTGATAATAATTAATAATTTGATATTGAATACTTTGCAAATCAGTAACTTTACGATCGTCTAATCTAGCTAATCTTTGATTTTTAGGACTTCCCATAATTGAAAAACCGAAAATAATTACTAATAAAACTAAAACACTTGATTTGATAGCAAAAGTTATTCCAGTTTTAAAAATATAAATTTTCTTTTTACCAAAAAGTTCTAATATATAGTAGCTACCTACAAATAAAGCTACCACCAAAATAGATACAACTTTATAAATAAATCGGCTAGTTATTTCTCCAGATACAAAATATCTTACTAAAGTCACAAGATCAATCACCACAACCAAAGAAGATAAAAATAACACAATATATACTAACCATTTTTTAATAACTTCATCGATAGAACCTAACCCTTTTGCAATATGTTTATTCCAAAAATAATGCACCAGTAAAAAAACTGGAAAGAAGATTATCAATGTAGCTAAAGCCATACGCATAGCATCATATTCGTAAGAAAGATAACCGTATTGATAAGTTGAATTTAAAACGTCTGGAAATTTTTTATTCAAACTCTCAAACATCAAATTTATCAGAGAAACCACAGAAGTAATTAAACTAATCAAAACTCCTAATGATAAAAAGAAAAATCCTATATTTAATTTTGGCTTAAAAAGTACGTTTTTTATTTGTGTTTCCATAGAAATTATTATACCATATATAGAGTATTAATTTAAGTCTTTTTATGCGCAGAAATAAAGCTGATTTTTCAAAAAAAATAACGAGTTTCGTAGGTTCAGTACCTTCGTTAATTTTGCATACTATATTTTTTATAGGTATTTTTGCTTTAAGATTTTTCGGATTTTCTAGTGCAGATATATTGCTGATACTTACTACTATAGTATCACTCGAGGCTATTTACTTATCTATCTTTATTCAAATCACTATCAACGAGCACAGCGAAAACCTAGAAGAGGTTTCTGAGGATATCGAAGAATTGCAAGAAAACGTCGAAGGAATCTCTGAGGATGTCGAAGATATTCAGAAGGATGTTGAGGAAATCTCTGAAGACGTAGAAGATATTCAGGAGGACGTTGAAGGTATTCAGAAAGACGTCGAAGAAATTTCTGAAGACGTCGAAGATATTCAAGAGGACGTTGAAGAAATTAACGAAGAAGAAACTGAAGAAGAGAAAGCTGAACAAGAAGAAAAAGATAGGTTCAAAAATATTGAAAAAACCCTGGAAGACGTTCTAAAAGAAATCTCAAAATTAAAGAAAAAATAAAAAAGCCCTATCTAAACGACGAGGCTTTTGCGTTAATTTAGAAAACAGACTCAATTTATTTTTTACCAATCTTCACGACCAGTTAATTCTAACATGTGCTTATTTTCAATAAAATTTTTCCAAGCACCTGAATCTAATTTCTGATAAAAAACTTCAATTTTTTTATCTTCTTTTAATTCAAAACTTGAATCTTGTTCTAATATTCTATCCAGATTTACTTTCTTTAAAGCTGGGCTAGAAAAACCATTTTTTTTATGTAAGCTTCTTGAAATTTTACTTTTGAAATCTTCGAAGGTTGGGTAGATGTTTCTAAAAGCATCGAAAGAATAAAACTTGTTATACAACTTTTCTAAAATTTCAATAAATGCAATCCTCAATTTTTTTCCAGTAATGGTAGGGTTATTTCTTCTAAAAGAAGAATAAGATTGTTTAAAAGAAGCTACTAAATCTAAAAACTTAGGAACTTCATAAAATTCTAAAGCTTTCATTGTTTTGTATTTTGGTTAAAAAATGTTGTAAAGAATATTTATTTAGATTATAAACCTCTATTTTAAAAAAGCAATTATTTTTCCCAAACAGCAGTATTTGCGAGTGAAATAAATTTTCCACTACTAGATTCAAGGATACACATTTCCCCTGCATTTATACCCCCTCCATATTTGGATTTTAAATTTTCGAGTGCATATCCTAAAGATAAAGCCGATGACTCTATCGCATAAGAAGTAAGGATTACAAATAAAGGATTATCACTCAAAACTCTTTCTACTAAAGAAATCAATTTAGGTAAATCTTCTTCTATTTTCCAAGTCTCACCTTTTGGACCTCGTCCAAATTTCGGAGGATCCATAATTACCGCATCATAACGATTTCCCCTTTTTATTTCTCTTTCTAAAAATTTCAAAGCATCATCTACTATTACCCGCATAGGTTTATCTTCTAATCCTGAAAGCTTTTGATTTTCTTTCGCTAAATCTATTGAACCTTTTGAAGCGTCGAGATGAGTAACTTCGGCTCCAGCTTCGAGTGCGAATAGGCTCGCTACCCCAGTATAACCGAATAGGTTCAAGAATTTGATAGGGCGATTCGCTTCTTTAATCTTCTTATTTATAAAATCCCAATGCACTCTTTGCTCAGGAAAAAATTGCAAATGACGAAATTGAGTAGGGCTCGCAGTAAAAGAAACTTTATCTAAACTCATAATCCAATTTTTCTCAATCTTATTTTTGAATTTCCAACCAGCTTTTTTAGTTTCATTTGAAATTGCAAAAATACCGTCAGCGTTATTCCAAATCTTTTTATCTAAAGTCTTTTTCCAAAAAGCTTCTTCATAAGGACGCACAAAAGTATAAGGTCCAAATTTCTCTAATTTTTCCCCTTCTCCAGTATCGAGTAATTCATAATCACTCCATTTCTCAGTCTTAAAAATTTTAATATTATTTTGCATTTTAAATTTTAAATTCTATTACGTCGCCGTCTTTTACTATATAATCTTTACCCTCAGTACGAACTAAGCCTTTCGCGCGGGCGTTCGGGTAACCTTCGTTATTAATCAAATCTTCATAAGCGACTACTTCAGCGCGGATAAATTTATCCTTGAAATCATTATGAATAGCAGTACCCGCTATTGGTGCAGTTGAACCTTTTTTAATAGTCCAAGCTCTTGATTCATCTTCTCCGGTAGTGAAGAAAGTTTCAAGTCCTAAAAGTTCATAAGACTTTTTTATTAAGTCATCGAATCCAGTTTCAAAAACAGTATCAATTTTAACCGAAAGTCCTGGAGCAGTAAATTCTACGTTTGGATTTGCTTCGCTGTGATTCAAAGCGTAGAGCATAGGTTTTAAAGTTAGTAAATTTAAACTTTTAATTTTAAATTTTTCATCGTCTGTGAGATTAGCTTCGGTAGCCATTTTACCTTCTTCTAAAACTTTATAAACTTTCTCTAAAATATTATTTTCTAAAACTGCTTCTTTGTCGCCTCTTTTAACTTCACGAGCAAGCGTACCAATACGTTTAGAAACAATTTCAAAATCAGACAAGACAAGCTCGAGATTAATCACTCCAATATCTTTCATCGGATCAACTTTATTATTTACGTGAATCACAGAATTATCTTCAAAAACCCTTACCATATGTAAAATCGCATCTACTTCTTTAATATTACTCAAAAATTTATTTCCTAAACCTTCACCTTTACTTGCACCTTCTACGAGCCCTGCAATATCTACGAATTCTATAACTGCAGGAATAGTTTTAGCACTTTTAGATAATTCCGACAATTTATAAAGTCGAGTATCCGGCACAGGCACAATACCTACCGAAGGATCAATAGTACAAAAAGGATAATTCTCAGCTGGGACAGATTTTTTAGTTAACGCGTTAAAAAGCGTGGACTT
>CAYNLU010000007.1:37930-40756 GCA_964398205.1 uncultured Candidatus Saccharibacteria bacterium | reverse complement strand
AGTAGTGGTGGTACTTTGACAGTTACAGGGACTCTTTGGGTTACTGGTAATATTGATCTCTCTGGTGGAGGTACTATACGTCTTGCCTCTTCTTATGGTAATGATGATGGAGTTATTGTTACTGATGGAACTGTTAGTATTTCAGGCGGAGGAAGTGAAACAGGATCAGGTACGTCAGGAAGTTATCTTATGATTTTGACCACTAATACTTCTACTACGGCTGCGGCCTCTATTTCCGGAGGAGCAGGAGCGGTTATTCTTTATGCTCCCTATGGAACCCTAACAGTTTCCGGAGGAGCAGCATTACGTGAAGCGGTTGCATACAGGATGACGATTGGAGGAGGCTCAAGTATTACTTACGAAACTGGTCTAACTAATAATAATTTCTCTAGAAGACCTTCAGGAACTTGGAATGTGAATTCGTGGCGAGAGGATCAATAAGTTATGATATAATTGAGAAATGAATAAAAAGATAATCATAGCTAATTGGAAAATGAATCCGATAACTTCCAAAGAAGCAAATACTTTACTTAAAAATATTTTAAAAGATTTTAAAAATATTAAAAATACTGATGTTGTTTTTTGTCCGCCTTTTATTTACTTAGAAAGTTTAAAGAAAATTGTTAAAAAGTATTCTCTAGGGTCTCAAGATTTATTTTTTGAAGATATTGGTGCTTATACTGGGGAAGTGTCTTATAAAATGTTAGAAAATTTAGGAGTTAAGTATTCAATAATCGGGCACTCAGAACGACGAGCCCTAGGTGAAGATAATATTTTCATTAACAAAAAATTAAAAGCTTTGAGTAAAAGTAGTATTATCCCTATACTTTGCATAGGAGAAAAAGATCGAGATGCTAATCATGAATACGTGAATTTTTTGCAAAATCAAATCTTAGAATCTACCGAAGGATTAAATAAAAAAGTCCTAGAGAAATTAATCATTGCTTATGAACCTGTTTGGGCTATTGGTAAAGATGCTACTCGTGACGCTACTCCAGAAGAATTTTTGGAAATTAAAATCTTGATAAAGAAAATATTATCTCTTAAATTTGGACCAAAAAATATAAATAATATTAGAATTATTTACGGAGGTTCAGTTGATGATAAAAATATAGAAGGATTTTTACGTGTAGGGGAGAGTGACGGATTTTTAGTTGGTAGAGCGAGTTTGGATTCAAAGAAGTTTTTAAAAATTATTAATTACACAGAAAGTCTTTCTAAAATGCACGCATAAAATTCTGCTGAATTTTTGCTCTGCTCGGCTACCCGCCTGCGCAAGGCATTTTATAAAGATTTTCTGTTTCATATTATGCAAAGTATAAAGAAATTAAAAAATTTAAAAAATAAAAAGGTTATCGTTCGAGCAGATTTTAACGTTCCTATTTTAGACGGACGAGTAGTAGATAATTTTCGTATTAAAAAAGGTATTCCTACTATTAAATATCTCGTAGATAAAGGAGCAAAAGTTTTAGTTATAACTCATTTAGGTAAAGACGGAAATTCTTCACTTGATCCTGTGATCTCTGAATTCTTTAAATTATCTAAAATTAAAAAAGATAAAGTAGTTTTCGCGCCGAACGTTAGGGCATTCATCGGTGAAGAGAAAAACGAGACTGATCTCGCGAAAGATTTAGCAAGTTTAGGGGATTACTACGTAAACGATGCGTTTTCGGTTTCGCATCGCGCGCATACCTCCGTAGTAGGTATTCCTAAATACTTACCTTCTTATATGGGATTTCAATTAGAAGAAGAAATCAAGCATTTATCTTTAGTATTAAATAATAAAAAGCATCCGTTTTTATTTATTCTCGGCGGAGCGAAGTTTTCTACGAAAATGCCTTTGATTAAAAAGTATCTTAAGGATGCGGATACTGTAGTTATCTCTGGAGCTTTGCTAAACAATTTCTTGAAAGCAAAAGGTTATGAAGTCGGGAAGTCTTTAGTAGATAGTGAAGATTACGGTATAGCTAAACTTTTGAAAAATAAAAAAATCCTACTTGCGACTGACGTCGTCGTATCTAGAGGAAATAATTTAATAAACGTTAAAGTCGAGAATATTAAGAAAGACGATAATATTATCGATATCGGAGTAGAATCAGTTAAAGAAATAGAAAAATATATTAAAAGTTCCAAGATATTACTTTGGAATGGGCCTTTAGGGATTTATGAAAAAGGAGGAGATAAAGCTTCAAAAACTATTTTGAAAACCATAGCTAAAAATAAAGGGAAACTCATAAGTATTTTAGGCGGAGGGGATACTGTGGCTTTAGTTAATAATTTAAAATTAGAAAGTAAATTTACTTTTGTCTCTACTGGCGGAGGCGCAACCTTAGATTTCCTCGCCAAAGGCACTCTACCAGGAATTAAAGCTTTGAAATAAATAAAAAAGCGTAGTTGATTAATTCATTACGCTTTTTTATTTTATTGCATTTATTATTTTATTTTTGTTTTCTTCGAAGGCCATTATGTCTCCCGGTATATCAGCCCAGAGCCAGATATGTGCATGAGGAACTTCTTCGCCGTAGATTTGACTGCGAACTATATCCGCACCGAAACCTTTCTTAATAGCGAGAGCGAGTTTCTTAGTGATTTCAAAATATTCTCCAGCATTCTCGACGTCCCAAACGAATCGATAATGCTTTTTAGGAATTACTTGGATGTGGCCTGGAGCTAGCGGATGAATATCTAAAAATGCCAAAAAGTTTTCATCTTCGTAAACTTTATGACTTGGAATATTTCCAGCGACTATTTTGCAAAATATGCAATTCTTGTCCATAAGTAAATTATAGCATTATATGTTAAAATTGCATTTGTATATATGCACAG
>CAYNLU010000007.1:0-37830 GCA_964398205.1 uncultured Candidatus Saccharibacteria bacterium | reverse complement strand
TCCATAAGTAAATTATAGCATTATATGTTAAAATTGCATTTGTATATATGCACAGCGACTTTTTAAATCAAATACTAGAAAAAAGAGGTTTTACTGATGAAGAAGAAATAGCTAAATTCTTAAATCCAAATTATGAAACTGATATGTTTGATCCTTTTTTGATGCGAGATATGGATAAATCTGTATCAAGAATAAGAGAAGCTATAAAACAAAATCAAAAAATAGTTATCTATGCGGATTATGATTGCGACGGTATTCCAGGCGCGGTGATATTAGCTCAGCTTTTCAAGAAAATCAAATATGAGAATTTTGAAGTTTATATTCCCGAGCGGAATTCTGAAGGCTACGGACTTAACTTTGAAGCTATAGAAGATTTTCGAATTAGGGGAGTGAATTTAATTATTACGATAGACTTAGGTATTACCGCTATAGAAGAAGTAACTCTCGCTAATTCTTATAATATTGAGGTAATTATCACAGATCATCATTTACCTCGACGTAATCTCGGCGAAGGCGGGGTTGATATTTTAGATTTACCGAAAGCTTTCGCTATTTTAAATCCTAAAGTCGACGAATATCCTGAGAGTATGCTTTGCGGTGCGGGAGTAGTATTTAAATTAGTTTCCGGTTTCGTAGAAAAATATAGAGAAGAATTTAATATTAATCTTGGTTGGGAGAAATGGCTACTCGATATGGCGGGGCTTGCGACTCTGTCCGATATGGTTCCGCTTTTAGGTGAGAATAGGACTATTGCGTACTACGGTATGAAAGTTTTGCATAAATCTCCTCGTCCAGGATTGCAACAACTTTTAAAAATTATGAAAATAGAGCAGAAAACTTTATCGACTACTGACGTAACTTTTATGATAACTCCGCGGATTAACGCAGCATCCCGTATGGATAGTCCGATGCGAGCTTTTGAATTACTTGGAACCAAAGACGAAACCGAAGGTGGAGCTTTAGCTACGCATCTCTCAAAGATAAATGATGAGCGGAAAAATATCGTGCTACATATTATGAAAGATGTAAAAAAGCATTTTGAAAAAAGAGAAGATCTCAAAGATTTACCGGTATTAGTTATAGGGAATCCGGCTTGGAGGGTAGGAGTACTCGGTATCGTTGCGGGGAAAGTAGTAGAAGAATATGATAAAGTAGTTTTTGTTTGGGGTAAAGATGAGAATGATATTATCAAAGGTTCTTGCCGAGCAAAAGAAGGAATTTCTATTGTTGAACTTATGACTCATGCGAAAGAGTATTTTAAAGAATACGGAGGTCACGAACTCGCCGGAGGATTCTCAGTAGAGAATGAGAAAATTCATTTCTTAGAGGAAGCTTTAAATCAAAGTTATAAAGAAATTAAAAAGACCGATAAATCCGAGACTCATCATATCGTTTACGATATGAAGCTTAATCTTCGCGACGTGAATATGAAGAATTGGCGAGAGTTAGATCGTATGGAGCCTTTTGGGCTTGGGAATCCTATACCGGTTTTCCTTTTTGAAAATCTTAAAATAGAAAAAATTAAAAAGTTTGGCAAGAACGGATCGGGAGAGCACTTAGAGTTTACTTTTAGTGATAATACGAAAAGGGGAATGATCGCTATTTCGTTTTTCAGCGACGAGAATTCTTTCTCTCGTAAAATCTGGGGCGGCGGAACAGTAAACCTCCTCGCAACTTTTGACCTTTCTCGTTTCCGCGGACGCGAAGAGCTAAGATTAAGAATTGTTGATATAATATAACTATGCAAAAAGTTAAAATTTATACAGACGGGGCGGCGAGGGGGAATCCGGGACCTAGCGGTTGGGGGGTGATGATTATTTTAGAAGGGAAAGTTGTTGAGCTTGGCGGATACGGAGGAGATAAAGGCACTAATAATCAGATGGAATTACGAGCTCCGATAGAAGCTTTTAAATTTTTAAAAGAAAATAATATAGAGGGAGAAATTTATGTTTATGCAGATTCGAAATACGTTATTAATGGAGTAAATTCTTGGATTTTAAATTGGGTTAAAAACGGATGGAAAACTGCAAATAAAAAGCCAGTTTTGAATAAAGAACTTTGGCAAGAGCTACACGAATTAAATCAATATTTTAAGCCTAAATGGGAATATGTAGCGGGGCATAGCGGTCATAAAGAGAACGACCGAGTAGATGAAATAGCGACAAGTTTCGCAGATAAAATCGAAATAGATTTAAAAAAATAATTTATTTTTTATGCAAGATAGAATTTTCTATTCTATAGGCTTCGGGTTTATTTTTGGGATTTTCTTATCTTCATTTTTTATTTTAAATTTATATTTACTGATATTGCTTTTCGTTTTATTTTTAATTTTGATTTCAGTTTTTAAATATTTGGTTATTAATAAATGGGGTATGATTACCTCATTTTTCTTTTTAGCTTTATTTACTGGATTTTTATATTTCTCATTTTTTGAAAATAGGATTATTTACGATCAAAATAATTTATTGAATAAAGAAGTAAAACTCTCGGGTGAAATCGTGAGCGATATCGAAGATAAGGATTTGTATAAAAGATTTGAATTTTTAACCTTTGATAAACATTCGAAAATTTTAGTGAAAACTGAGAGTAAAATAGATTTGAAATACGGAGACGTTTTGAACCTAGAAGGGAGGCTACTAGCACCTAGTAATTTCTTAACCGAGAACGGTAAAGAATTTGATTATATTAATTATCTTAAAAAAGATGGAATTCTCTATACTTTAGAAGCGAAAAAATTAGAAATCATCGATAGAGGTAAAGGTAATTTAATTAAAAGTTTATTATTTAATATTAAAAATACTTTCGTCGCAAAAATTAATACTTTGATTTTTCCTTATGAATCTACTTTGTTAGGCGGTTTAATATTAGGAGAGAAGTCTAGTTTTCCGAATTCTTTAAGAGAAGATTTTATTAAAACCGGTACTATTCATATCGTGGCTTTATCAGGATATAACGTCACGATAATTTCCGAATGGTTTATCAAATTGCTTTATTTCTTGCCGACGGTTTTAGCTTTTTACGGGGGTATTTTAGTTATTATACTTTTCGTAATTATGACTGGAGTAGAAGCGACTGCAGTTCGGGCGGGGATAATGGCTATCCTAGTTCTCATAGCTCGGAATCTCGGACGACAGTATGATATAGTGCGAGCGCTTATCGTAACTGTAGTTTTTATGCTTTTATTTAATCCTTATTTGCTTTATTATGATGTCTCGTTTCAGCTTTCTTTTATTTCGACGATTGCGGTTATATTCTTTACTCCGCGTATAGAAAAGTATTTTCAATTTGTAACAAATAAATTTAATTTGCGAGATATTGTAACGGTAACTTTTTCGGCTTATGTTTTCGTATTGCCTTTCGTTTTATATAAGATGGGAAATCTTTCTCTCGTAGCTTTGCCGACGAATATTTTAGTTTTGCCTTTTATTCCTATCACTATGCTACTAGGATTTTTAAGTGGAGTTTTAGCTTTCTTTTCTTTTTATCTAGCTTTGCCTTTTTCTTATATTACACACCTTTTCTTATACTACGAATTAAATATTATTAAGTTTTTTGCTTCAATACCTTTTTCTTCTTTTGTAATTTTAGACTTTCCTATAATCTTAACTATTTTAATTTATCTATATTTTATATATTTCTTATTCAGGAGGGGAATAAAAGTCTTTTTTACCGAAGACTTTACTTAAGTTTAAATTTGTGTTATTCTTTGTTTGAATACATTAAATAATTATAAATTTTTCTCCCATGAAAAAAATATTGAAGTTCTTTTTAAGGCTTTTTAAAAAGCCAAAAAAAGTTGTTGACTTAGATGTCGGCAAAGAATATGAAACTTGGTTAGGTATCTAGCCAAAAAATTAAACCCCGAAATCTTACGATTTCGGGGCCCTTTTATTTTACAGCGTTTTTGAAATTATTTTCTATTTTTTCCCAATTTAAGTTTTCAAAAAATGCATCTATATATTTCTTCTTCTCGCTAGTAGGGTAGTCGTATACGTAAGCATGCTCCCACATATCAATTCCGAGTATCATAGTCGTATTATTGAGTTGCCCTAAATGTTGCTCATCGATCCAAGAAGTTATCAGAGTTTTATTATCGTCATTATACCAAAGCGAAGCCCAACCAATACCTCGAGTCAAAGCGAGAGTTTTAAAGTTTTCTAAAAATTCCGCAAAACTTCCAAAATCTTCAACTATCTTTTTATAAAGCTCGCTTTCCATATTTATTTCTTTATTTCCATCGCTTAAAGAATTGAAATATAATTCGTGATTTTTCATACCGTTATATTCAAAAGAAAATCTACGATAAAGTTCTCCTAAAAAATACATATTATCTTCTTTATCTTTATTGAAAGTCGCAATTTTATCTATAATATTATTGAGATTCGTAACGTAGCCTTTATAGAGCTTGAGATGCTCTTCGATATTTTTAGCACTTATACCTTTTAATTCTCCTATACTAAAACTTTTCTCGATAAATTTTTTCATGTTAATATTGTAGCATGAAAGAAAATTTCCAAAAATACGGTTTATTCTATTTATTCGTATTTTTGCTAATTATTCTAATTCTACTTTTAACTTATAATCTCGAGAATAAAAGTAAAGATTTGACCTTTGCTATGCTTGATATCGGGCAAGGAGACGCTCTGTATATCAAGTCGCCAACCGGTCAAGATATTCTCATCGATGCGGGGCGAGATAAAAACGTACTTAATTCCGTATCTAAAGAAATGCCTTTTTGGGATCGGAGTATTGATATCGTAATAATGACGAATCCAGACTTAGATCATATCGGAGGGTTTTTAGAAATCTTTAAAAGATATAAAGTTGGTAAAGTTTTCGAACCGGGGACTTATAATGATTCTGAGATTTATAAACTTCTCGAGCAAGAAATGCGAGATAAAAATATTCCTAGATATTTAGCGCGTTCGGGGACTCGGATAGATATAGGTGACGGCGCAGTGATAGATTTTATTTTCCCAGACCGCGACGTATCGACTTGGGATAATAATGACGGTTCGATAGTAGCCCGTTTAATCTACGGTAATAATTCTTTTATGTTGACAGGTGACGCGAGTACTAAAACTGAAGAAATAATTTTATCTAAATATAATGAAAAAGTTTTCGAAAGTAATATTTTAAAAGTTGGGCATCACGGATCCCGAACTTCGACAAGTTTAGAATTTTTAGAAAAAGTAAAACCGAGATACGCTTTAATTTCTTCGGGTAAGGGTAATAAATACGGGCACCCTCATAAAGAGATTCTAGAGCGTTTAAGCTCTTTAAATATAGAGATTTTGCGTACTGACCTTAGGGGGACAATAGTTTTTACTTGTGATAAAATAGAACTATGCAAATTAAAATGAGAGATAAGAAAGTAGAAAAACTTATTAAATTAGAAGCTCGTAGGCAATCCGAAGGTTTAGAATTAATACCTTCCGAGAATTACGTATCAGAAGACGTACTAGTTGCGAACGGATCTATTTTTACTAATAAATATTCTGAAGGTTATCCAGGACGTCGATATTACGGAGGGCAAGAATATACTGATGCACTTGAGAATCTCGCTATTGAAAGAGTTAAAAAGCTTTTTAAATGTAAATTTGCAAACGTGCAATCTCTCTCTGGAGCGCCGGCTAATCTCGCTGTATATTCGGCCTTACTTTCTCCGGGGGATACAGTACTCGGTATGGATCTCTCTCACGGAGGGCATTTAACTCACGGTCACCCGATGACTCTTCCTGCGAAAATCTATAAATTCGTAACTTATAAAATGAAAGACCCTGATACTGGAGAGATTGATTATGAAGATTTGCGCAAGATGGCGATAGAGCATAAACCGAAAATCATCCTTGCGGGATTTTCAGCTTATCCGAGAAATTTAAATTATAAAAAATTCGTAGAAATTGCACGCGAAGTTGGAGCAATCACAGTCGCAGATATGGCGCATATTGCGGGACTGATTGCAGGCGGAGCACTTCGTAATCCTTTTTTAGACGGCTTTGATATTATAACAAGTACAACTCATAAAACTCTCCGTGGACCTAGAGGAGGAATTATTTTAACTCGTGATAATGAAGAAATTGCAAAGAAAATAGACAAAGCTGTTTTCCCAGGAATTCAAGGTGGACCTCATATGCATATTATTGCAGCGAAAGCTGTTGCATTCGGAGAAGTATTATCTCCAAAATTTAAAATTTACGCAAAACAAGTCCTCAAAAATGCAAAAGCTATGGAAAAAGTTTTGAAACGCGAAGGCGTTCGTATGATAGGCGGAGGTACCGATAATCATCTAATCCTTGCAGACGTTTACGGTTCTTTAGGAGTTACCGGTAAAGAAGCTCAAACTGTACTCGATGAAGTCGGCATAACTCTTAATATGAATTCTATTGCAGGGGATACTAGGAAGCCTCTTGACCCGTCCGGAATTCGTTTCGGAACTCCAGCGATAACTACGAGAGGATTCAAAGAGAAAGAATGCGAAAAGGTTGCCGAGTTATTGATACAAACTTTACGCAATAAAGATGACAAAAAAGTTAAAACTAAAATTAAAGCCGAAATTAAAAAATTAGCACTTAAACATCCAATCCCTAAGAGGTTCATATAATATCTATGAAAAAACAAAACAAAGGGAAATTTATAGTTATAGACGGTACAGATGGGAGCGGGAAGGCGACTCAGGTTGCTTTACTTGAAGGCGCTTTAAAAAGGGCAGGGTATAAAGTAAAGCTAGTAGATTTCCCAGAATATTATAAAAACTTTTTTGGCAAATTTATTGGGCATTGCTTAAGTGAGCAATATTATAATTTTATTAACGTGCATCCGAAAATCGCTTCAGTATTGTACGCAGCGGATCGTTTTGAGTCTAGTAAAGAAATAAATTCATATTTGGAAAAAGGATATATAGTCCTCGCGAATCGCTACGTATCCGCAAATCAAATTCATCAAGGAGGCAAGATTAAAAATGCAAAGAAAAGAGCAGAGTTTATAAAATGGCTAGATGAAATGGAATACGGAGTTTTCAAAATTCCTCGCCCAGATTTAGTTTTATATTTATCGGTTCCACTCGAACTATCATTAAAAATGATGAAAGAGAGAAATAAGACTTCTAAGAGGAATTACGTAGGGAATAAAAAGGACGTACACGAAGTTGATACTGATTTTCAGAAAAATTCCCGCGCCTCAGCTCTTTGGCTTTCGAAAACAATACCAAATTTTATAAAAATCGACTGCGCCAAAAAAGGCGAAATCCTATCTCGCGAAACTATTCATCAAGAAATTTTATTAAAGTTAAAAAAAGTTTTGAAGTAAATATGAAAATCCCAATAGTTAATGAACAAGATGAAATAATAGCATATAAAGAAAGGGAAGAGATTACCCCCGAAGATATTTCTCGTATTGTTGTTTTACATGTTTTTAATGAAAAAGGTGAAGTCTTAATTGCTAAAAGACAATCTACAAAAATTATTCATCCGGATAAATGGGGACCTTCTGTGTCTGGAGGAGTGGAAGAAGGGTATGATTATGATACTACTGTTATCAAAGAAGCAGGAGAAGAGATCGGTTTAAAAAATATAGTACCAATTTTTTATAAGAAAATGCCTAAGCTGAGTGATATTAATTCTCGTTTTACTGGAGTTTATTATGTAATTATAAATTCAGAATATAAGTTGATAATTCAAGAAGAGGAAGTTTCTGAAATTAAATGGATTCCAGTTTCTGATTTAGAAGATTGGTATAAAGATAAACCAGAAGATTTCGTACCTAGTTTTCAAAGATCGATAGATACTATTAAAGAAATATATAAAAATATTGCATAAATTTATTATGTACGTTATAATGTACATATGAATAATATATATTTACCAATTACAGAAATGCGCAAAAAGCTTTTCGAAGTTACTGAGCAGGCTAAGATTCCTGGCCGTATATTTCGTATTACTCAAAACGGAATACCGTCAGTCGCTCTTATTTCTTCGGAAGAATTGGATTCTTTGTACGAAACTCTAGAAATACTTTCAGAAGACCCAAATATCTTAAAAGAAATCAAATCATCTAAAAAAGAATTTAGAGACAAAAAGGTCGTTTCTTGGAATGAAGTAAAGAATAAATATGGTATATCAAATTCTACTCCGAAAAATAGTCGAAAAAACTCTAGAAAATCTTCCTAAAAAAGATGCGACTAAAATAGCATTAGCTATTAACTCATTACAAGACGATCCTTTTTTAGGCAAAAGACTTGAAGGAGAATTATTAGGTTTTTATTCTTTAAGAGTTTGGCCTTATCGAATAATTTATGAAATCAAGAAAAAAGAATTAATTATTTTTATTATTAAAATCGGTCACAGAAAAGATATTTATAAATAATTCAAAACTTTCTTAATTTATGTTATTGTAAAAGTATGAAAGTAAAAATTAAAAGAATAGATAAAAACTTGCCAATGCCAGCGTATCAGACTTCTGGGGCGGTGGCTTTTGATTTATATTCTAGAATTGATATTACTATCCCGCCTAAAACTTTAGAGAGATTACCTACAAACGTAATAATTGCGACTCCAAAAGGTTATATGTTAGAAATAAAAGACCGTTCGAGTACTTTGAAGAAAAAAGGATTGCTAGTTAGCACTGGATATATAGATAATGATTATTGTGGTAATGAAGATGAAATACTACTTCAAGTTTATAATATTACTGATATGCCTGTTTCTGTTGAGAAAGGAGAGAGACTGGGTCAGGGAGCTTTTGTTAAAGTAGATATTGGAGAATTTGAAGAAGTCGAAAATATGGATTCAAATAGTCGAGGAGGTTTTGGAACAACAGGGTAAAAAATAAAATGGATATAAAATATAAACTTAATAACTTAATAAAACAAGCACTGCAAAATCTAAATATCAATTCAGAAAGTTCTTTTATCGTTGAGCATCCAGCAGATATGAAGATGGGGGACTATTCGACTAATGTCGCTATGGTTTTTGCAAAAGAAAGTAAAACCAATCCGCGTGAATTAGCAGATCGTATTGTAGAAGAATTAAATCAAAATAAATTAGAAGAAATAGAAAAAATAGAAGTCGCAGGACCTGGATTTATAAATTTCTTTTTGTCTAAAAAGTTCTTTACTAATTTTTTAAATGAAATTCTTGAAGATGAGAAATTCGGTAGTAATAATTCTAAAGAAGGGGAAGTCATAATGGTGGAATATACTGATCCGAATCCTTTTAAGCCTTTTCATATTGGGCATTTGATGAGCAACAGCATCGGAGAATCTATATCTCGACTTGTAGAATATAGTGGAGCTGAAACTATTCGTGCGAATTATCAAGGTGACGTAGGGCTTCACGTAGCGAAAGCAATTTACGGATTGCTAGAGAAAGGAATGCCGGAGGAGAATAAATCAGTAAATGAAAAAGCCGAATATATCGGTGAATGCTATTCTTTTGCTTCGAATTTATATGAAGAAAACGAAGAAATCAAAAAAGAAATAAATAAAATCAACAAGCAAGTTTACGAAAAATCAGATCCTAAAATCAATGAGCTTTATCTCTGGGGAAGAATTATAACTCTCGAAGCTTTTGAAACGGTTTACTCTATTTTGGGTACAAAGTTCAAGCATTATTTCTTTGAATCCGATATGGCTGAGCGAGGTAAGGAAATAGTGAAGAGTAATCTAGGGGAGATTTTCGAAGAGTCTAACGGTGCCGTAGTATTTCACGGAGAGAAATATGATTCTAAATTGCACACTAGAGTTTTTATAAATTCTGAAGGTTTACCTACCTATGAAACGAAAGAAATAGGCTTAACAGTAACTAAGTTCGAAAAAGAAAATCCTGATACTTCGATAGTTATAACTGCGATAGAGCAAGGTGAATATATGAAAGTCGTTTCGAAAGCAATTTCATTAATTTATCCAGAATACGAATCTCGCATGCGTCATATTACTCACGGTATGCTTCGCTTTGCTACCGGTAAAATGAGTTCAAGAAAAGGAAATATTATTACCGGTGAATCTTTGATCTACGACGTTTCGAATTCTATCTTAGAGAAGATTAAAGATAGAGATTTTAGTAATGAAGAGAAGAATAAAATTTCTAAAATGGTAGGAGTAGGGGCTTTGAAGTTTTCTATTTTAAAGCAAGCTATTGGAGGAGATATTATTTATGATTTTGAAAAATCTATTTCTTTCGAGGGGGATTCGGGTCCTTATCTGCAATATTCTTTCGCTCGTGCGAATTCTATCTTGAATAAGGCTAAAGACGAAGGATTAGGAGGGGAAAGGTTCGACCTTGAGAGTTTAAAAAGGTCTAACCTTAAAGAGCCGTTCGAATTAGAAAAGATGCTTTATAAATTCCCTGAAATAGTTTCTCGTGCGCAAGCAGAATACGCTCCGCATTATATAACTCATTATCTTATAGAACTTGCGAGAGCTTTCAATAGTTTTTACGGCAATAATCAAATCGTAAATAAAGAAGACGAATCTTCTCCTTACAAGCTCGCTATTACGAGTGCTTTTACTCGCGTCCTTCAAAACGGACTTTATCTTTTAGGTATTGAAAGTCCAGAGAAAATGTAGTATTCTATTTATAAGCGTTGAAGGAGTTATCACTCCGGAGCTTTGGGAAGAAAGTCCGCCTATGCTAAAGCTACGGCGTGATAAATAGAACCCTATTAATTAAGAAGCAAACAAGGTGGTACCACGCGTTGTCTCGACGAAGCTTTATGCGAAGTCGGAGGAAACTCGTCCTTGAATTATAACTTTATGTTGTAATTTGAGGACGAGTTTTTTTATTAAGTTATTTACAACAAAATTATATGAATCAAGAAAATAAAAATCAAAAATCAGAAAGTGCTTTGCGAGAAGAAAAAGTTTTAGAATTTTGGCGTGAGAATAAAATTTTCCAAAAGTCTATGAATGGTAGAGAGGGAAAAGAAGAATTTGTATTTTTCGAAGGTCCTCCGACTGCCAACGGTAAACCCGGAATTCATCACCTTGAGGCTCGCGCTTTCAAAGATATAATCCCTAGATATAAAACTATGCGGGGATATTACGTGCGTCGGAAAGGAGGTTGGGATACGCACGGATTACCTGTAGAACTTCAAGTAGAGAAAAAGCTCGGACTAAATTCTAAAAAAGCTATCGAAGAATACGGTATAGCTAAATTCAACCGCGAATGCAAGCAAAGTGTTTGGGATTATTTAGAATTCTGGAATGAATTCACCGAGCGTATTGGATATTGGGTAGATCAGAAAAAACCTTATATTACTTACGAGAATAATTATATAGAATCACTCTGGAACGTAGTCGGAGAAATTAATAAGCAAGATTTAATTTATAAAGATTATAAAGTTTTACCTTGGTGCCCACGTTGCGGTACAGCTTTATCTTCTCACGAACTCGCGCAAGGTTACGAAGACGTGAAAGATTTGTCTTTGTATGTGAAGTTTAAAATTATTGGTTTTCCTGATGCATATTTTCTTGCATGGACTACTACACCTTGGACCTTACCTGGGAACGTGGCTTTAGCTGTTGGGCCTGATATTGATTATGTAGAAGTTAAAGTAAAAGACGAAATTTTAGTTTTAGCGAAATCTAGACTTTCTATAATCAAAGAAGAATACGAAATAATCGCCGAGCATAAAGGTAGCGAGATGGTAGGAATGCAATATGAACCTCTTTTTCCATATTTAGAAAAAACTATTTCCGAAAGTGAAAAATCTAAATTAGAAAAAGCTTTCAAGGTTTATAATGCAGATTTCGTAACTACCGACGACGGTACGGGTATAGTGCATACTGCTGTGATGTACGGAGCGGACGATTTCGATTTAGGAAATCAAGTCGGTTTACCAAAGCATCATCTAGTAAATCTCGAAGGGAACTTTATTTCCGGAACTGAATTTTTAGAAGGGCGTTTCGTTAAAGAAAAAGACGAAGCAGGTAAGCCGACTCTCGACGTAGATATTATTAAATATTTACAAGAGAAAAATCTTTTCTTTGCGAAAGAACTTTACGAGCACTCTTATCCGCATTGTTGGCGTTGCAAAACCCCGCTAATTTATTATGCGAGAGATTCTTGGTATATTCGTACTTCTACTCCGAAGATTAAAGATAAGATGATAGAAGAGAATAAAGATATTAATTGGGAACCTAGTCATATTCGTGACGGGCGTTTTGGAGAATGGCTTTCAGGGATTAAAGATTGGGCTATTTCTCGTGAGAGATATTGGGGAACTCCTTTGCCTATTTGGGTAAACGGTGACGGGGATAGACTAGTAGTAGATTCTATAGATATTATTCGTAAATATGGAAAAAAGTCAGGCAATAAATATTTCGTAATGCGTCACGGAGGAACCGAAGGTAACAATAAAAGTTTAGTGAGTTTCAAAAATCAAGAGAATGATCCTTTGACTGAAAAAGGTATTCAACAGGTTCGTTCTGAAGCTGGTCATTATAAAGGCAAAATAGATTTGATTATAACTTCACCTTTTTTGCGTACTCTTCAAACTGCAAACTTGGTCGCCGAAGAATTAAATTTATCTAAAGAAAATATTATTATTGATGACAGGTTGCACGAAGTTAATCCGGGAATTTTTGATGGTAAAACTTGGGAAGAATATCACGAGCATGTTTATAATTTCAAAGGAGATTGGTTCTCTCATCAGATACCTGAAGGTGAATCTTTAAAAGAAGTTTATTGTAGAATTGCTAGTGCTGTTTATGAAGTTGAAGAAAAATATAAAGGTAAAAATATTCTTTTCGTAACTCACGGAGGTCCGGCTTGGCTTTTCTTCGTAGCTTCCGGAGAATTTTTACCTCAAAATGAAGAATATGAAAAAGCTAATACTCAAGCTTTCGTAAAGTCTTTTAAACGTTTCCAAAATGCAGAAATTCGTGAATTGAATTTTACTCCGCTTCCGCATGATGATAATTTCCAATTAGATTTGCATCGTCCTTATATCGATGAAGTAGTTTTAGAAAAAGAAGGGAAGGAATACAAGAGGGTGAAAGAAGTTATGGACGTTTGGTTTGACTCGGGAGCTATGCCTTTCGCTCAAGATCATCACCCTTTTTCTCAAGAAAAATTACGCTATCCAGCAGATTTTATTTCGGAAGCTATCGATCAAACTCGAGGTTGGTTCTATACTTTGCATGCAGTAGGTACGCTTATGGGTCGCGGAAAGGCTTATAAAAACGTGATTTGCTTGGGGCATATACTAGACGCTAATGGTAAAAAGATGAGTAAGTCTCAAGGTAATATTGTTGATCCTTGGAGTATGATGGATAAATACGGAGTTGATACTTTGCGTTTGTGGATGTATTCGGTGAATCAACCAGGAGAAAGTAAAAACTTTGACGAGAAGACTGTCGCTATATTGCATAGTCAGGTTTTTGGTCTACTTTATAACGTTCTCGCTTTTTATGAACTTTATCGAGATAAAAATTTAGAAAGTAAAACTTATAAGTTAGAATCTAATGCTAATATTCTAGATACTTGGATCCTAGCGAAATTCTCTGAGCTCGTAGAAAATACAACTTTAAACCTCGATAATTATAAAGTCTTAGAACCGACTCGTGCGATTCGGGATTTTATCGGAGATTTATCTACTTGGTATTTACGACGTTCGAGAGAAAGAATCAAGGATGGAGACGAAGAAGCTAAAATGACTTTGTATTTTGTTTTGAAAAATTTAAGTATAATAATGGCTCCGTTTGCACCTTTTGCTTCTGAAGATATTTGGCAAAAGTTAAAAACTGAAACTGATAAAGAAAGCGTGCATTTAGAGGATTGGTCCTTCGACTATGCTCAGGATTTCCAACCAGAAGTTTTAACAAAGATGCAAGAAGTTCGAGAAGTTATTTCTCTAGGTTTACAAATGCGTCAAAAGGCTAATCTTCCAGTACGTCAACCTCTTTCTTCTTTTACTATTAATTTAAAAGATTTAAATCAAGATTATTTAGAAATTATTAAAGATGAATTGAATGTTAAAGAAGTTTTGTTTGGCGAAGAAGTAGGACTCGATACAAATATAAATGAAGAATTAAAACAAGAAGGGAATTATCGTGAATTCTTGCGATCTGTTCAAGATTTACGCAAGAAAGAAGGTTTAATTCCGAGCGATATGATTTCTTTGTTTATTGAAACTAGTGATGAAGGAAAAGCTTTGATTACTAAATTCGAAACTGAATTTAAAAAAGTTGCTGGAGTTAAAGAAATTAATTTTGAAGGTAACGAAGGGCTAGAAATCAAAGTAGGGGAATTAGTATTTAAAATTAAAATAGTAAAATAGTATGAGAAATATTTTAGAGATTTATGAAGCATATAAAATAATGCCTAATTTGGCTTTGCACCAACTAAGGGTCGCTAGCGTAATATATTTAATTTGCAAAAATTCTACTCTAAAAGTAGATGAGAATATAGCTATCCAATCCGGATTATTGCACGATATGGGTAATATTATTAAATTCGATTTAAATTATTTTCCAGAGTTTAATCAACCTTTAGGTTTAGAATATTGGAAAAATATTCAAAATGAATTTAAAGAAAAATATGGCACAGATGAGCATGAAGCTACTCAAAAAATTCTTAAAGAATTAAATATAGATAAAAGAGTTATAGAAATAGATAGCAAGATGGTTTTTGGTAATTTGTGTATTGATAAAGAGGGTAATGATTGGGAATTAAAATTACTCCACTATGCAGATATGCGAGTTGGCCCTTTTGGAATTTTGACTTATGAAGATCGTATGGAAGACGCACGGAAAAGATATCTAAATGTATTAGATGATGAGATGACTCGAGAGAAAGATAGGAGGGAAATATTGCTTGCTTGCGGTAAAGATATAGAACGTCAAATCTTTGAGCATTGTAAAATCACGCCCGAAGACATAAACGACGAAATTATCGCTCCTATAATCGAAGAATTAAAAGGTTTTATGATAAAATAAGGATTAATGCATCACATTTATCACACTGAGGGGATAATATTGAGTCATAAAGATTTCAAGGAAGCGAGTCGGTATTTTTATGTACTTACGAAAGATTTAGGTTTAGTTTATGCGGAGGCTCAGGGTATAAGGAAGCTTCAATCTAAACTTCGTTTTGTATTGCAGGATTTTAATTATGTGAAATTAGATTTTGTGCAAAGGAAAAATATTTGGCGGATTACGACTGCGAGTAAAGTAGGGGAATTTGATAAAATTTATAAAGATTTTAATAAATTAAAAGTTATTGCCAATATTTCTAAGCTTTTAATTCGTCTCCTTGCCGGAGAAGAAAAGAATGAAAAGCTTTTCGAAGAAGTTTTAAATGGATTTTCACTTATTGAATATAATCAAGATTCAAATAACCTTAAAAATATAGAGATTATTTTAGTGCTTAGAATTTTAAATAATTTAGGATATATTACCGAAGATAAAACTTTTGAAGACCTCGTTGTTTCGCCTTTTGGATTAGAGCTTTTACCTCAAATTTTAGAAAATAAATCTAAAGTTATAAATGAAATCAACAAAGCTCTTCGCGAAAGTCAGCTTTAGTTGTGATATAATATTATCGTGAATGATAATAAAGAAGAACTAAATAAAGTTGAAGAATTGAAAAATAAAATTTTCAGCAATCAATACAAAACTCGCATCGAAGACCGCGAAGGGTTTCATTATATTCATCGTGAAAAGCTTTCTGATAATTGGGGTGAGCAAAACCTAAACAATAATACCGTTAAAATAAAGAAAAACCCAATTTTCCAAAATTTCTTTATTTTTTCTTTTATTGTTTTTCTCGGCGCCGTCGGATATTTACTTTTTAATTTCTTTATTAAAGGAAACAATGTTTCAAACGATAATATCGAGATTGCAGTTTTCGGTAATACTTTTACTGGAGGAGGAGAAGAATTGCCTTTGATCGTAGAAATTACTAATAAAAATCCTTTACCGCTAGAATTAGCAGATTTGGTTATCGAATATCCGAAAGGTTCCGCAGTTGATAATGCTGGGGAAGAGATAGCTCGATTACGTAAATCTCTCGGTGTAGTGAAAGCTGGTGAAGTCAAAAGTGAAACTATAAAAGTTGCTTTATTTGGAGAAACTGGTTCTATTCATCAAATCAAAATTGCTTTAGAATATCGGCTCGAAGGCTCTAATGCGATTTTCTTGAAAGATAAGGCTTATGAAGTTACTATTAATTCGACTCCGGTTAACCTATCTATAGATGCTCCGCAAGATGCGATAGAAGATCAAGAATTTACTTTAAACGTAAAAGCAACTCTAAATGAAACTAAAGAAATACCAAATAATTTAACTTTAAAATTAGATTATCCTTTTGGTTTTGAGTTTGTATCTAGTAATCCTTCACCAGAAGTTGGAAACAATATTTGGAATTTAGCTTCTTTGAAACCAGGTGAAGAGTTTAATGTAGAGATTAAGGGTAGAATGGTAGATGTTTTTGAGGGCGAAGAAAAGATTTTCCATGCTTCAGCTGGTCCTGAAAAAACTAATGATAAATCTGAGTTAGGAGTAGTATTTAATTCTTTTCGTCATAGTTTGTTTATCAAAAAACCTTTCGTTGAGACTAAGCTTTTTGTAAACAGTGAATATAAAAAGGAATATGCTGTCTCTACTAAGTCCGCTATCATCGGGGTTATCGAATGGACTAATAATCTAAAAACCTCAGTTAATGATTTAGAAATTAAAGCTAAGTTTTCTGGAAATGCTTATAATCCTCGCAATATAAAAGTTGAACCTGGTTTCTTTGATTCGAAAAGCAATACAATTATTTGGGATAAAAATATAGATGAAACATTTACTGAAATTTCTTCTGGTAAAAGTGGAAATATTTCTTTTACCTTATCTCCATCTTCAGTCTTTGGGGCTAACGGCAACTTGTTAGTTGACCCAACTATTAACGTAGAGATTACTGTTTTAGGTAAGCAAACCGAATCAGGTAGTGCTTTAAAAAATTTAGATATTGTTGAAAATAAAACTATAAAATTAATTTCTGATTTGTCTTTGATTACCAAATCAAGTTATACAGGAGGGCCTTTTAAAAATACTGGTCCTTATCCTCCAAAACCGGAAGAAGAAACAACCTATACTATAACTTTTAGTGTAGCTAATACTACCAATAATATAAGCAAAGCAAAACTCGTAACTTCTTTACCTCCAAGAGTTTCTTATAAAAATTTAATTTCTCCCAAAGATGAAAAGCTTACTTTTGACGCTGTTACTAGAGAATTAGTTTGGGATATAGGAACTATTCCTCGAGAGACTGGACTTTCTGGTGCTAAAAAAGAAATTTCTTTTCAAGTTTCTTACACCCCTTCACTTTCTGAAGTTGATTTGATCCCAACTTTAGTTAATAAAAGCACTTTGACTGGGCACGATGATTTTGCTAATGTGGATTTAAGGGTTGAGAGACCTATTATCCAAAGTGGTGAAAGTATTAAAGAATAATTTATAAAATATGGAACACAATAATAAAGAAAATGAAGTATTGATGGAAAAAGTGATTTCTCTTTGTAAAAGAAGGGGGTTTATCTATCCTGGAAGCGAGATATACGGAGGACTTGCGGGGACTTGGGATTTCGGGCATTTTGGAGTTGCTCTCAAGAAAAATATTAAAGACTCTTGGTGGAAGAAGTTTGTAGAATCTAGAACTGATATGTACGGAGTAGACGCTGCGATACTTATGCGAGCTGAAGCTTGGGTGGCGACTGGTCACGTAGCGAATTTCGCTGATCCGATGGTAGAATGCGATAATTGCAAGAAAAGATTTCGCGCTGATCAAATAGAAGATAAGGTAAATTGTGCCTCTTGTAAAAAAGGTAAATTAGGTGAACCAAAGCAATTCAATATGATGTTCCAAACGAAAGTTGGAGCAAATGAAGATTCGAGTGCTATTTCATATTTGCGTCCGGAAACTGCACAAGGTATGTTTGTGAATTTTAAAAATATTGTAGATTCTTTTCATCCGAAACTTCCTTTCGGTTTGGCTCAAATCGGTAAAGCTTTCCGTAATGAAATAACCCCACGAGATTTTCTTTTCCGTCAAAGAGAATTTGAACAAATGGAAATAGAATATTTTGTGCGTGAAGAAGATTGGGAAAAATATTTCGATTATTTGAAAGACGAGATGACTGAATGGATGGAATCTGTGGGTATTGATATGAGTAAAGTTCATGAACTTTTAGTTTCAGACGAAGACCGTGCTTTCTATTCCAAGAAAACTATTGATTTCGAATTTGATTATCCTTTCGGTAGGAAAGAACTTTTCGGGCTTGCTTACCGGACTGATTACGATTTAGGGGTTCATAAACTTGAATACATAGATGAGGAAAATGCTACTAAAATAGTACCTCACGTTATTGAGCCTTCTTTCGGATTAGATAGAGCAATACTCGCTATACTACTTTCGGCTTATGATGAATCTGATCCCGAGAGACCTTTCTTGAAATTCAAACCTGATATCGCTCCGGTAATCTGCGCCGTTTCGCCTTTGCTTAAGAATAAGCCTGAACTTGTAGATTATTCTCGTAAAGTTTTCGCTACTTTGAAAAACGAATTCGGTAGAGTTATGTTCGATGATAACGGTAATATAGGTAAACGTTACCGTCGCCAAGACGAGATAGGAACTCCGTTTTGTATAGTTATCGATTTTGATACCTTAGAGAATGATACCGTCACTATTCGTTTCCGAGATACAGGGGAGCAAGAGCGAGTAAAAGTAAGTGAATTAATTTCATATATTAAAGATAAGTTAAATTAAAAAACCTCAAGCGAGGTTTTTTAATTTATGCTAAAATGCTTCTATGAAAATAATTAAGAAAACTTTAAAGAATGGTTTGAAAGTATTAATGATACCGATGAAAGATAATCCTACGGTTACGGTTTTATCTTTAGTTGAGACTGGTAGTAAATACGAAAATAAAGAAAATAACGGTATTTCGCATTTCTTGGAGCATATGTGCTTCAAGGGTACAGAGCGCCGTCCGAAAGCAACTGATATATCGCTCGAACTTGATTCTATCGGTAGTCAATATAATGCTTTTACTGGCCAAGAATATACCGGCTACTATGCGAAATCTGACGCAAAGCATTTCAAGAAGATTTTTGACGTGGTAACTGATATTTATCTTAATTCTACTTTCCCAGAAACTGAAATTGAAAAAGAAAAAGGCGTAATAATCGAGGAGATAAATATGTATGAAGATATGCCTGCCCGCCACGTGCAAGATATGATAATGGAGCTTCTCTACGGAGATACTCCGGCTGGATGGAATATCGCAGGTCCTAAAGAAAATATTCTTAAAATGAAAAGGGAAGATTTTGTAAATTATAAAAAAATCCACTATGTACCGAATGCGACTACTCTCGTCATAGCAGGGAATATTAAACCTGTAGAAGTTATGAAAGAAGTAAATAAAACTTTCGGAAAAATTTCACAAACTAAAAAAGGAAATAAAGTTAAAACTAAAGAAAATCAAACTAAGCCAGAAGTTTTAATAAAGTTTAAAGAAACTGATCAAACTCATTTCGTGCTCGCTTTTCGTTCTTTTGATTTGAATAATAAAAAGAATCGTATTTTATCTATACTCTCTGGAATACTTGGGGCAGGTATGAGTTCGAGATTGTTCGTAAAACTTCGCGAAGAGATGGGAGTAGGGTATTACGTTCGGGCGTATAACGACGCTTATACAGATCACGGATATTTCCAGATTTCCGCTGGAGTAGATAATAAAAGAGTTCACGAAGTATTAGAAGCGATTCTTAAAGAATGCAAAAAGTTAACCCTAGAATTAGTAAGTGAGAAAGAATTAAATAAAGTTAAAGAATGCCTTATCGGGAATATGAAATTATCGCTTGAGTCTAGTGACGATATCGCGAATTATTTTGGTATGCAAGAATTATTAAAGAAAGAAATTAAGCAACTTTCTGAAAAAGAAAAAGAATTAAGAAAAGTGACTGCGAAAGAAGTTCGGGATATGGCGAAAGTTATCTTTAAAGATATTACAATGAATCTTGCCTTAATAGGACCGTTTCACGATAAAGAAAATTTTATTGATATACTTAAATTTTAAATTTATGGTATTATTCTAGTATGAATAATACAAATAATTCTATATCTATAAGCACCTCTACTATGGTTAGGTTTTTCCTAGTTTCCCTTAGTTTCTTCCTTTTTTGGGTTTTAAGGGACTTGGTTTTAGTAGTATTAACTTCTATTGTGGTTGCTTCTTTTATGGAGTCAGTAGTGCCTTTTTTGAAAAAGATTAAATTAGGTAGAGTGTTCGGTATGGCCGTAGTTTATTTGTTGTTAATATTGATGTTTGCAGCTTTTTTCTATCTTTTTGCTCCACTGTTAATAACTGAAATTTATAATTTATCTGTATTTCTTTCGACTTATGCAGTCGGAGTAGATTTCTTGAATTATTTTAACAACGAAGCTTTTGGTGGAGCGAAAGAATTAGTTTCAAGTTTAGGAAAAGATTTTTCTTTGGAATATTTATTACAAACCTCTGAAGCATTTTTGCAAAATCTTTCTGGAGGATTTTTCACAACTTTATCTTTTGCCTTCGGAGGATTATTTAACTTTTTCCTTATAATTATAGTTTCTTTTTATTTATCTATTCAAGAAAAGGGAATTGAGAATTTTTTGCGTATTATTTTACCTAGTGAATATGAAAATTATGTTGTAGATCTCTGGAATCGTTCTTCTCGCAAAATCGCTCTTTGGATGAAGGGTCAGATTTTCGTAGCTTTTATGGTAGCCTTACTTATTTATTTAGTGCTCGCTTTAATGGGTATTGAATACGCTTTACTGCTCGCGATTATTGCTGGAATTACTCAAATCGTACCTTACGGTGTTTGGCTTGCTTTAATACCTGCTTTATCTTTCTCTTATCTTGCAGGAGGAGCTGGAGTTGCTTTAACTGTATTTGCAGTTTATATGATTATTCATCAATTTGAATCATTTTTATTAACTCCGCTTTTGATTAATAAAGTTGTCGGACTTTCACCGCTCGTAGTTATTTTATCTTTACTTATTGGTTATGAATTAGCTGGCTTTTGGGGTATTATACTTGCTATACCTGTAGCGGTAGTTTTGATGGAATATATGTCAGATTTAGAAAAAAGAAAGATAACAATGAAAAATAATTAATATGGATAAGAAAAACTTTTATTTAACTACAACTTTGCCGTATGTAAACGCGCCTTTGCATATGGGTCACGCTTTAGAATTTGTACGTGCTGATACGATAGCTAGGTATAAAAAGCTACTCGGATATGACGTATTTTTTAATACTGGAACTGATGAGCACGGAATTAAAATTTTTGAGAAGGCGAAAGAAAAAGGTTTAGATGCTCAGGCTTTTGTCGACCAAGGATTTTTAACTTTTAAAGAAAGTTTAAAGATTTTTGGAATTAGCAAAGATATTCATTTTATTCGTACTACAGACGAGCATCATATCAAAAGCGCGCAAGAATTCTGGAGCCGAGTTTATAATAATGGCTATATTTATAAAAAGAATTATGAAGCGAAATATTGTGTTGGTTGCGAGAGCGAGAAAACTGATAGTGAATTAAACGATTCTGGATTTTGCCCTGATCATGATGGTATACCTTTGCAAATTATTAATGAAGAAAATTACTTTTTTAAGTATAGTGAATTTACCGATAAACTTTTAAAATTTTATGAGCAAAATCCAAATTTTATAATTCCAGAATTTCGTTTTAATGAAATCAAAGCTTTTGTTACGAGGGGTTTAGAAGATTTTTCGATTTCCCGTTTAAAAAGTAAAATGCCTTGGGGGATAGAAGTACCCAACGATCCTTCTCACGTTATGTACGTTTGGTTTGATGCGCTTACGAATTATATAAATACTTTAGGTTGGCCGGAGACTGGCGGTGATTTCAAAAAATATTGGATAGAAGGAAACCCTACTCAGTATTGCGGTAAAGATAATACTCGTTTTCAAGGAGCTATGTGGCAAGCGATGCTTATGGCCTCCAGTTTACCTAATTCTCATCAAATAGTAGTCAACGGTTTTGTGTTAGGTGAAGGAAATATTAAAATGAGTAAGACTTTAGGTAATGTAGTGAATCCAAAAGATATTGCAGAAGAATATGGAACTGATGCATTAAGATATTTTTTGCTTAGAGAAATTTCAAATTTTGAAGATAGTCCTTTCACTTATGAAAGATTTCATGATGCATATAATTCAGGCCTCGCGAATGGTTTAGGGAATTTAGCTTCACGTATTTTAACTTTGAGTGAAAAATACCTAGAGAGCTGTCCTACTACCCCTGAGCAATCAATTCCACAAGATTTTTTTAATGCTTTAGAAAAATTTGAAATCAAAGACGCTTGTGATCTAATCTGGGATAGAATTAATAAATTAGATAAAAGAATTCAAGAAACTGAACCTTTTAAAGTTGTAAAAGTTGATTTAGAAAAGGGCAAAATACTTATTTCAGAAATGATTTTAGAACTTTATACTATTGCAAGAATGTTAAATCCTATAATGCCTGAAACAAATGAAAAATTAAAGAATCTAATAAAATCTAACAAGAAACCGGAACAACCTTTATTTTTGAGGAAATAATTATGACTAAATATTTTGATATTCATTCGCATATAAACCTCGATCCGCTTTTAGCTAATAAAGACGAAGTTATAAAGAGATTAGAGGAGAACGAGGTAGGTACTATTACTATTGGTACGGATTACGATATGTCTCTTGAGGCTATAGAATTAGCTGAAGCGAATGAAAACCTTTATGCTGGAGTAGGGCTTCATCCGAATGATAATCTTGAAGAAGTTTTTGATTTTGAAAAATACAAAGATTTAGCTAGTAATTCAAAAGTAGTCTGCATAGGGGAGACCGGACTTGATTATTTCCGAGGCGAAGATGAAACTAAAAAAACTCATCAAAAAGAAATTTTTAAAAAGCACATAGAGCTTGCAATAGCACTCGGTAAACCTCTGATGATTCATGCACGTCCTAGCAAAGGCACTCAGGATGCTTATAATGACGTTTTAGATATTTTAGAAGAATATAAAAATATAAATCCTAATCTTCATGCAAATTTTCATTTCTTCGTAGGGGATATAGAAGTTGCGAAAAGAATACTTAAGAATAATTGGACTGTGTCTTTTGATGGACCGATAACCTTCGCACGAGACTACGATGAGGTTATTAAATTTATGCCTATTCTAAATATAATGTGCGAGACGGATGCACCTTTTGCTGCACCGGTACCTCATCGGGGTAAAACTTGCGAGCCTTTTATGGTTATCGAAGTTTATAAAAAGATTGCTGAATTAAAATCTCTAGATTTAGAATTTACAACTCTAAAAATCCGTGAAAATGTAAAAAGAGTTTTCGGAATTTAATTATTCAAAATGAAATTCGTTTGCTTTTTGTTTTACTTTTTCTTTGAGGGTAGGGTAGCCTAAAAGTTCAGGATCTTCGTCTATTAATTTAGTAGCTTCTTCTCGAGCGATAGATACCATCTTGATATTTCTTATAGCTTCCATCCCTAAATCTGTAAGACCCCATTGCTTGCCTCCGCCTAATTCTCCGCTACCTCTTAGGTTTAAATCTAATTCCGCTAATTCAAAACCATTTTTTGCAGTCTTAATAGCCTTTAATCTCTCTACAGTTTTATCACTTTTTGCATCTGCGAAAATATAGCAATAAGCTTGATGCGTACCTCTTATAACTCTACCGCGAAGTTGATGCAATTGAGCAAGGCCGAATCTTTCTCCTCCCTCGATTATGATAATAGTTGCATTTGGCACGTTAACTCCGACTTCGACTACGGAGGTCGCGACTAAGATATCTATTTTTTTATCTTTGAAATCTTGCATTACAGATTCTTTCTTTTCTTTTGTCATTTTAGAATGCAAAATATCAATATTATATTCTTTAAAAATATCTTTTTTCAATCTTTTAGCTTCTTCCTTAACGCTTTTTAATTGCAAAGCTTTTTCTTTATCTGGATCAGGTTCGTCGATACGCGGACAAATAACGTAAAGCTGACGGCCAGCTTCTAATTCTTCTTTGATTTTTTCATAAGTTTTATCTCTTTTATCCGGAGTGATAATGTCTGTAATTATAGGTTTACGTCCTTCGGGCATTTGATTTAATAAAGATAAATCCAAGTCTCCATAAATAGTAAGAGCGAGCGTTCTCGGTATCGGAGTTGCAGTCATAGAGAGCAGGTGAGGATAGAGCCCGTCTTTACGAGCGAGTTTACGTCTTTGAGCAGTTCCGAAACGGTGTTGCTCGTCTATGATTACGAGAGCTAAGTTTTTAAATTTTACAGATTTTTGAATTAAAGTATGAGTTCCGATAAGTATAGGGATTTCACCGTTAGCTACCCATTTTAAAAGTTGGCTTCGAGAAATATCAGTCCACTTAGTAGGATTTATTTTTGAAGGGAATTTACGACAAGTTTTACCAGTAATAAGTCCTATATTGATTCCCATATTTTCAAAATATTTTATAAAAGATTCAAAATGCTGAACGGCAAGTATTTCCGTCGGAGCCATATAAGCGACTTCTAAGTTCCCAAAATTTTGAATTTTATTTTTAACTTTATCATTCGGTCTATTGATAACCGTCGCATAAGTTGCGGCTGCTGCAACGAGAGTTTTACCGCTACCGACGTCTCCTTCGAGTAAACGTGACATAGGATAAGGGTTTTCTAAATCTTTCGATATCGTATCGATAGCTTCAAGTTGGGACTCGGTTGGTTTAAAGTTAAAGTTTTTTAAAAATTCTTGAATTTTAGTTTTTTCATTTGTAATTTGGAAAGCTTTGTTTTTCCTGTATTCTATCTTTTGCTTTGCCCTTTCTAGTTGAATAGTAAAGACTTCTTCAAAAGCAAACCTCTTGCGCGCAGATTTACTATCGTTTTCGTTTTTAGGTCTATGGATCCAGATTAGGCTAGTATCTAAGCTTGGCAAATTGTATTTTTTAAGAATTTCATTTGGTATATAGTCTTCGATTGTTTCCGAGCCTTTTTCTTTTAAGATTTTTTCGATTGCATGATAAAACCATTTTGAAGTGATACCTTTAGTCTCATGATAAATAGGGTATGAGAATCCTTCAAGCGTTTCTTTATTTTCTTTAAACAAACTATCGTGACTATCTATCGGCATATTTGGAGTTTTTTCAAATTCAGGATTTGCTAGGTAAATGCCGTTTTTACTCTCGGTAATTCTACCTGTTAGTTTAACCATATCTCCGTCTTTAAGCATTTTCGCTAAGTAGACTTGATGAAACCAAATAATTTTTAATTTACCGGACAAGTCTTCGATATAACCTTCACCCATAGGTATTTTACTTTTAAAACCTTTTTTACTTTTCAATCCTGAAACTTTACCGTAAATCGTCGCTACTTCACCAGGTTTGATTTCGTTTATTTTTTTAACTTCACTTAGATTGCTATATCGAATAGGGAAGTAGAATAATAAATCCGAAACAGTAAAAAGCCCTAATCTCTTTAGAGCCTTTTTTTGATTTTCATCTAAACGAAATTTATTTTCTAATTTTTCTCCTAAATTCATTATCCAATTAATGATTTGAGCTTCGCTACAAGTTCATCTAAAGTGAAATTAGATTTTACCATAAAGTCATTCACTCCTAATTTATTTGCGCGAGCTATATCTTTATCTTCGGCTAGGTTAGAGAATACGATAATAGGTACGTTTGGTATTTTGTTATCTTCTCTTATTTTTGCGAGAATAGTAAAACCATCTATCTCAGGCAACAAAAGATCAAGAAGTATAATATTTATATCTCTGTGCTCGTCGATTTGTTTGAAAGCTTGTTCACCATTGCTCGCTACTAAAACGTCATAACCTTCTTTGGTTAATTTTTTGGCTTCGAGCCCTTGCAAGAAATCATCGTCTTCAACTATTAAAACTTTTTTTGACATTATATTATTTAAATTAATTTATTAATTTTTTCGACTAACTCATCTAAAGTAAAATTCGCTTTAGTCAGAAAATCTGTTACTCCTAAAGTATTAACTTTCTTTTGCCTTTCTTTATCATCAGAATTAGAAAATACAATTACTTGAGTATTTTGAGTATTTTGATTTTCACGAATTTTTTGCAAAACTGTAATTCCGTCAACATTAGGTAACAATAAATCTAGCAAAATTAGGTTTATTGTTTTTGATTTTTCGTTGTCATTCAAATACACAAAAGCATCTTCTCCAGAGGCTGCTACTAAAACATTGTAACCATGATCTCTTAATTTTTTAGATTCCATACTAAGCATTAAAGGATCATCTTCGATTATCAGTATTGTTTTGGCCATGTTTAAATTATAACTTAGTTAATATAAAGTGTAAATCTATTCGTATACAGGTAAAGTAAAGTAAAATATAGTTCCTTCACCAGGCTTACTTTCAAACCAGATCGCACCCTCAGATTTATCTATTATTTGCTTTACTGTATATAAACCGATACCAGTACCTTTTATACCTTTTTTCTCAGCCTCGGTATCTCGATAGAATTTTTCAAAAATTTTATCTTTACCTTCTTCAGAAATTCCAGTACCAGTATCTTTAACAGAAACTTGAATTTTATTTTCTAATTCTTTAGCGGTTATAAATACTTTACCGTGAGGGTCACTGTATTTGATAGCGTTCTCAACCAAGTTTTGTAAAATTACTCTGAGCTTATCTTTATCTGCGCGCATAGATCGAAGTACGTGATCTGGTCTTAGGAAAATAATTTCAATACCTTTACTGTGAGCCTCGCCAGAGAAATCAAAAATAGTTTCTTCTAGTAATTCACAAACATTCACAGCTTCAAATTGATAATCTTTCTCAATAATATTTTCAGTTTTATTTGTATCTAAAATATCAGTGAGGTTTTTAATAGCGCGTTCATTACTATCTAAAGCCTTCTTCATCAAGTTTTCTTGCTCAGGAGAAAGTTTACCCAAATC
Source organism: uncultured Candidatus Saccharibacteria bacterium (assembly GCA_964398205.1). GTDB lineage: Bacteria > Patescibacteriota > Minisyncoccia > Phycocordibacterales > UBA9973 > UBA9973. Next base: position 10,881 of record CAYNLU010000007.1, on the reverse strand, counting down.
TCCATCTAAGAACATTTTGATGATCCATTTGAGCCCTGAAAGGGAAGTTCGAGCTTGATGACTCATAATAGAAACCATATCGGTTTTGAGAGATATTAATTCTTTTAATTTCTGATTTTGTTTTTGCAGGTCTTCTGTTTCCATTTATTTATTATATATAGATTAATCCAAATTTGAAAGTAAAGTTTTTAGATCTCGATCTTGATAAGTAAAACCATTTTTTAAGATTTTCGTATTATCTATATTTTGCCCTCCGATTAATGCATCTATAAATTCCCCGTATAGTAGATAACCGAATATTCTCGGAATAGGGAAAAGGAAAAACGCCCCGTATCTCTTTTGGAATATACTCATAAATTCTTTTTGAGTAGGGCTTTTTATGGCTGTATTATATATTCCATCTAAATTTTGCTCTATTGCGAAAATATATAAATTTACTAAATCAGTTAAAGATATAAAAGGCATACGTTGCAAACCACTACCGAAATATCCGCCGATTTGCTTTTGGAAAAGAGATCTAAGTACGTTCTTGAGTCCGCCGTTACCGATAACGTGAGCAGTCCGTAGTATTACTACCTTAGTATTTTCACTTCGAGCTTTTAAAGCTTCCTTTTCCCAGTCTACGCAAACCTTTGCTAAAAAGTCTTTTCCCGGTATACTTTCTTCATTCAATAATTCTTCTTTCTTGTCTCCGTAGTATCCGACAGCTGAAGCACTTACTAAAGTTTTAGGTTTATCTTTAGTTTTCAAAATTGCGTTTACTAGATTTGAAGTTGTATTAATTCGCGAATCGTAAATCAGCTTTTTATATTTTTCAGTAAATCTTCCAAAAATAGGAATCCCAGCGAGGTTCACAATAGCGAGAGTATTTTCAAGTAGGGAACTATCGATCTCCTCATTCATTAAATCAATTTGCACAAAATCTAATTTTGGGTTTTGAATCCGAGAAGGTGCTCTATCTAGATTTAAGACTTCATAATTTTTTTCTAATAATTTTAAAATCAGGGCGCTACCCACAAACCCCGAACCACCCAAGATTACGATTTTATTCATAGGTAAATTATAACATTTAATTTAATTGTATTTTGCGGAAGCGGTGAGATTCGAACTCACGGTCCTTTTTACAGGACGGCGGTTTAGTAAACCGCTGATTTAAACCACTCATCCACGCTTCCATATATTCACTTTGTTCAAATGGAATCTGCTACGCAGTTCCGTGGAATCGTGGTCGCTACGCGATAAAATAAAAAGCAGTTTTTATTTTATCCATCTCATCCACGCTTCCGTATAAGCTACTATACTATAAAACTTAAATTTTTCAAAAGATTTTATTTATGCTAATCTAAAGTTACTGGAGCCGTGGGAGAGTGGTCTAATCTACCTCTTTGCTAAAGAGGCAGGGTCTTAAAGCCCTCGCGAGTTCGAATCTCGCCGGCTCCGCCTATGGAACAAAAAACTTTACAACAAAAATTAGGTAAATATTATATAGCTTTAAAGATACTCGTTATTGTATCTCTGATTTTAGTTTTGAGATTTTTAATCTTAGAAAATTCTTTAGATTTTATAACCTTAAATTCGCTCGCTAGTAGTATTATTTCCGGAGCTATTTTTGTAGTTGGATTTTTACTTGCGGGAGTTTTCGCGGATTATAAAGAAGTAGATAAATTACCTTCAGAAATTCGTTCAATCCTCGAAAGTATTTTATCCGAAGGGGATACTTTACTTCGTAAAGATCAAACTTTTAAAACTCATAATGAAAATTTAAAAAAGATAGTAATTAAATTTATTCATGAATTTGAAAGTGGTTTATCTCACGCTTATGATCACTCTCACCTCTAGCATACTTTGGAAGAGATTAAAAATTTTGATTTGATTTTCGACGAGATGGAGAAAAGGGGAGTTCCGCCTAACTATATGACTCGTATTAAAACCGAGCAATATAATTTGAAGAAAATCCTACTCCGCGTCTATCATATTCAAAAGACGAAGTTTGTGCCTTCTATTGTTTTTCTAGTTGATTCTATAGTTTTACTCGTTACTCTGTTTTTACTATTCTCAAAGACAGATTTGTTTATTGGTTATTTAGAATTAGGATTGATAGCTTATATATTGTTCTATATTCGTAGATTGATAATCGTGCTCGAGAAACCTTTTCGTAAAGGTAAAGACGATACCGAAGACGACGTAAGTATTTTCGTCCTTCGTGAATTAAGAGAGAGTTTAGAGAAATAAAAATTATAGTGCTATAATAATATTATGAATTCATACAATTGGTATTCTAGTTTGATTAAACCTTCTTGGGCTCCGCCTAGTTATCTTTTTGGTCCGGTTTGGACTTTTTTATACATCTTGATTTTTATTTCTTTCGGTAAAGTTTTCTTGATGTTTTTCGAAAAGAAAATTCCTGTTTCTGTGGTTTTGCCTTTTGTTTTAAATTTAATTTTTAATTTTATTTTTACTTATTTTCAATTTACGTTGAAAAATAATTTACTCGCATCAATAGATATAATATTTATTTTAGCTACTTTGATTTGGGCTATGTTTATGATTTATCCTTACGCTAAATGGATAACTTATATTCAAATTCCGTATCTACTTTGGGTTTCTTTCGCGACTATTTTGCAACTCACTATTACTTATTTGAATAGATAGTTTTAGTGCGCTATAGAAAACCCGACTATTTTTTTAGCGCCGTTTTTTCTTAATTCTTTTTTAGCTTCGGATAGAGTTGCTCCGGTAGTAACTACGTCGTCTAAGAGTATAATATTTTTTCCTTTAATATTTTCTGGATTGATAACTTTAAAAGTTCCAACTAGGTTTTCTAATCTTTCTTTTTTGTTTTTAAGTCTTGCTTGGTGCAAAGTTTCTTTACTCTTGATTAGGACATTTGAATTTAAAATAAAGTTTTGATTTTTATCTAGATTTACTAGAGCTTCCGCTAAGAGTAAAGTTTGATTATAGCCTCGCTCTTTTTCTCTAGTTTTTGAGAGTGGTATCGGGATTAGGATAGGATTGTGAAAATTTTCTAAAGTTTCTAATTCGCTTAATTCTTCTATGATTAAATCATATAAATTTTCAGCGAAGATATTTGCTATGTCCTTTTTGTTTTTGTATTTGAGCGCCCAGATAGCTTTCCTGATTACTGGATCTCGAAAATCGTATAGGGGATAGATAAAAGGCGCGACTTCTTTTTCGTTGAAACTAGCTTGCTTGAGGCATTTATAGCAAAGGCTTTTGCCTTTAGTATTGCAACTTATACAATAAAGGGGGAAAACTATATCTAAGATTGTTTTTAGAATTTTCATTCTATGTTATAATTTTATAGTATTCTCGAATAAAAATGAATAACTTTTTAGATAAAATTTTAAATTCCTTTAAGGGGGCTGGAATATCTCAAGGGGGAGATAGTGCTTTAGGTATTGATATTGGAACTTCGGCTATTAAAATAGTTGAGATTAAAAAGAAAAATGGTAAAGCTATGCTTGAGACTTACGGCGCTATTTCTTTAGGTCCTTATCAAGATTTGAAGGCCGGAGCTACTACCAACCTACCTTCCGAAAAAATAGTAGAAGCTTTAAAAGAAGTTATTAAGCAATCCGGAGCTTTAAGTAAAGACGTCGCTTTATCTGTACCTGTTCAATCAAGTTTGGTCTTTGAGATGGAATTACCAACCGGAGTAGAAGCGAAAGATATTGCTCCTATTGTTACGACTGAGGCTCGCAAATATATACCTATACCTATCAACGAAGTTACTCTCGACTATTTTGAAATTCCTAAAAAAGAACTTTCTTTTGAGGAAGCTAATAATCCTGACTTTGCAAAAAATCTTGAAAATAAGAAAGAAGTTTTAGTAGTAGCTATTCAAAACGATGCAATTGAGAAATCTAAATCAATTATCAAAGATAGTAATCTTTCCGCAAGTTTTTTTGAAGTTGAAATATTTTCTTCTGTGAGATCTTGTTTTGAGCATGAGCTTTCTTTGGTCTTATTAGTAGATATCGGCGCTTCGAGAACCAAACTTTCTTTTGTAGAATTTGGTATCGTAAAAAATTATCATACTATTAATAGGGGAAGCTATGATATGACTTCTTCTATTTCACGTTCACTTACTTTACCGTTTGAAAAAGCTGAAGAATTAAAAAAGCAATATGGACTTTTTGAAAATCCAGTTGAACCACAGTTAGCTCCAACTATAAAAGTTCACTTAGACTATATCTTTTCTGAAACAAATAATGTATTATTAAAGTATGAGAAGAAGTACAATCGTACTGTAACGAAAATTATTTTAACTGGAGGTGGTTCTTTGATGAAAGGTGTCAAAGAAGAAGCAGAAAATACTTTCAAAGCTCCAATTGAAATAGCACATCCATTCCGCAAGGTTGGTTCTCCAGAATTCTTGAGTAATGTTTTAGATTCTACTGGTCCTGAATTCGCTGTGGCATTAGGTCTCGCACTCCGCAAATTGCAATAAATAGTTTATAATATATAAAGAAGATGGAACAAAATTTTCAAACATCATTCATACCCAAAAAGCCAATCATCGAAGATACTACTAAAAGTAGTACTTCTTCTAGTTTTTTTGTTATTATTACAGTCCTTATTTTTGTAACTGTGGTTTTAGCTTATGGTGGATTATTTTTATATTCAAATATTTTAACTAAAAATATTACTGCTAAAAAAGAGCAATTAGATAGAGCTAACGAGCGTTTTGAAATTAATCGTATCAATGAGTTAAAACTTTTAGACAAAAGACTTAAAGCTGGCGGAAAAGTTTTAGACAAACATATCAGTATTAGTCCTATTTTTGAAATTTTGCAAAAGATAACTATGAAAACCGTACGTTATACCAAGTTCGCATACGAGGTTACAGACAAAGGTGAAATTAATGTAAAAATGAACGGTCAAGCTTTAGGTTATAGATATATTGCTCTTCAAGCTGACTTGTTTTCAAAAGAAAAGAATTTAATCGAACCTGTTTTTTCTAATTTAAGTTTAGATGATAAATCTAATGTGAATTTCGATTTAACTTTTGCAGTCGATCCTTCTTTAGTCGATTATGAACAAAAATTACAAAGAGAAACTCCGAGCTCGGTCGAAAGTAATACAAGTATTATTGATTTAAATAATATAAATAATTAATATGAAATTTTTACTACCAATTTTCTTAATACTACTTTCTATCGGGGCTTTTATGATGCTGATTGTTCCTAAATATGAATCTGTTTCATTATTAAGGCAAGAAGTCGGAGCTTATGATAATGCTTTAAATAATTCTAAAGCTCTTGAAAGTGAACGTGATAAATTAGTAACCAAATATAATGCTATCGATCAAGGTAATCTCGATAAAATTACTAAAATGCTACCTGATAGTATAGATAATATTAGATTAATTCTTGAAATAGAAAAAATCGCTTCACCTTATGGTATGACTTTGAAAGATGTAAAATACGAAGATGTTAAAAAAGCTGAAGAAGGGGAAGCTGCTCCTTTAGCTGGATCTAGTAATGAAGCTATCAACGAGGAATACGGAGTTTGGAACTTAGAATTTTCTACCGAAGGTTCTTATAATAACTTTATAAATTTCACTAAAGATATGGAAAAGAATCTAAGACTTGTAGATATTTCTTCTGTTGAGTTTTCTGCAGCTGAAGGTCCAAGTAATTCTAAATCTGGTAATAGCAATGATGTTTATAAATATAATTTTAAAATTAAAACTTATTGGTTAAAAAATTAATATGAGCAATAAATTAAAAAACTTAATATTTATTTTAGCTGGCTTAGCTTTAATTTTAGTTTACGTTTTATTTTTCAAAAAAGATAATACAAAAGACCAAGCTTTAACAGTAAATACCAATAACAATATCGGTACTGCTGAGATTAATAAAGTAGAAGCTAATCCTATTGATGAAAAACTTTCAAGTGAGATTTTAGCTACTTTATCCAGTATTAAAAGTATTACTCTCGAAGATAAAATCTTTACTTCTAATGCTTTCCAAAGTTTAGTTGATGGAACCGTGCCTTTAGTCAAAGACGGTAACGAAGGTCGTCCTAATCCTTTTGCTCCTATTGGTAATGATGCTTTATCTAGTACAGCAATTGCTACACCAACACAGGAAGCTCCGGAACTTAACGCAAATCCAATCACTACTCCAACAAATACCACAAATACAAACAATACAAGTCAAAATAAAAAACCAAATTAATTATGAGTTTTTTAGAAGAATTAGTTAAAAGAGGTCTCATTCGAGAATCTCAAATAGTAGAAATCAAAAATCGCGCTAAAGAAAAATACGCTGGCGATATTGATTTGGCTTTGGTGGAATTTGGTGTTACCGAAGAGCAATCTTTAGCAATAAAAGGTGAGTATTTTAATATTGAAACAGCGAAAGTTAATCGCAAAGAAGTATCTTTTGCTATTTTAAAATATATTCCTTTTGATTCAGCAAAGCATTACAATTTTGTGCCTTTTGGCTTGCACGAAGGAGTTTTGTATATAGGTATTGTTGATCCAGAAAATATTTCGGGTTTAGATGCGTTACAATTCATCTCAGCAAAAATAAATATTCCTTTTAAAACTTTTCTTATTAGTAAAAGTGATTTTGAATATGTACTTAAAGCATATGAAGGAGCTGGCTCTCAGGTTAACGAAGCCTTAGATAATTTTGCAGATGCAGACAATAAAGACAAGAAAGATTTAGAAAATCAAATTGGCGAGGAAGCTTCTGATCCTAGTTTAGATAAAGAGATAAATCAGATGGCTGATAAGGTAAAAGAAGAGAAGATTGTTGAAGATGCTCCGATTATTAAAATCGTAGCAGTAATTTTAAAGAATGCGATTGAAGGTAATGCTTCTGATATTCATATCGAGCATACAGGAGATAAAGTAAAAGTTCGTTATCGTGTAGACGGTAATCTATATACTACTTTAGTTTTACCTACAAATGTTCATAACGGAGTAGTGGCGCGTGTCAAAATTTTATCTAAATTACGTCTCGATGAAAAACGTAAACCTCAAGACGGATCTTTTACTTCTAATATAGATGGACGTAAGATAGATTTCCGTGTTTCAACTATGCCTTCTTATTATGGAGAAAAAGTTGTGATGCGTATTCTCGACTCTCAAAAAGGAGTAAAGGCTGTTAATGATCTTGGGCTTTCTGAAACTAATTTAGCTTTGATTAAAGATGCTATCAAGAGACCTTATGGATTAATACTTGTTACTGGACCTACAGGTTCCGGTAAATCCACAACTCTATATTCTCTTATGAATGAACTCGATAAAGAAAAAAGTAATATCGTAACCCTCGAAGATCCAGTCGAATATCATATGCCAGACGTAAACCAATCTCAAGTTCTACCTGAGATAGGTTATACTTTTGCTTCCGGACTGCGTTCTATTTTGCGTCAAGACCCAGATATCATAATGGTAGGAGAGATACGCGATAAAGAAACTGCACAACTTGCTATTCAAGCTGCTTTGACTGGACACCTCGTATTATCAACTCTACACACCAATAACTCTATAGGTGCTATACCTCGTTTGATAGATATGGGAGTTGATCCGTATTTGATTGCGCCAACTCTCTTGCTTTCTGTGGCGCAACGTTTAGCTCGTACTACTTGTCCTTCTTCTCGTAAACTAGTAGCTATGGATCCTAGTATAAAAATGCAAATTGAGAAAGAAATAGCAGATTTGCCAGAAGAATTTAAAAATAAATTTAAATTAAAAGAAGAGATGTACGATACTGTACCTTCACCAGAATGCCCTTCGGGTACTCGTGGACGTATTGCTGTTTATGAAATGTTTAAAATTGATCGCGAAGTTCAAGCGATGATTTTAAAAAATCCAGTTTATGATGATTTATATAAAATCGCACGTAAAAACGGCATGCTAACTATGAAAGAAGACGCTATGTTTAAAGCGATTGAAGGAGTGATTCCATTTTCTGAAGTATATAACTTTGCGAATGAAGGGGAGTAGTATTATAATGTGTATATATGGAAGGAGAAAAGAAAAAAATTCTATTAGTGGATGATGACGGTTTTTTATTAGATATGTATGCGTTTAAATTCAGTCAAAGTAATTTCGATGTCTTTACGGCTTCAAACGGTAAACTAGCGTTAGAGAAAATCAAAGAAGGTTTATCACCAGACGTTATGATGATAGATATTATTATGCCTGAACTTAACGGTTTTGAAACTTTAGAGAAAATTAAAGAAGAGAATTTATTACCAAATACTATCAAGATTATTCTTTCTAACAAAAATCAAACTAGTGATATAGAAAGAGGGAATGCACTCGGGGTATCCGGATATATTATTAAAGCCAATACTGTACCTTCTGAAGTTGTTAAAAAAGTTCATGAAATTTTAGAAGAAAAAAATATTAAAAATTTACAATAATATGGATTATAAAAAAGAATTAGAAGATTTAATACTTACTGTAATTCGTGAAAACGGATCTGACTTGCATTTAGGTGCGGGTAGAGTACCAGCTATGAGAGTTTTCGGTGAACTTATATCTTTAGTAAAGCACCCAGTATTTACCCAAGAAGATATGAAAGGTATTTTAGGTGAGCTTTTAGACAAGACAAACGTAGAAGCATTCCTCAAAGAAAAAGAAGCTGATTTTTCTTATGACTTTAAAGGTGAAGCTCGTTTGCGTTGCAATGCATTTTTCCAAAAAGGTTTAATCAATATCGCTTTGCGTTTAATACCAAAAGTTAAAAATACTGAAGAACTAAATCTTCCTCCAATTATTACCGAAATTGCTAAAAGGAAACAAGGATTCTTCTTGGTAGTAGGTCCAGTAGGTCAAGGTAAATCTACAACTTTATCTTCTATGATAAATACTATTAATCGCGAGCAAGCTCGCCATATCGTAACTATCGAAGACCCTATCGAATACGTTTATACTCCTGATAAGTCTATCATCAATCAACGCGAAGTTGGTATCGATACAGCAGATTTTCATACAGCACTCCAATCCGTATTTCGTGAAGACGTTAACGTTATCTTAATCGGAGAAATGCGTACTCCGGAAACTATTTCGACTGCGGTTTCTGCAGCTGAAACTGGTCACCTTGTGCTATCTACACTCCATACTAACAACGCTTCTCAAACTATTGATAGAATTATAGATTCTTTCCCGAGCGGTCAACAAGAACAAATTCGTATCCAACTCGCTTCTTCTTTACTTGGTATTTTCTCTCAAAGATTAATCCCTCGTATTACGGGAGGACTTATCCCAGCTTACGAATTATTGCTTAACAACAACGCTGTAGCGAATCTAATTCGTGAGAAAAGAACTCATGAAATTGATGTTGTCATAGAAACAGGTATGGAGAACGGTATGATCGACTTAAATCACTCTTTGCTCGAACTTGTACGTAAAGGTGAAATCACTATTGAGAATGCTTATCAATATTCTTTAAATCCAAAAGGTTTAGAGAGAATGCTTTAATTTTTAAATATTATGTTATTCAAATATCAATCAATAGATGACAAAGGAATAAAGAAAGAAGGAGAAGTAGATGCTCCTAATCGAGATTTGGCTATTTCGGCTTTGCAAAGAAGGGGACTTATAATAGTTTCTATCAAAGAAGCTGACAAGAAAAATATTTGGGAAATTTCTCTTTTTGATAAAGTTAAAACTAAAGATATCGTTATTCTTTCTAGACAAATCGCGACTCTATTCGAAGCTCAAGTTTCAGCTTTAAAAGCTTTCACGATGCTTTCTTCAAATTCAGAAAACAAATTGCTCGGTAAAAAATTACTTGAAATTTCAGACGATCTTCAAGCCGGAGTATCTATCTCAGGAGCTCTCGCTAAGCACCCGAAAGTTTTCTCTGAATTTTATGTGAATATGGTTCGTTCGGGAGAAGAAACCGGTAAACTTAATCAAACTTTTCTTCACCTAGCTTCATACCTCGATCGTCAATACGCCTTAACCTCTAAAACCCGGAATGCGTTAATCTACCCAATTTTCGTTATTCTAACTTTCTTTGTAGTTATGACTTTGATGTTCGTTGTGGTTATTCCTAACCTTGCGGAAATCCTTGAGAATTCTGGTCAAGAAATTCCTACTTTCACAAAAATCATCATAGGGCTTTCTGATTTCTTTGTGAATTACGGATTTATTTTCCTTATCTTCTTAGTACTTTTCGGAATTTGGGCTTGGCAACTTTCAACTACTGAGGCTGGTAAAAGCTATATTGATAAACTTAAACTTTCTATACCAGTTGTAGGAAATCTATACCGCAAACTTTATCTTTCTCGTATTGCGGATAACTTAGATACTATGCTTGTCTCAGGTATTCCTATCGTGCGTTCACTCGATATTACTTCGGACGTTGTAGGTAGTAAAGTTTACAAAAATATTATTAAAGAATCCGCTGAAGCTGTAAAATCCGGACTTACTTTGTCTCAAGCTTTTGAAAAGCATAACGAATATATGCCTGCGATTATGATTCAGATGGTTAAAGTTGGAGAGGAGACTGGATCCCTCGGACAAATTCTTAAAACCTTAGGAGATTTCTATAAAAGAGAAGTTGATGATGCGGTTGATACTCTCGTCGGACTTATCGAGCCGGTGATGATAGTGGTGCTCGGTCTCGGAGTCGGAATCTTGCTCGTTTCGGTGCTCGTACCTATCTATAACCTTGCAGGAGGAATAGGATAGTAGTTAAAAGTAGAAAGTTATAAATTAGCAAAGAAAAAACAGCCCCGCCTTCGGCGGGGCTGTTTTATTGCACTTCGACCTCGGATTAGGAATAGGCTGCTTGCACTTCGTAGCTTTAGCGAAGAAGTGTGGATAACTACCTTGTATATTTTTTATTTTGCCCTGTGATATAATATCTATATAAATAAAGTCGAAAATTA
>CAYNLU010000006.1:39336-42573 GCA_964398205.1 uncultured Candidatus Saccharibacteria bacterium | reverse complement strand
ACTAAAATATATTCATCTTTAGAAATCCAACGAATATCAAAAAGCTCGAAAGCGTGCGTAGCTTTTTTATCTTTCAAATTTAAAAACTCATCTCCGTTTGAAATAGAAAACATAAAATCCAAATTCTGCTTGCCGTCTTTTTTCCAAGTATATACATAAGCAAGCTTAAAACCCTTCGGCTCTACCCCGAGCTCTTCGATAATCTCTCTTCTTACGCAAATCAAAGGATCTTCTCCAGGATCCATTTTACCCCCTGGAAGTACATAAGACTGACTACGTTCTTTATGCTTTACTACGAGAAGTTTCCCTTCGTGCATTATTATCGCTCTACATCTTATTTTATATCCTTTATACATAAATAAGATTATAGCATAAATTATTTATTACTTTTTATTTGATTAGGAATTTAGATTTTAAAATAAAAAATAGTATAATAGATTTATGAATCAAGAACAAAACGAAGACGAGATAGTAGTAAAAGACGCCAACGGCAATATTTTAGCCGACGGAGATAACGTAATAGTTATCAAAGATTTAAAAGTCAAAGGTAGCTCGCTCGTACTCAAGCAAGGCACAAAGATTAAAAATATCAGACTTACAGACGACGAAGAACTCATAGAATGCAACGCCGACGGCATCAAAGGCCTCGTCCTCCGCACAGAGTTTTTAAAGAAGAATTAAAATTTAAATTATAAATAATACTTCTCTGTGTTAGGTCTTGCCTAACGCAAAGTTAAATTAAATCTTCATCTTCTTGCATAAAATTTTATTTTTCTTCTAAAAACCTTTTCATAAAATACTTTCCTTTTTCTGTTAATTCAATATTACTCCCATCAAAATTAACAATATTTGTATTATCTAAATAAGCAATTAAAGGTTTTGCAGCGATATATAATTGATTACCATAAACACTACCTCCGTTATTATAAATAATATCGTAAATTTGTTGAAATTGATAAAAATTATTTCTTCTTTTTAACGCTTGATATTCTTTTTCCCATTTAATTGTGGGATCTGTATCTTCTATTATTTTTTCAGATTGTTTTTTTTCTGCTAAAGCTTTTAATTCTTTTGCATTTTCTTCTTCCAATTTTGCTTCTTCTTTTTTAATTTTTACAGCCTCTTTTAATTTAACCAAAGATTTATCTGTTTTGTATTTCTCTTCTTCTGTATAACCTGAAAGTAAAAACCATTTTGGAAATTTCCAAATTACTAAATAAGTAAGTATAAAAGGTATCGACCAAAGTATATAAAAAAATGGGTCCTTAAAATTAAAAAACTCCTGTATTAAATAGTCATTCTTAAATAATAATTTAGAATTCCAAATTATATCTTGATCTACAAATAATAAAGTATAAACAAACTCCCAATGAAAAATTAGCCAAGAAATTAAAAAAGTTCCGTAAATAGGATTTGCTAATCTTTCTTTTGCAATATTTTTTATTGAATCAATTATTTCTTTCATATTATTTTTTATTATTTCATAAGATCCAAAAATCTAATAATTTTACCATTTTTCCAATCCATAATTTTTACGTATTTACCATTATGTTTATTTGGAGCATTATTCTTACATCCTTCACATTTATGGTTTTTAACAAGATCTTTTTTTACTCCAAAAAGATCAGAAATAATTTTGCTTTCATTATGACAACTCATCGGCACAACATACTTAATTCCATCCATTTGGAAAATGTTCCAACTTATAATTTCTGCAAATTCTTCTTGAATTTTGAGAGATGGTTTTTGTTTAAATTTATCTTCGTAATAATCAATTAATGTATACAGCAAATTTTCACGGGCAAGAAGTATATTGTCACCTTGCCATTCATAACCATAACTTGCCTTGAAAGATTCTTTTGCCCAAAACAACCAATCCTTTTTATCTTTACAATACTTAGATACTATTCTTAATTTTTTATCCAAAAAACCAACTCTATTATTTAACGGAACAAGTTTGCCTGTGTGTGCTGTTGGATCATAACGACTTACTACAAAAGGCGCCTCACCACATGTAATTTCTAGTTTTAATTCGCTTACATATTCTTGCCAATTTTTTTTAGTTATTTTTTTTGTTTCAGTGGCCTTATTCATTTGGTCAACAATTTTTAGTGGTGTAAAGACTTCAGCCTTATCTTTAGTGCGATGACGCTGTTCAATCAAACTCTTTGCTGCACGGGGTTGTATAAGCATACCATTTCTATCAGAAACTAATTCTGGCATAATATATTTTTGGGGTAAATATTCCTTGCCACGTTCTTCATATGAATCGGTCGCCCAAATAATATTCTTTTTTGTCGTGCGATCAATTAGTAAAATATCAAGCAAATTACCAATCCGCCTCAATGCATTTTCTAATATATCAATTTTTGGTGTTGATATATTCATAGATTTATTTCATTTCTTTAACTTGAGTTTCAATAAAATCTATCTCTTTTTTATCTAACCCATATTTTTTATACAATTGCTTATCTATTTCAGAAATAGATTTTGACCAATCAATATCAGATTTTTTAGTAAAATCTTGTAATGGAACTTTAGACCAAACATCCTTTGTCTTATTATGCTGTGTAGTTTTTTTAATCCCAAGCATTATACGAACAAATTTAGTTTTAAGATATTTCAAAAGGGACTCCGCTTCTAACTTATTTTTAAAATTACCCATAGAGATAAAAGTAGCGGTATGTCCAATAAGAGGCTTTCCAATAAGAGGTGTGGAAAGCACTTCACCTATTGCTCCTGAACCATTCGCAGCAGGAATAAATACTTTATAGCTATTTAAATTATCTGGGGTATTAATATAATCAATGTTTACCCACTTATAAACTCGTTCATTATTTTGACGACCATAAACTTGAATTTGTTTTTCGTCTTTCTTTTGATCTGAAAAAATTTCTGGCACAGCCTCAAATATTCCAGAAGTTAATTGGTTTCCTGATCCTTTGCCAACTCTTTGTATAATGTCTGGGTAATCTTTATAAGCTTTTGGCGAAAAAGTATAGCTTGTTACAGTATAAATCAACTTACTAATACTTTTAAAGTTGTCGTGCTCAACTTTTTGTAAAACAGAAGTCAATTCATCAAAACTAACAAACGTCTTAATTGCTCCAAAATTCTTATTAACATCTCGATATAATATAACAATACCACCCTTTATATCCGTATTAGGAAATATTTCAGAAGAATTTTGATTAAAATATAAAACTTTCAAATGCTCGTCATTAATCATTTTTTTAT